>CBDDIB010000001.1:0-487500 GCA_965228695.1 Alphaproteobacteria bacterium | reverse complement strand
CGCTCTTGGTGATCAGATGCGCCGGGCATCGAAATCGATCCCGGTGAACATCGCCGAAGGGTTCGGCAAGCAGCGGCTTTCGAAGGCCGAGTACAGACGTTATTTGATGATGTCGATTGGCTCGGCGGACGAAATGCAGGTTTGGGTGCGGTATTGTTTTGATCTCGGATACATTGACGAGCCGACGTTGAAGCATTGGCGGGACGAGTATCGTTCGATTGCCAAGATGCTTCAGGGTTTGCACACGAGCCAGGGCGGGCAGCGCCGTCCTGATCCCTGATTCCTGATATCTGACCTCTGGAGTGGTAGCGGAGCGTTCCGTAGGCCTGTGAAGGTGTGCCGCGAGGCATGCTGGAGGTATCGGAAGTGAGAATGCTGACATGAGTAGCGATAAAGAGTGTGAGAAACACTCTCGCCGAAAGTCCAAGGGTTCCTGCGCAAGGCTAATCCGCGCAGGGTGAGCCGGCCCCTAAGCCGAGGGCGAAAGCCGTAGGCGATGGGAACCAGGTTAATATTCCTGGGCCTTCTGGGATGTGACGAATGCCGTAAGTTGTTACCGCTTATCGGATTTGCGGTGGCGGCGAAGGCGTTCCAGGAAACAGCCCCAGTAGTAGACCGTACCCTAAACCAACACAGGTGGACTGGTAGAGTATACCAAGGCGCTTGAGAGAACGGCGTTGAAGGAACTCGGCAAATTGCACCCGTAACTTCGGGATAAGGGTGCCCCATATCTGGGCAACCAGGTGTGGGGGGCACAGACTAGGGGGTGGCGACTGTTTACTAAAAACATAGGGCTCTGCGAAGCGGCAACGCGACGTATAGGGTCTGACGCCTGCCCGGTGCCGGAAGGTTAAGGAGAGAGGTGAGAGCTTTGAACCGAAGCCCCGGTAAACGGCGGCCGTAACTATAACGGTCCTAAGGTAGCGAAATTCCTTGTCGGGTAAGTTCCGACCTGCACGAATGGCGTAACGACTTCCCCACTGTCTCCAACGCCGACTCAGCGAAATTGAATTCTCCGTGAAGATGCGGAGTACCCGCGGTCAGACGGAAAGACCCCGTGCACCTTTACTACAGCTTTGCAGTGGCATTAGGAATGTTCTGTGCAGGATAGGCGGGAGCCTTTGAAGCGTAAGCGTCAGTTTACGTGGAGGCGCCCTTGAGATACCGCCCTTGATGTTTCTGATGTCTAACCGCGCTCCGTGGATCCGGGGCCGGGACCCTGCATGGCGGGTAGTTTGACTGGGGCGGTCGCCTCCCAAAGAGTAACGGAGGCGCGCGATGGTGGGCTCAAGCTGGTCGGAAATCAGCTGTGGAGTGCAATGGCATAAGCCCGCCTGACTGTGAGGCCGACGGGCCGAGCAGAGACGAAAGTCGGTCATAGTGATCCGGTGGTCCCGCGTGGAAGGGCCATCGCTCAACGGATAAAAGGTACGCCGGGGATAACAGGCTGATACTCCCCAAGAGTTCACATCGACGGGAGTGTTTGGCACCTCGATGTCGGCTCATCACATCCTGGGGCTGAAGCAGGTCCCAAGGGTTCGGCTGTTCGCCGATTAAAGTGGTACGTGAGCTGGGTTTAGAACGTCGTGAGACAGTTCGGTCCCTATCTGCCGTGGGTGTACGAGACTTGAGAGGAGCTGCCCCTAGTACGAGAGGACCGGGGTGGACGTACCTCTGGTGTACCGGTTGTGGCGCCAGCCGCACCGCCGGGTAGCCAAGTACGGACAGGATAACCGCTGAAGGCATCTAAGCGGGAAGCCCCCCTCGAAACCAGGTCTCGCTTGAGAGCCGTGGAAGACCACCACGTCGATAGGCCGGGTGTGGACGCGCAGCAATGCGTGGAGCTAACCGGTACTAATCGCTCGATCGGCTTGATACCAAACCATCCGTGACAATCAGGAAAACCTGATTGTTGCTTGTTAATCTGCGCTACCGGCCTTTGGCCTACTTGAGCGCAGGTTCGTGGGCGCTATCGCTCGCGCTGCTCGCTACTTGAGCGCAGTTAATACGCGCTCATATAGGCGGCGGCCGGTAGCGCACACGAAAACAGCTTTCATAAAACCCAACTGCGTCAAATACAGACAGCGATGTCGGAGCACTCCCGTTTACCGACATCTGACCTCTGTCACCTGACATCTGATTCTGCGGATCGACGGCCTGGTGGTCATAGCGAGGGTTGACCCACCCGATCCCATCCCGAACTCGGCCGTGAAACCCCTCCGCGCCAATGGTACTGCGTCTTAAGACGTGGGAGAGTAGGTCGCCGCCAGGCCTTCCATCCGCAGAAAAGAAAGCACGGAAAACCCTCTTCACAATCTCAAACCTCCTTCGAACACCGCAAAAGGCCAGACCGCCAATAGCGGACAACGAAGGACTCCGGACAAGCGCTCAAGCAGGCGAAAGCCGATAGCGCGACACAAAAACCCTTCCGCGGGGTGGAGCAGTCTGGTAGCTCGTCAGGCTCATAACCTGAAGGTCGTAGGTTCAAATCCTACCCCCGCAACCAAAGTTATCAAAGTATACCAATATCTTATAACAAGAAGCCCGCTTCATTCGAAGCGGGCTTCTTGCGTTCGGGTACCATATGGGTACCGCGCGGAATCAAGCTTAAGCCAAGATAACGTAAAAGATCTTTCGCACATTTGAGGTGCGGGGTTGGTGGCCCGAAAACTGGTTAGGTTGGTTTTGCAAGAATCAGCCACCCCAGAAGGGAGCCACCATGACAGAGGATAGCCCGAGGCCGTTGGGCAACGTCATTCGGATTGACGACGAACGCATACAGGATCACCTGAAGCACATCGTGCGCGGCAGCGTTGAGGAGACGCTGAACGCGTTGCTGGATGCGGAGGCGGAGCGTCTTGTCGGCGCCGGCCGGTACGAGCGGACTGACGTACGGCGGGACACGCGGGCGGGCAGCTACGACAGGAAGCTGCAGACGACGGCCGGCGCGGTGAAGCTGAAGGTTCCGAAGCTGCGCAAGCAGACTTTTGAGACGGCCATCATCGAGCGCTACCGGCGCCGGGAAACGTCTGTCGAGGAGGCCCTGGTGGAGATGTACCTGGCGGGCGTTTCGGTGTGGCGTGTCGAGGACATCACCGAGGCCTTGTGGGGCACGCGGGTCTCGCCGGGGACGGTGTCGAACCTGAACAAGAAGATCTCTACGCCCAGATCGAGGCCTGGCGGATGCTGCCGATCGCGGGCGCACACCCCTAAGTCTATCTGGACGGCATCGTCTTGAAGCGCAGCTGGGCCGGCGAAGTCCGGAACGTTTCGCTCTTGGTGGCGATCGCGGTCAACGACGACGGTTACCGCGAGATCCTCGGGATCGTCGAGGGTGCCAAGGAGGACAAGACCGGCTGGAGCGCCTTCCTGAAGCACCTCAAGGAGCGGGGTCTCAAGAGCGTCGAGCTGGTTATTTCGGATGCCTGCCTGGGGCTCGTCGAGAGCGTGGCCGAGGTCTATCCGCAAGCCCGCTGGCAGCGCTGCGTCGTGCACTGGTACCGGAACGCCCTCAGCCACGTGCCGAGCGCCAAGATGCGCGAGGTCGCGCTCATGCTGAAGGCAATCCACGCTCAAGAGAGCCGCGAGGCCGCCCAGGCCAAGGCAAGGGACGTGGCGGCGAAGCTTCGCGCCATGAAGCTCACGAAGGTTGCCGAATGGCTCGAACAGACGGTGGAGGAGACCCTGGTCTACTACGCCTTCCCCGACGAGCACCGGCGCCGCATCCGCACCAACAATCCCCTGGAGCGGATCATGCGCGAGATCAGGAGACGGACCCGCGTGGTCGGGGCCTTCCCCGACGGTCAGTCGGCCCTCAACCTGGCCGCGACCAGGTTGAGGCACATCGCCGGCACCAAGTGGTCACTGAAGCGCTACATGAACATGCAGCTGCTCAAGCGGCATAGGATGACCGCCTAACCAGAGAGGACACCAGCCCCGACACAAAGTGCGAAACATTCTGGATACTACCTAAGCCAATTCCGTGCGTCGGGCGTATAGTTTTTGAAGCATTGGGGCTTGCACCAGGTGGTGGTGGCGTAGGTACCACGACGTGAGTTAGCCGACGCCATTGACCAGACAGAACAGAAATGACAACAAAGGATCACTCAACGGTGACGATCACGACGCCATATTCGACCCTCGGCCAAACTGGCTGCTTTGGATCGAAACAGCTGACCGCTTTCCGTCGGAATCGGTGGCCGCTTTCATCGGAATGCGCACCCGTATCCTCGGCCGTGATGGCCGCTGCCATGTTTGCCGCTGCGGTAACCATCATCTTGCGATAGTCGCGACCGACTGCCCATCGGCCAGCGCCACGAAGAATTACGGCAAGACCCCCGACCGATGCCGACCGAACCATTTTATCCGAGCATTGTTCGGATTTGACCTCGCCATTGTTCCCGAGATCACTCACGTCGCCGGCGATTATCACATCGGCGCGACGTGGTGCTGTCCGTCAACCGAAAAGGAGACGAATCTATGAATCGTTCTCGGCTCACCGAGGGACAGGAGGAAAAAGGGCTCAGGTCAACAGCCGATCATCCAAGTCCTCTCAACTCCTCATTCGTGTTTGCCGACGTTTACAACGTTTCTGAATTTGTGCCTATTCTTTACCGTGTGGAAGATGGTTGTTCCCGTGAACCGTAATAACATCGCTCTCGCAATCTGTATCGAGACACGCTTCCAGAGTCGCGTGATGAATAGAAAAGCGTTCGGATAGCATGGCGCGCACTGACGTTTTCAGTGTTTCGAAAGATTCAAGCGATCGTTCACTCGGTACAAGATGCGCCTCCAACGCGCGCTCGTGTTCGTCGAGACTCCAAACATGGACATGATGAATGTCTTGGATGCCGTCGGCCTCATTCAGAGCAGCTACGATCCGGTCAAATTCAACGTCGTCAGGAACGGCACCCATGAGCAGACGTACCGTTCGAGGCATAATCGAGAAACCTTGGTAGATCACGTATCCCGCAATCACCATCGTCATAATCAGGTCAGCGACGTAAAGGTCGTATAGAAGAATGAGCGTTCCAGCGACGATCACGCCGACCGACGCGAGCGCGTCAGACACATTGTGCAGAAACGCGGCTTTGATATTGAGGCTGTTCTTGGAGGCGGCATAGACCATGACAGCGGTCACGATGTCGACCAAAAGCGCGACGCCCGCGACAATCACGACCGTCCAGCCTTCGACCGGTTGGGGCTCAATGAAGCGGTTCACTGCTTCGACGATCAAATAAAAACCGATGATAATCAAAGTCGTCAGATTGACCAGCGCTGCAACGAGCTCGGCGCGAGCGTAACCGAATGTCATCAGCTTGTCGGCCGGCCGCCGTCCGATTCGCCGTGCGAAGAGAGCTAGTCCGAGTGCGGCAGCGTCGCTGAAATTGTGCAGCGCATCAGCGATCAGCGAGAGTGACCCGGACAAGACGCCCCCAATGACCTGCGCGAATGTGAGAAGAACATTGACTGCGACGGCCCAAACAAGCCGGGCGTCGCTCATGCTCTTTTCACCATGATCGTGTCCGGAGCCCACTGAACTTAGTCCCTAACGCTAACATAGGAACGCGCCCAAGCTACCGCTTCCGATCGTTGCTCTGGTCCGAAAAACGCATTATGGCTGCGGGGAGGAGAGCGTTGAATAGCTCGGCCCCCATTTCTCCCAATTTTTCGTTCCCACAATCGCAAAGTGTTCGAAGTGATCCTTGTACTTCAAAGTACTTCATAGTACTTCATTTCAAACTTCGAATCTCGCCAAAACGCAGCCAAAGCCCACCCGGCGTAGTCGGGAACGAGCTCAATCGGTATCGCCACGGTTCCTGGCTTCTGCGCCGCAATGCGCTCGAACAACGGAATGAAAGCATCGTAGTCGTGCTCTTTTGGGCGGCATGAGATCTCGTGTCGCATAAGCCAAAACGTGTCGGGATGAAGGTAAGCGCCGAAACAGCAAACACTTCTGCCACGGGAATTGACGTCTCCCACCTTCGATGCGATCGACGACTTCTGGACGTAGAGCATTTGCTATAGCAACAATGGAGCCGGTGCAAACATCGGCTATCCTTTCGCTCCGTCCGTGCTTGGGGGTTGCGAACGCTTCTTGAAGTATGTCTCAAGGACTTCCGGGTACATCACCACATCGGCGTCTTTCAGCAGTCGTTTTTGCAGATCGATCGCAAGAGCCCGGTGCTTTCGTTCGGTCAGGACTTCCTCGATGAAGGGCTTGGCTTTTTCGAAACCCAGCGGCTTGGGTTCTGTTCGTTCCAGGACCTGGACGATATACAGGCTTCCGGCCATCTGAAACGGCTTGCCGATTTCTCCGGGTTCGAGCCTGAGCACTGCTTCGTGAAACGGGTGATCGGTGAGCTCCAGAAGAGGATCGCTGCTTTCACCGATCCAGCCGTCTATCTCGCCGCCTTTGGCCGCGCTTTCCGGGTCTTCGGAATATTCTTGCGCCACAGTTGCAAAGTCGGCTCCGTCACGAAAGAACCCGGGGACTAGCTTATTGTAAGCCTCCTGCGCGCGCTCCCGCGCCCGACGCTCCTCATCGTTGCTCGCGCCGAGGTCGATCCGGATGTAGCGGATACGTGCCCTGGGCGGATACGCCATGCGTTTGCCGTTCTTAGCGTAGAATTCTTGCATCTCCGTATCCGCAATCTCGATTTTGTCGTCCACTTCCTCCTGTTCCATCATTTGCCGTAGGAGGCGCAGCCGTGTTTCGTCCGCGAGCGGCTTCGTCTTGACGTCGAGGAGTTTGTCATAGGTATCGGCTACGAGCAGCATCCGGTCGATCAACGAGTCGGCGAGCTTTCTCAGTCCATCAGGGCCGGCGTATTGCCCTTGAAGCGATACCGGCAGTTCCCGATACTCCTCGTAGAACTGCTTCAGGCTGAAGCGCTGGCCCTTCAGTGTGAAAAGCGTTTTCCGGCCGTTCGTCTCGAACCATTCTTGCTCTTTTCCCTGTCCCACGGCGGCGGCAACAATGGACCGGACCTCCGGGAGAGCCTGGGTGCGCGCCGGCTTGAGCTCGTTCAGCCGAACGACGTAGAAGGCGTCACCGGCCTGAAAGACGCTGCCCAGCTCTCCTGGCACCAGTGCGAAGACGTTCTTGTCCCATTCACCGGCCCGCGTCCCTTCTGCCACCTCCCGGTTTGTGGATAAACGCCCGCCGGCAAGCCGAGCGGCCACTTCCTTGAAAGAGGCGCCACCTCGAATTCTCAGTAGCAGATCGCTGGCCCTCTGTTGGGCCCTCTCTCCAAAAACGGAAACGGGAATTTCAACCTCATCGACAACGGCACGGCGTGGCAAAGCGAACTTGTCGAGGTTCGCCTCGTAGTAGCGCTTGAGTTGGTCCTCACTGGGCGGCGGGACATTGAGCAGTTCGAAGTTACGCGTGATCGAGGCGTTCTTACGCAACCTTGCGATGTAACTTTCCATGAATTCCGGCTCGCTTTCGGCGACGAGTATTTGGCGAATCTCCTCTCTGGATTCTGCAAAGGTCCGCTGCCCGAAGCGCGACGCATTGGCTTCGTAGTAATTCCGCATTTTGCTCTCGGCCACCGGGACTGCGTCTTCATGCAATTGGCTGGCAAAAGCATCGAGGCTGAGTTCCTCATTGATGTGTTTGACCGCATGACGGAATGCCTCCTCGCCTTCCGGCTTCCGGTCGGCCGCCCAGCGAAGCACGAGTTGGTCGGAGATCAGGTCTTCGATAATGGACAACATGGCCTCCGGCGAACGAGTAAGATCGCGCAGTTGGGAAGGCACCAACAGGTTTAGGTGGGACTCCACGTCGTCCAGTGTGATGCGCCCGCCATCGAAGGTTGCCACAACATCCGGGGCGGGTGGATCCGGGGCCAAGAGATCAGCGCCGAAGTGATACGGCGAGAGCAGCCAAGGCACAGTAGCAATGATCGCAATCAGAGCTATGACCGCGAATGACCAACCGCTAAGTTTTCGTTGTTCGGCTGGGCCATGCGCCGATGCGGCCGAAGCAACCTCCGGCTCAGTTTTGGCGCCGGCCGATTCATCTTCCGCGGCGGGCGCCCGATGCTCGTTGTCACCGCTGCCTTCGGTAGTTTCCACTGAATGGTCGGTTGGGCGAACGCCCGACGTAACCTCTTCCGCCATTCCTCGACTGAGCGTGCTGCTTGTAACTGAGACCTGATCGGAACTGGACTCTTCGCGATCCGTCGCCGGCCCTCCTGAAACCCCAACTTCTCTTGCGCTCGATGTGCTGCCACGCAAGCTGTCAAGCAGGTCCGACCAGCTCTGACGCCACCCCTGTGCCATGGTTAGCGCGGTTGTCCGTCCACGGCAATCGGTCCATCGGCCCGGCCGCCAAACAGTCTGAGATTGACACTACCCCCATTTGTCTTGTCCAGGGCATAGACCTGTACGCGTGACATGATCTGGTCGATCGTCTCGAGATACATGCGATAGCGCGTCACGTCCTCACCATACGCAGCGGAGCTCTTCCGGTACTCGGCCAACATGGATTCGAAGGCCCGCGCCGAACCGGCGGATTGTGCAACAACCTCCGACCGATACGCTTGCGCTACCGCTCGTATCCGCTGCGCCTCGCCCCTTGCTTCCGGGATCAGGCTGTTCGCGTATCCTTGGGCCTCGTTGATCGCGCGCACTTTCTCCTCCCTGGCAGTGTTGACGGCCGTAAATGCGCCTGCCACATCGGCTGGCGGAAAGGCCTTCTGCAGGTCGATGCCAACGACCGCCAGCCCGCTGCGATACTTGTCCAGACGCTTCTGGGTCTGTTCTCGAATCGCCTGCTGCAGCGAATTCCGTCCGGTGGTCAGCAGGGCATCGACGGGCAATCCGGTGACGAGGCTTGTCACGGCGGCTCGCAGCGCATCGCGCACGACGCGGTACGATGCATACTTCACATTGAACAGATAGTCCGCCGGATCGCGGACCTGATACTGCACGATGACCTCGACGTCGACCACGTTCGTGTCGCCGGAGAGCGCCTGGAGTTTGGATGGCGGCTCCGGGTGCGCGTGCTCCGCCTCAGGCTCAAGAACGCCGACCTGTTCTCTGCGAACTTCGCTCACGTTCACGATGTCTACACGATCGACGGGCCACGGCAAACGGTAGTGAAGACCAGACTCCATGCGGGGCTCGATAACGCTGCCGAAGCGACGCACCACGGCAGCCTCGCCTGGTGCGACCGAGTATACGCCCGTCGAGACGTAGCCGAACAGGACCAGCCCGCACAGACTCCAAAGCACGAGAGTTGGCCGGACGTGACCTAGCGCAGTCCGGAGATCGGCCAAAGGTGAATCGTCGTCACCAGCGAAGAGAGCTGCAACACGAGCAAGAACGGACTTCATCACTGTTAGGGTGGCACGCCGACTGCCGGTGCTGGGCTCGTCAGAGTTGGGGGGTGGAGCGGAGGATCCTTCATCACTCATCACTTCGCCTCCGGTCCAACACAGAAAGCGGAGCCAGCAGCTTTGCAGGCATTTATGGCCTCAAGAGTCGGGGATCGGTTGAATACGCTTTTCGGATCGAGGTAGCGGAGGAGTTCGGAGGTGGACGGCAATATCAGTGTCGTGTTCTCGTCGATGAACTTTGTGTAGGACTCAAGCGTGCGCGAGAACTGGTAGAACTCCTTGTCTTTGCCAAAAGCCTTGGCATATATCGCGATCGCCGCGGCATCGGCCCGTCCGCGGGTTTCGGCTGCCTCCTGGTTCGCGGTAGCTAGTATTTGGGCCTTCTCGGTGTCGGCTGTGGCGCGGATTCGAGCGGCCTCTTCTGTTCCCTCCGAGCGGAACTTGCGGGCGATGGATTCGCGTTCCGAACGCATGCGCTGGAACACGCTGGTGAGGTTGGCCTCGGGGAAAGTGAGTTCCTTGAGCTGAACATCGGTTACAGTGAACCCATAAGCTTCAGTGCGCGCCGCCGCCCGATCCTTGACGGCGGTTAGGGTCTCCGGAAGACGGACCTGCGAGACCTCCACGGTGACAAGCTGGCTAAGCTCGACCTGACCGAGCGCCGCGCCGAGTGCCGACTTGATGATGTCATTGAGCCGAGTGTCCGCGCCCCGCAGGTCGCGAACGTTTTTGAGGAAGGTCAGGGCATCGGTCACTTGCCAAGTCGCGTAGGCTTCGGCCACAATGTTCTTCTTGTCCGCGCTGAGAAATTCAGTGCGCGGCAGATTATACAACTGCAGTTGCTTGCTGACTTTGACGACGCTTTGCACGGGATCTGGCAGTTTGGCATAAAGGCCTGGCTCGGTGACTACACGAACTGGGTTTCCAAATTGGGTGACAATGGCGTCTTCCGTTGTGTCGACCTGGAAGAAGACAAGACTGGTTGCCAGGAATCCGAGCGCCAAGGCAGCGAGGGTAAGATTGCGAATAAGTTTCATGGAATGAGGGTCCTCAAGGAAATCATGGCTTTCGCGGCAACAGCTGAGTGTTGCCCGAGCGCGGTATCCACAGATCCGTTGTCTGGGGCGAGACTTCGGGATCCAGCACAAATTTCCGAGCGCCGGGCAACGACCGCTCGATCGCTTCCAGATACAGGCGCTGACGGGTAATCTCCGGCGCGTCCGCATAGGCCTCCACGCGGGCGACGAAACCGGTCGCGTCTCCAGAGGCGAGAGCCGTCTTCCCGGCGGCATAGGCGACGGCCGCCTGCCTGGCCTTGTCGGCGTCACCGCGCGCAATCGGCACAACCTCGTTCTGGTAGGCCAAGGCCTCGTTCACGAATGTGTTTCGGTCCTCCCGCGCGCTCGCCACGTCCCGGAAGGCGTCGGCTACTTCCGGCGGAGGAGCGCTTTCGAGGAGCTGCACACCGACGATGCGGACCCCGGCGATATTCCGATCGAGCGCCGCCTGAGCTGCGGCCGCCGTCTGTCGCTGGATCTCGGCCTTGTCGACCGTTAGCAGGGCATCAACCGCTTCTCGGGCCACCACCTGTCGCAGTGCAGCAGCCGCAGCTTGTTTCACCAGTTTCTCGGGATCGGCGACGTTTAGCACGAATGACGATGGATCGCTCACCGAGTAGTGCACGCTGGCCCGCACCGATATGAGATTTTCGTCCCCGGTCAGCATCTGTATGGGAGTCGTCTCCTGTCGACGCACTTGGTCGATGGCGACCACATCGATGCGTTCTATCGGCGTCGGCCAACGGTAGTGAAGACCTGAGCTCGCCTGCTCGACCACCTTTCCGAAGCGCCTGACGACAGCGCTTTCTCCGGGCTGAACAGCGTAAAAGCCCGAAAGAAGATACATGGCGACCAGCAACGCGCCGGCAGCGGGGCCGTAGACGCGCCACCAACTGCGTTCGGGTCCGGCCGGTTCCCCGGTTTCGCCTTCCAGGTCGAGCAGCCTGCGGCGCCTTAAGGCAGTAAGGGCCGAGGCGGCAATTTGATAGCCGGACAGGAAAATCAGAACGGCGACCACGGCGGCGGCCGCGGTGTCGAGGTTCGGCAGGCCCAAGGCAGCACCGGCCAATCCCGCGACCACGACAATGGACGCGTAGATATCGACCTGTGAGTGGTAGCCGCTCGCGATCAGGGCCGGCGAATCCGTCTGCCGGCCAACGTACAGCTTGTAACGGGCAACGACATAGGCAACGACTACGGTAATGAGTGCTGCTAGCGCGATGGGGACGAGATTCCTGAGCTCAGGCGTTTCTGCGGCGAGGACTTCAGTTACAATGTCGAAGCCGACGTAGAAAATTGCTCCCGAAACAGCCAGGGCCACCCAGTTCTCAACTACCCCAAAGCTGTGGCTTGCCCGGGCCTTGGCTGTCTCTCGACGGCTCACGAAGAGTCCGATCAGGACGAACACGCCAATCGCCAGATCCGCCAGCGAATGCGTCGCGCTGGATCGCAATGCCAGGCTTCCGGAGGCTGACGCCAGCCAGAACTTGAACAGGATCAGCAGGCTGTTGATTACAATCGTAACGAATACGGTTCGTTCCTTGCGGTTCATTACGTGAAATGCCTCTGTAGTCTGGCGGTCATAGCAACATCAGCGGCACTGCGCTGGCCTGCTTTGGTCGGTTAGGCCGCGGCTCATGCCCGTTCGTGCCTCGCGTCGCAGCCGCTTCTCGCGCGAGGCTTCCGCCTAGAGGTGAAAAGGCAGTACGACGAATTGGGCATGGCCGCGGCCGCCGTCCGGAAGACCGGCAATGCGCCTTTTTCCACGGAGAGCACGAGTGGGCGGGGTCCATGCGAATGCGCCATTGTTTCCGGCCTCGCCGTACCATTCCGTAGCTCCTTCCGGACTCTTTAACGGATAAGGGGTTCTCCGTGTCCGCGCGGAGGCGAAGTCGGCTCCGGAACGGGGACACAGGCCATATAAGGAAGAACTGTTACCCAAGTTTGTCGCGGAAGCCCGAAAGTCTTACAAATCCTTGCAAAAATGGTGCGGGTAAAGATTTGCCATCACTTTCTCCGAGACGAGTGGATGCGTTCTTTGTATTTATTTGATGATTATGAGGAACGCGATGCACATACTCGTGGTCGACGACCATGAAGAGATCCGTGAGCTAGTCTCCGGACTCCTCGCCAAGGTGGGGTACCGCGTCAGCACTGCGGCGGACGGGCGGCAGATGCACCGTATCCTGAAAGAAAGCCACGTCGATCTTGTTGTCCTTGATCTGATGCTCCCGGGAGAGGACGGTTTAACGCTCTGTCGCGATCTAAGAGCAGCAACCGACGTTCCCGTGGTGATGCTCACCGCCAAGGGAGAAGAATTCGATCGGGTGCTGGGGCTGGAGATGGGAGCGGACGACTATCTCGCGAAGCCGTTCAGCGGCAGGGAGTTGGTTGCCCGGGTCAAAGCCGTGCTCAGACGAGCCCAGGCAATGCCGTCAGGCCAAGGTGCGCATGGCATGAAAGCGTGGAAGTTCGATCGCTGGAATCTTGATGTTTCGGCGCGCAATCTCCGGTCGGAAAACAATGTCGTCGTGCCATTGAGTACGGCGGAATTCAATCTCCTTCAGGCGTTTGTCGAAAGGCCGCAGATCGTGCTGACGCGCGATCAGTTGCTTGATCTTACGAGAGGTCGCGACGCCGACTTCGTTGACCGCAGCATCGACACGCGGATCAGCCGCCTACGACGGAAGGTCGAAAGAGACCCTCAGAACCCAGAGATCATCAAGACCGTGTGGGGCGGCGGCTACGTCTTTGCGGCGGAGGTGACACGAGAATGATGCGCTTACTGCCAAAGAGCTTGGCCGGCCGGACAGTCATGGTCCTCATCGCCGGGCTCGCTGTCACTCATATCGTGACAATCGTCGTCTTTTCTGGGCATCGCGCGGACTCGCTAACTCGCGCCGAAGAGCAACATATTGCGCAGCATATCGCGTCGATCGCGGATATCGTCTTGAGCGTTCCAAACCAGTGGAGGGATCGTATTGTCCGCTCCTCTGACGACCACGCTTTTCGGGTCAACATGACATCGAACGAACGCGGTCCTGATGACAGAACGAAGGGTATGCGCATCGGTTCACTGAACGATTTGCTGTCTCGTCAAGTACGCGCAGCGATCAGCGAGCCAATCTCGGTCGATATTCAGGACGTTGCTACACTTAGCCAACTAACCAGCCTTGAGACTTCCAGAAAATGGCTTGAATCCCAGTTCAGCCGGCTCGTGTACGGGCATGATCGCGACCAGACCATCCTTGTTTCCATCCCGTTGTCTCAAGGTCAGCGGTTGAATTTTTCCACCGTGATGCCCTTGGCAAATGCGCCTGGATGGGAACGGACGGTGGCAATGACGGGTTCATTTGGCATAGCGGTAATCTTCCTTTCACTATGGGCTGTGAGGAAGTTGTCGGCGCCGCTCCATAGATTTGCTTCCGCCACCACCGCATTCGCACACAATGTCAATGCACCCCCACTCCCAGAATCCGGCCCGAGTGAGGTCCGGCAAGCGGCAAGCGCCTTCAATGACATGCAGAGACAGATACGAAAGCTTTTAGAGAACCGGGCTCGGATGTTGGCGGCGATATCTCACGACCTGCGAACGCCACTCACAACTGTTCGCCTGAGGGCCGAGAATGTCACGGATCCGGAACTTCGAAGCAAGATGCTGGCCGCACTCAGCGAAATGGAAGCGATGCTGTCGTCGGCACTGGCGTTCGCTCGGGAAGGCTCTGAAAGCGAAGAAAATTGCATAACCGACGTCGGCTCGCTTGTACAGGCCATTTGCGAAGATATGTTCGACACGGGCCATCGCGTTACCTGCGCTGTGGACGAGGAGATCGTTTCACTCTGCCGTCCCCTCGCCTTGAAGAGGGCGCTGACTAATCTGATCGACAACGCGGTTAAGTATGGCAAAAGCGCTTACGTCCGCGTGAAGAGTGACGACGAAGCCGTTGAAATCACGATCGAGGATGAGGGGCCTGGAATCCCCGAGACGGAAATGGAGCGGATATTTCTCCCGTTCTATCGGTTGGAAGCTTCACGAAGCCGAGACACGGGTGGTGTAGGCCTGGGAATGGCTATCGCACAGGTGGTTGTTGATTCACACAGCGGCTCGGTCTGTCTTAGCAATCGTGCGGAAGGCGGACTGCGCGTTCGGGTACGATTACCACATTCGGGTAGACCAGAAGCGCGCGTCACTTGAGTTGCTCGGCCTGCTCGGGGGCGAGGTGGTCCTCATAGAGACAATTAGCGTGATCCTTCAGCACCTCGATCACGCGGCAGTCCGCGACCCGGCCTCCTTCACACTGCCGGACCATTCTGTGCAGCTCTGTCTTGAGCGCCTGGAGCCGAACGATCCGGCTCTCGACCTCGCGCAGCTGGGTTCGCGCTATCCGGTCAGCGGTCTCGCAGGGCTGGTCGGGGCTATCCGCTAAGCTCAACAGTTGGCGGATCGCCTCGAGCGGAAAGCCAAGCTGCCGGCTGTGCCGGATGAAGCCTAGCCGCTCTGCGTGCCGCGGCCCGTAACGGCGCTGGTTTCCCGCCGTTCGGTTGGGTGTCGGCATGACCCCAATTTCCTCGTAGTACCTAATCGTCTGTACTTTGCAGCCGGTCTCTCTTGCCAGGCGCCCTATCGTAAATCCGTCTCCTGTCATCGAAATTAATCCTTGAACCTCTAGTTACTATAGCTACTAGGTTCAGAGCTAGCACGGCTTCCGGGCCGGGTCAAAGGCAATGCGCTTTCCGTGGTGGGCTGACCGGTCCGGCAACCTCGGATTGCCGTTTGCCGCAGGCCATGTGAGGAAAAAGCTGGAGGATTTCCATGGCATCGCGCCATACGCACGACCACGAGCATAATCATCCACACAGCCACTCGCACGATACTGCGGTACCTTGTTGCGGTGCCGACGGTGATGCATCCGCAGAGGCATTCGCTTCGGCCAACTCCCCTGATCACGGCCGCGATCGTTACGTTTTCAAGGTACAGGGGCTCGATTGCGCCGAAGAGGTAGCCGCCCTCAGGCAAGCGGTCGGCCCGGTTGTCGGGGGCGAGGATCGACTTGCGTTCGATGTATTGAACGGCCGCATGATGGTTCTCGAAGACGCCGAGCGGGTTTCAGCCGAAGAGATCCGCAAGGCAGTGAGCAAAACCGGCATGTCCACCGTGGAATGGCGCGCCGACGATGAAGAAAGCAAGCGGGCGAGCGAACGGCATCAGCGGGCGCAATCCTGGTTCACGACGCTCAGCGGGATCTCGCTATTCGCCGGGGTGGCCCTGCATGTCTGGCTTGCCGGTGGCTTCGCGGAAGCCCTAAGGCTGTTCGCCGGGCATGACGGACAAGCGATGCCGCTGCCCGAGGCTGTCGCCTACGCCTTCGCCATCGGCTTCGGCGCGCGCTACGTGGTCGTGAAGGCCTGGTATGCGGCCCTGGCGCTGCGGCCGGACATGAACCTGCTGATGGTGATCGCGGTAGCGGGTGCGGTCGGGATCGGCGAATGGTTCGAGGCGGCGGCCATCAGTTTCCTGTTTGCCCTGTCGTTGCTGCTGGAGAGCTGGAGTGTCGGCCGAGCCCGGCGCGCCATTGCCGAACTCCTCGATCTTGCGCCACCCATCGTGCGCTTGAAGCTCGACACCGGCGAAGAGCGGGAAGTCCCAGCAACCGAGGCGCCAGTCGGGTCCCGCTTCATCGTCAATCCGGGAGAGAGAATTGCACTCGATGGCCGGATCGTCTCGGGCGTGAGCGCCGTAAACCAGGCGCCGATCACGGGGGAAAGCGTCCCGGTCTCGAAGGAGCCAGGCGCAGAGATCTTCGCCGGCACGATCAACGGCGAAGGGGCGCTTGAGGTCGAAAGCACCAAGGTCGCCGAGGACACGACACTCGCGCGGATAATCCGTCTCGTTGAAGAGGCGCATGGGCGGCGCGCCCGCGCCGAGCAGTGGGTCGAGAAGTTCGCCCGCGTCTACACACCCGCGGTTATCGTCCTGGCCATCGCCGTGTTCCTGCTGCCGCCGCTTCTGTTCGGCGGCGCGTGGGACGACTGGTTCTACCGCGCTCTCGTGCTGCTCGTGATCGCTTGCCCCTGCGCCCTGGTGATCTCTACGCCGGTCAGCATCGTCTCTGCCCTGGCGGCCTCCGCGCGCCAGGGGGTGCTGGTCAAGGGAGGCACCTACATTGAGCAACCGGCCCACCTCAAGGCCATCGCCTTCGACAAGACCGGTACGTTGACGCGCGGAGAGCCGGCGGTGGTCGGTGTGATCCCGCTCAACGGCCACTCGGAGCGCGAGCTCCTGCAGCGGGCCGCCGCGCTCGAGGCGCGCAGCACGCACCCGCTGGCGCAGGCGATCCTTGATTACGCCGGGCAAATCGATGTTGACGCGAAACCCGCCGAAGGCGCGCAGGTACTCCCTGGCAAGGGGGTAACCGGCCGCTTCAGGGATGAGGAGTTCTGGCTCGGCTCGCACCGCTACCTTCTTGAGCGCGGCCAGGAGACGCCGGAGGTCAGCGAGCGGGCCGAGGCGCTCGAGCGCGAGGGGCGCACGGTTGTGGTGATCGGCAACGAGACCCACGTCTGCGGGCTGATCGCCGTGGCCGACACGGTCCGGCCAGGCGCCCGCGGCGTGATCGAGGCCCTCAGGGAACGCGGGATCGCCCACCTGATCATGCTGACCGGAGACAACCGCGCGACTGGCGAGGCGATCGCGCGCGAGGTTGGCATCGACGAGGTCCAGGCCGAACTGCTGCCCGAGGACAAGGTCGCCACCGTCGAAGCGCTGGTTGCCAAATACGGCACCGTCGCCATGGTGGGCGACGGCGTCAACGACGCCCCGGCGATGGCGCGGGCGAGCTTCGGCATCGCCATGGGCGCCATGGGCAGCGACGCGGCGATCGAAACCGCCGACATCGCACTCATGACCGACGATCTGGCCAAGCTGCCGTGGCTCGTCGGCCACTCCAGGCGGACACTCGCCATCATCCGCGAGAACATCGTCTTCTCGCTCGGCGTTAAGGTGGTCTTCGTCGTCCTGACCTTCGCCGGCTTCGCCACCCTGTGGGGCGCCATAGCGGCCGACGTCGGCGCCTCGCTTCTGGTTGTTGCCAATGCGCTGCGGCTGCTGCGGCAAGCGCCAACGGGAGAGGGGAGGCGACATCTGGAGGAGGCTGCGGAGCGTGCTGTGGCCGGACGCGTCTCGCATGGGCATTGATCGGCAACGACGCGCGGAGGTTCGCGGCAATGAGGTATCCGGGCAGGGTATGGTCGCCGTTGCCAATCGCCATTCTTGTGCGGGCAGCAATATCTGGCGGAAAAAACGGCATGGATGAGGAACGTAAAGCGCTGATGGTCTTCGGGATTATCGTTGTCCTTGCCGCGATCCTGATCGCCGCCGCCTTAGCCATGAACCTGATGGTTGGTTAGTGGAGCGGCGATGACCCGTACGAGTGCCATCAGAAAATTCGGTTGCGCTGGTCTGTCAGCATTGATCGCGGACAGTGCTTGGTCTGGGAGGCAAATAAGTTGAGCGCGCAACAGGACAGCCAAGAGACCATCATGCTGAGGGGAGCACAAAGCACGTGGCAGTTACTATTCCTCTCATGGCTCATTGCGCTCATTTCAACCCTAGGCGTACTTTTCATCGGCGAGATAATGGGGCAAGAGCCCTGTGTCCTGTGCTGGTACCAGCGCGCGTTTATGTTTCTTCTTGCCTTGATTCTTGGGATCGCTTGCTACCTGTCTGATCCCGGCGTTTGGCGTTACGCACTGCCTGTGGCCAGCTTCGGATGGGTGTTCGCAACGTACCATACTCTGCTTGTCGCCGACGTGATCCCGCAGACGATTGAGCCCTGCGGCGCAGGCCCGTCCTGCACCAGCGTCGACATGACGATCCTTGGTGGAATACCGATCCCCATGCTCTCTCTGGGAGCGTTCAGCGCCATCATCATTTTGCTTCTGCTTATCCGAAAAGGATTCAATCCATGAACAGACGCACACTTGTAGCCGTGACGGCTGTTCTTGCTGTCGTGGGCTTCGCGCTCGCGACCGTTTTTTTTGATCGTGGTATCGAGGAGGAGACGGCCACAGCCACGCAGTCAGTTCAGGACGACGTGCTCGTCCGGGCATATTCCCCGGTTATTGGACCGAAGAATGCACCAGTGACGATTGTTGAGTTCTTCGATCCCTCATGCGAGGCCTGCCGCGCCTTCCACCCATTCGTAAAGCAAATCAGAACTGAATTTCCGAATACAGTACGAGTCGTTCTGCGGTACACGACCTTCCACAAAGGTTCAGATGAGGCCGTTCGCATCCTAGAAACCGCGCGCATGCAGGGAGTTTTCGAACCCGTGCTGGAAGGATTGTTGGAGGCCCAACCGAAATGGGCGACCCATGGAGAACCCAACCTAGGGATAGCCTGGAATGTTGCTGGTGCGGCCGGCCTCGATGTCGAGCGGGCTCGGCGCGAGATGCTGATGCCAGATATCACCGCAATCCTGAACCAGGACATGGCCGATGTTCGAGCAGTAGGAGTGGAAAAGACGCCAACGTTTTTCGTGAATGGCAAACCCTTGCCGACCTTTGGTACCGAACAGCTTTATAGACTTGTTCTCGAAGAGGTCGCGATCGCACGGAAAAACTAAACATGCAGAGGCCGAGTGTCTAATTGAGGATATTGGTCCAGCGCAAAGACCCTCAAGAAAGATCAAAAATGAAGCAACATGGCTGATGGGATGAAAACACTCTTGGGCTTAGGGAGTAATGCTGCCCTAGCAGCGGTTTTGATCGCCACCGTCTTGGTCATGAACGCGATGGTCGGTTAGTGGAGCGAAGATGACCGGTTCGAACGCAATAATACGTTTCGCTTGCGCTGGGCTGCTCGCGTTGGCCGCAATCGGCGCCTCGTCGGGGTTGGCAGGAGCTCAGTCGACATCCGCCTGGGCCGAGACCGATTATACGGCCGTCCGACTGGTTTCGGCATCGGATACAGTGGGATCCTCAAAGAAAATCGGCCTCGGCCTGCACTTCCGCATGAAGGACGGCTGGAAAGTATACTGGCGGTCGGCAGGCGACGCCGGCTACCCGCCGAGGCTGGACTGGTCCGGTTCCGACAACATCGACGGCGTGACGATCTCCTGGCCCGCGCCGGAGCGATTTCAGATTCTGGGGTTCAATACGCTCGGCTATCGGGACGAGGTCGTGCTGCCGCTTACGGCAAGCCTGAAGCGCGTGGGGAGCCGGATGGTCGCAAGGGTCGGCGTGGACTACCTGACGTGCAAAGAGATTTGCATCCCGATCCAGGAAGATCTCGAGGTTACGCTGGCGGCGGGCCCGGCGTCTTCAAGCCCGGAAGCGCATCTGATCAGCCGGTTTCTCGCAAAGGTGCCGGGACCAGGTGCAGGCGTCGGGCTTACGCTGGAAAGCGCGAGACTGTTCGGTCCACTCGCGTCGAATCCGGACGAGGCGGTGCTGCGTGTCTCGATCGCCTCCGCCGAGCTTCTGAAAGATCCAGACGTTTTCGTCGAGGGACCGGAAGGCATTGTCTTCTCCGAACCCTCGGTTCAAGTCGAAGGCGGCGGCCGCAAGGCGGTCCTTGACGTGCCGGTATCGGGCTTGAGGTTCGCGAAACGCAACCTGACGGATTCGCCCCTCAACCTCACCTTCGTCGCCCCACCGCTCGCGGCCGAATTCCGCGCCGCCCCCGCCGCTGGCGGCGCCGACATCCCGCCCGGCCTCACCCGCGCTCTCGAAGCCAATTCCGGAAAATCCCCTATCTGGGCCGTGATAGGGCTGGCCCTCTTGGGCGGCTTGATCCTCAATCTGATGCCCTGCGTGCTCCCTGTCTTGTCCATCAAGTTGCTGGGTGCCGTCGGTCACGGCGGGCGGGACAGCGGGCCGGTACGGCTCAGCTTCCTCGCCTCCGCGGCGGGCATCCAGGCGTCGTTTCTTGTGTTGGCCGGCGCGCTGATCGGCGTGAAGGCGACCGGCGCCACGGTCGGTTGGGGAATCCAGTTCCAGTCGCCCTGGTTCCTTGTCGCCATGACGATCCTGGTGACGCTGTTCGCCTGCAATCTCTGGGGTTTCTTCGACGCCCGCCTCCCACGATGGGCAATGGATACGAGCGAGAGTATATCGGCGAAACGGACCGGCCTGACGGGGAACTTCTTGACCGGCGCCTTCGCGACCCTGCTGGCCACGCCCTGTTCGGCGCCTTTCCTCGGGACCGCCGTCGGATTCGCCCTGGCGCGGGGACCAATGGAGATACTCGTGATCTTCTCCGCGCTCGGCGTCGGACTGGCGGCGCCTTATCTCTTGGTCGCAGCATTCCCTCGGCTCGTCACCAAGCTGCCCAGGCCCGGCCGCTGGATGATCATTCTGAGGCGCGTGCTCGGCTTCGCGTTGGCCGGCACCGGGGTATGGCTCCTGACCGTTCTCGCCGCCGAGATCGGGTGGGGAATCGCGGCGCTGGTGGGCGGTATCACCACGGCCATTGGCGCGGTTCTCTACCTCCTGTCGCGCGGGTCGCCGAAGCCAAGAGCCGCCTTGGCAAGCGTCTCCCTTCTTGCGTTTCTGGCGTTTCTGACGCCGCAGTTGTCGATTCAGGCCGCGCCGCAGGCAGCGGTTAACGGCACGCAAGAGATGTTGGACGGCCTGTGGCGTCCGTTCGACGAGAAGATGATTCCGACGTTGGTCGCGCAAGGTAAGACCGTCTTTGTGGACGTGACCGCGGAATGGTGCATCACCTGCAAGGCGAACAAGAGCTTGGTTCTGTCCGATTCATCGATTGTCGAGCGCCTGAAGGAGAAGAACGTCATCGCCATGCAGGCGGACTGGACGCTGCCCGACGATCGAATAGCGGCCTACCTGGCCCGTTACGAACGATACGGCATCCCCTTTAACGCGGTCTACGGCCCTGGTGCGCCAAGAGGCGTGACGCTTCCCGAAATCTTGTCGAAAAGCGGCGTGCTCGCGGCGCTTAACGACGCGCAGACAAGATAGGAGCCGGATCGTGGATTCGCATGCTGTTCAGCAACAATCCAAGAGCAATGCCACACTGACCAACCTGGGCCACATAGCCATGTCCGCTCGCCGGTGAAAAACTTACCAACGCCGTGACTAGTCAGACGGAGGAGTGAAATGACGATGAGGAATCCTAACCGAAAATCGCGGAGCGCCAGACCGCTCTTGCTAACCGTTGCCCTTACCGCCGGTATAGCCGGGACCACGCTTTCCGCGCCGGCTTATGCCGCCGAGATCACCGTTTACAAGTCCCCCTGGTGCGGCTGTTGCTCCAAGTGGGCCGATAACCTGCAAGCCAACGGTCATACCGTTACGACCAAGAACATAGAAAACCTCGACGCGATCAAAAAGATGGCCGGGGTCCCCGAAGGCTTGCAGTCCTGTCACACCGCGATGGTGGAGGGCTACATCGTCGAGGGCCACGTGCCGGCCAAGGACATCGAACGGCTGCTCGGCGAGCGCCCAAAGGCGAAAGGGCTCGCCGTTCCAGGCATGCCGGTCGGATCGCCCGGCATGGAGGGCGGCGCACCTGAGCGCTTCGATGTGATGCTGTTTAGCACCGATGGTTCGACAAGTGTCTACGCCAGATACTGACAATGGCGCCCGGGTCGAAGGCGGCGATCCGTCGGAGAGCGAGTCGATGAGGCGGAGCATCTCCGGGCTGCGAACCGTTCGCTACATCCTCTGGAGCGTAGTTCTTCTCGCCGGACTCGGATTCGGCGGCTATGAGCTGTGGCACCGGACCGGGCCCGCGCCCGCGACTGCGGAAAAGGAGATTGGACGGGCGTCCATCAGCAGCGATTTTTCGCTCGTCGATCACACGGGCAAGGCGGTGACCGACGAAGACTTCCGCGGCAAATGGCTGCTCGTCTTCTTCGGCTATACGTACTGCCCGGACGTCTGTCCGACGACGCTAAACGAAATCGCAGAGGTGATGGAGCAGCTTGGCGAGAAGGCCGACAAGGTGCAACCACTGTTCATCACCATCGATCCCGAACGGGACAAGACCGAGCGCATGGCCGAGTACGTGGCGGCGTTTGATCCCCGTATCGTTGGGCTGACCGGCACGCCCGAGCAAGTCAAGGCGGCGGCCCGATCCTTTCAAGTCTACTACGCGAAGTCCATGGGTGCGGAAACCTCCAACGGCTACCTGATGGATCACACGACCGCGCTATACCTCATGCAGCCCGACGGCGAGTTCGAGGCGTTCTTCTCCTTTAACGATGGCGTGGCGGAGATCGTCTCGGGCGTCCGGCAACGCTTGTGATCCACAGATAACGAAGACATGAACGTGCGGAGAATACGGTGATGAAGTGTCCTACCTGCGAGATCGATCTTGTGATGGCGGAGCGGCAGGGAATCGAGATCGACTACCGCTCGAAATGCCGGGGCGTCTGGCTGGATCGAGGGGAGCTCGACAAGATCATAGAATGCAGCAACGCGGAGCTGCAGACGACCGCGTCGGCTCGGCAAGACGATATTCGGCAGAACTACGATGGCCACAGTAAGCACGGCCAACGGAAACACGGTTATGGCAAATCTCGACGAAGGTCTGTCTCTCACGAGCTTTTCGACGTCTTTGACTGAGGGTGCCGTGATGAAGCGAATATTCTTTTATTTTCTTGAAAAGCGCGAAAAGCAATTGCGGCCTTGCCGAGCCGTGTGCTTTTCGGTGAGATCGATTTTCCCGTTTTTCGTGCTCAGCTTGGCGTTGCTGTCTTCCCTCGCTGTTTCGCCGGTTGCGTTGGCGGATGACGGCAGGATCGGCAGCCTTGTCATCGCGAAGCCCTGGGCGCGGGCCTCGATAGGGACGAGCCGCCCGGCCGCTGCCTACCTCACAATCCGCAACGAGGGCGCGGAAGCCGATACTTTGCTTGCGGTACGTACCCCTCTGTCCGGCAAGGCCGAGGTTCACACCATGACGAACGACAACGGCGTCATGCGTATGGGTCCGGCCGGCCCGGTTGAGATCCCGGCCGGCGGCGAAATTTCTCTGGCGCCAGGCGGACTGCACATCATGATGATGAAACTCCAAGCGCCGCTCATTAAAGGCGAGAGCATCGAGGTCACGCTCAAGTTCAAACGCGCCGGGGAGATCACGGTCACCGCGCCGATCTACGGGCCTGGCGCCACGCGACCCGAATGAGCCCCCTCCCGCACATGCTTCGTAGATCTGGCTTATTTGCGCTTGCCGCCGTCCTTAGCCTAACGGCGGCGATTGGATTCGGTTGGTGGCAAGTGGATGGGCCGGGCGCGGAGCAGGCGGCAGGCAAGACCGCGGCGATACCGTCGCCCATCGGGGACATGTCCTTCAGCATGGTTGACCATGAGGGCGCGCCGGTGGGACCAGAGGACCTGCTCGGCCGTCCGAGCATGATGTTCTTCGGGTTCACCTTCTGCCCGGACGTCTGTCCGACGACCCTGGCCGATATCTCGGGATGGCTCGATGATTTGGGGCCTGATGCCGAACGCCTGAATGTCGTCTTCATCTCGGTCGATCCCGAACGCGATACGCCGGCGGCGATGGCTGACTACGTCGCCGCCTTCCATCCACAAATCCGCGGGTGGACCGGTTCGCCGGAAGACGTGGCCCAAGCAGCGGGCGCGTTCCGGGTAACATACAAGAAGGTGCTGCTCGATGACGAGGGCTACACGATGGATCATACCGCCTCGGTAATGCTGTTTGATACAACCGGAAAATTCCGGAGCACGATCGACTATCACGAGCCTCGCGAAGTCGCCGTACCGAAGATCAGGCTTGCTCTTGGCGATCGCTAGGCGATGGGATTTACGTTTGCCGGTCTGCGTGATTTTGGGCGTGAAGGTATGCAGCTAGTTATCACCGAGGCGGATTCTTATGAGCAGAAAACACCACTCGGCTGTAACGCCGACGACAAAAAAGTTAACCGAATAGCGAGAGCGAATCTTGTGTCTAACCTTGGAGCTACCGTGACCGTCGCGCCACTAGTATCGGGAGTCGTTGCCTTCGTTGCCTTGACCACAACAATGGCCACGGCGGCTTCCGCGCACGGCGTTTTGAATGACGGAGTAGATCCTTGGACGGCCTGGAATCTGACGCCGGACATCACGCTCGGGACGCTTCTTGTCGCGGGGCTCTACACGGGCGGCCTCTGGCGTCTCAGGCACAAGACGGACCGCATGCGCATCTGGCGGCACGTTTCTTTCTTCGCCGGGCTCGCCGCGATATTTCTCGCGCTCCAGTCGCCCATCGACCCCATCGCGGAGCGGGTGTTCCTGGTGCACCAGGTTCAGCACCTCTTGCTTCGCATGATCGGGCCGATGCTACTGTTCCTCGCCGCACCGCAGGGGGTGCTCATCGCCGGCATGCCGGAAACGGCGCAACGCCGCCTTCTCATCCCCGTGATCACGAACCGACTTGTCGGAGGCCTCTTCGCCTTCCTCTCATACCCGGCGATCGCCACGGCCCTGTTCATTGGCGCGCTCTATTTTTGGCAGATTCCGAGGTACCACGACCTCGCGATCCTCAACGACAATGTCCATTACCTTATGCACGCATCGATCCTGTTCACGGGTCTGGTCTTCTTTTGGCGTGTCTTCGACACGCGCCCCGCGCCGCAGGGCACCCGTTACGGCGTGCGCTTGATGATGCTGTGGGTCTTGATCCTGTCGAACATCGTGATCGGCTCCTACCTCGCGTTCAAACAGCCCGTTCTCTATTCCGCCTATGCGCAGCTCGGTCGCCTGTGGAATCTTTCCGCTCTTGGGGACGAACTCTTGGGTGGCGCATTCATCTGGATCCCCAGCAGCATGATGGGCCTCTTGTCGGTCCTGATCGTGGTTCACATGTGGGGGCGCCATGAAACCAAGGAAGAACAGCGCCGCAGCATGATGCTGCGTCGGCGAGGATACGGGCACAACGAGCCGCCGATGACGGCAGCCGAGTTGATCCAGGGAGCGGCCGGAAAGAACCGGGCCATGGCGCTCGGATTCGCCGTTTTTGTGACCGCTGTCTTTGCCGCGGCAATCGCCATAGGCGTGGTTAACCAGATGATAATATCCTGAACGGCAGCCTGAGGTTTGCTCCGCGATAGCCGATCGCGACGAGCGTGGACGATTCGATGAAGAAAAGAACGACGGGAACGGAAAACAGATGAAGAGGAAGTTGCTTATGCTCGGTGGCACAGGGCTTGCGGTTTTTGTCGCCGCGGCGGTCGGGATGATGAACTATGGCGCGCTCTATGACGATCCTTCGATAGGTGTGCCGGAAGTTGAGGGTGCCGTCGCAGTCGCGGCCATTTCACCCGCCACGCCTCCGACGTCCCAGGGCACGAATCTGGAGCCTAACGTTCGTGAGGAGCTTGTACCGGCGGAAAAGTCGGTCACGCTCGAAGAGGGCGATACGCTTATTGAGGTGCTACTGCGGGCCGGACTGTCTCAGCGGGAAGCGTATGCCGCGAGCGAATCCCTGCAAAAGGCCTTCGATCCCAGAGCCTTGAAGGCAGGCCAGGCGCTCAGCCTTTTCATTGGCGAGCATGACGCTAGCGAGGACGGGCCGTCTCTAAAGCGACTCGAACTCGTTCCCGAGACCGATCGCTTAGTTTCAATCGAGCATCTGACGGACGAGGCTTTCGCGACACGCACCTCGGCTATTCTGCATACGCGCGAGCTTACGTCGAGAGCAGGCACGATACGATCGAGCTTGTACGAAGCGGCCCGGGCCGCCGAGGTCCCAACCGCGGTTCTGATGCAGACCTATGAAACATTGAGCTACGGGCTCGACTTCCAGCGTGATATCCGGGACGGCGACACGTTCCGGCTCGCTTTCGAGGTCTTCGAGGACGGCATGGAACGGGGACAGCATCCGGGCGATCTCGTTTACGCCGCTATCGGCTCTTCCGGACGAAGTCTCCGCATTCTGCGTTACACCACGGCCGACGGATACACCGGCTTCTTCGATGACAGGGGGGCGAGCATCGAGACCAGCCTGATGAAGACGCCGGTCGATGGCGGGCGGCTCTCCTCGCTGTTCGGGAAGCGCGACCATCCTGTTCTTGGCTATACCCGCATGCATCGCGGCCTCGACTATACCGCGCTGCGCGGGACTCCGGTGCTCGCCGCCGGCGATGGCGTGGTCGTCCGCCGAGGCCGCAACGGCAGCTTCGGCAAGTATGTCGAGATCAAACACGGTTCGACCTACACTACGGCCTATGCCCATCTCAGCCGCTATGCTGAGGGACTCCAGCCAGGCGCGCGAGTCCGGCAGAGCGATGTGATCGGCTATGTCGGGGCGACGGGACTCGCCACAGGTCCGAACCTTCATTACGAAGTCCTACAGAAGGGCAAACAGGTCGATCCGATGAAGTTGGAGCTACCTCCTCGACGGATCCTTCGAGGTGAGGAGTTGGCGCGCTTCGAGCAGGCGCAAGCGGAGCTTCAGGCGGTTCTGGCGCGCGCGTCATCCGGTGGACGCAACCGCTGGGCCGCGATGACCCAACCGGCCGCCGCCACGAGCAATGGAAGTTACTAAAACCGCAGTGAGCCGAAGAAAATTCCTACTGACCAACATGATGGAGAAGCCCGCACCCACCAAGCGATCTGTATCCGACCGCGCAACAATGATCGGTCCGGCGATACTTGTATTCCTTGCGGTCCCATTGTCTGGGCACTCCGATAGAAAAGGCTTTTCCTCGAAGGGCCTGAGAGAGGCTGAGCTGTGACATTTCTTGCCGTGCGATATTCCAGGCCTCGGCATTTCGTCCTCGCCCTAGTCACTAGCTTCCTTGTGGCAGGCCTCGATCAGGCTTCCAAGTGGTTCATGGCTGCCGTTGTGATGGACCCGCCGCGTGTCATACCGGTCACGCCGTTCTTCAACCTCGTGCTGGGGTTCAATCCCGGTGTCAGCTTCGGGCTTCTGGGCGACCTCGGACCTTCGGGTCCAGTTATCTTGTCGATACTAACGCTTGCCATCGTCGCGTTTCTCGTATTCTGGCTCTGGCGAACTCAGGACATCTTGGAGACATCAGCGCTTAGTCTCATTATTGGCGGCGCGGCCGGAAACCTCATCGACCGGCTGCGAGACGGGGCCGTCACAGATTTTCTCGACTTCTATGTCGGTCAGCACCATTGGCCAGCATTCAATCTCGCGGATGTCGCGATTTCGTTCGGCGTCGGATTGATCTTGATCGGTTCATTCTTGAGTTCTAAAGGAGATAAGAAATTCTGAGCTGTGAAGAGGGACGTCCCATAGCCCGTGCCCATCAAACGCTGCCCGTTACTCGATACTGGACCATGGTGCTGTCCGTTTTCCTGGGACCAAGTCATCAACAGATACGGGGCTTTGATCTTTGGACTGGAATTTTGGTCAAAAACATCCGTGACTTAGCGGACAGATTCAAATCCGCCCGCAATCAACAACATCACCTCGAGCGGGTGATCTCGCACGAAATCAACTCTGGGATTGCAACCGACCATCCCAACCACGCATCACTTCCGGTCTCCGGGATCTTCTCCCCAGCGGCGATCAGGCTGGCTCGACGTGGTTCTCGTGCAGACATTCCGCGTGGTCGGTGAGCACCTCGATGACCCGGCACTCGGCGATTCGCCCCCTTTGCACTGCTCGATCATACGCTCGAGTTCGAGTTTGAGAGAATTTAGCCGGGCGATGCGGCTCTCGACGGCCTGGAGTTGTCCACGCGCGATCCGGTCGGCCGCCTCGCACGACCGGTCGGGCTCGTCCGAGAGGCTCAGGGACTCTCTACTCGCGTCCAGTGGAAACCCGAGCTCCCGGCCGTGCCGGATGAACGCAAGCCGCGCCATGTGGTTTGGCCCATAACGCCTCTGGTTGCCGGCCGTGCGAAGCGGCTGCGGCATCAGGCCGATCTGCTCGTAGTAGCGGATCGTCTGCACCTTGCAGCTGGTCTCGCGCGCCAGCCGCCCGATCGTAAAATCGTCGTTTGCCATCGAACTTTACTCTTGAACCTCTAGTCACTGTAGCTCCTAGATTACAGTTAGCACGGCCTTCTGGCCGGTGCCAGCTAGGGCTTCTCATGGGCCTCTGCTGGAACCGAGGGGGAGATCGGCTGCTTACGCCATGCCCGTGCGGAAAGGCTCTAGAATCCATGTCCCAGCAACCCGCGGACCGACACGATCACGCGCAACCGCCCAAGCCGCCTGACGTTAATCAGAGAAGCCGCGCAGGTGGCGCCCGATGTGCTTGAACGATGATGCGGATAACGTCCGAATTACGAACAACATCGGTAGAACGCTCAGAACAGAAGGAGGACACGCAGACGAAGATATCGGTGATCCGGATCAACGTTTTCTAGCTCACGTTTGTCGAGATATTTGACCGATTTCGCGTGAGCCTTACGCTATGACCGAGCCGATAAAATCAAACATACTGATCTCGCCCGATAGCAGCGCCGTCTTGATCGTTGATTGCCAGGCTGGTCTCGAGCCGGATTTCGTCTCGGCCGCCGACGGTGCCCCGTGGACCGTAATCGAATCCGTTCTTGAACATGCCACTGCGCTCACGGTGCCCGTCATCTCGACAATCTACGCCAGGGACGACGTCGCATCGCCCGAGCCTCTGCCTCCGATCGCCCACCTAAACAGTATTACCCGAACTTGCCTTAATCCGTGGGAGGACGGCCATGTTCGCTCGAAAATATCAGAGGCGGGAAAGAACAGGATCGTGATCCTAGGGGATTGTGTTGAGGGTGGTGTCTCATTCGCATCTCTTGGCGCTCTGGAAATCGGCTACCAGCCCTATGTTGTTGTTGATGCGATACAGTCGGCTTCGGCGCTCGAAGCATCAACTGCTCTTACGCGGATGACACAAGCAGGCATCATCCCTGTCACAAGCAGACAGCTCATACTTGAATGGGGACGCTAGCCGCGCCTGATTCTGGGCGCCCGTCCGGCCTTAAGGCCGGCCGCCGGGCTGTCGTGAACCGAGCCCCGCTACGCGGGTCTCGGCCCTTCGGGCTTCCATCCCTGGCGCGGATCCGAAGCTGACGCTTCGGGATAAGGCCGCCGCCCTTTGGGCGGCGACGCTTTTTTTATGGCCTTTCCCGGTGCGGGGGGCGGCCGGACACTCCCTTGTAGCCCCGCCGGGGCGGCCCGCAACCGCCTTGGCTCCGTGTCCGTCTAGGTTCGTCTTCTTCGTCCTACCAAGACAGTTGCGTCCCGCCTGACCCGGCGAGGCTCCCGGTCGCTTACCGCCCGCCCCCCTTCCGGGGAAAGGCGCGCGCGAGGGACCAGAGGGAGCCGCGACGATGGAGCCAAGAACCGCAAACGCAGCGACAGGCGGAAAGCGCGGGCGCAAGACGGGCCGCGCCAAGGGCGCGGAGAAGCTCAGCCTCTATGACGAGATAACGGGCCGGATCATCGCCGAGCTTGAGGCAGGCCGCGCACCATGGGTGCAGCCTTGGGGCACGCCCGAGGCGAAGGCCGGACTTGGGCTTCCGGTCAACGCCCTCACGGGCCGCGCCTATTCGGGCGTCAATATCCTGATCCTGTGGCACCACGTGATGCGCGCGGGTTTCGCCACGCAGACATGGCTGACTTACCGCCAAGCCCAAGAGATGGGCGGGCACGTCATGAAGGGCGAGCGCGGCGTCACCGCCTGCCATGCCGATACCTTCATTCCCAAGGCCGAGCGGGAGCGCGCCGCGAAGGACGGCGACGATCCCGAGCGAGTGCCGTTTCTGAAACGCTTTACCCTCTTCAATGTCGAGCAGTGCGAGGGCTTGCCCGAGGACGCTTACAAGGGCGCGGCCCCGCTGCCCGAAGCCGAGATCGTCCCGCACGCTGAACGCCTCATCGAGGCAACGGGCGCGGACTTCCGAGTCGGCGGTACGCGCGCCTTTTACATCCCGAGCCAAGACTTCATCCGCGTGCCGCCGCAGCCCGCCTTTTTCGATCAGGTCAACTACTACCGCACCTGCTTTCACGAGCTTGGCCACTGGACCGGGCACGACAGCCGATGCGCCCGCGACCTCTCGCATTCCTTCGGATCGAAGCCCTATGCGCGAGAGGAACTGGTCGCCGAAATGGCGAGCGCCTTCGTCTGTGCCACGCTCGGTATCACGCCGACCGTGCGGCACACGGACTATATCGGCTCATGGCTTGAGGTCCTAAAAGAGGACAACCGCGCCATCTTCCGCGCGGCAAGCCAAGCCTCCAAAGCTGCCGACTTCATCCTCGCGTTCCGCGACGCCGAGACGGCGGCGGAGGCAGCGGCATGACCGGCGCGCCGAAACTTCCGACCGAGACGACGCCGGAAGGCGAGCAAACCGTCGCGCCGGGCGTGAAACCGATCACGCTTGCTGACCGGCTCGCGGTGCGCGCCGCCCAGCCCATCGCGCCGAAGCGCAACCCGCATGCGGCGCAGAAGCCTTGCGACCTCGGTCTATTCGACATGGATGCCCGCCGCCAGATCGACTGGATCGACGAGGCGCGGAAGGACAAACCATGAGCCGCGATCCCTACTGCATCGCCGGTCCTGCCGTGATCTCGTTTTCCGGCGGGCGTACCTCCGGCTACATGCTCAAGCACATCCTTGACGCCCACGGCGGGACGCTGCCCGGCGACGTGCGCGTCGTCTTTGCCAACACCGGGAAGGAGCGCCCCGAGACGCTCGATTTCGTGGCCGAATTTGGGGCTCGCTGGGGCGTTCACATCGTCTGGGTGGAATACGACTGGGACGAACCGCACCGCACGCGGATCGTTTCGCACAACAGCGCGGCGCGGAACGGCGAACCTTTCGAAGCGCTGATCGACCGCAAGGGCTTCGTGCCGAACCCGCGCATGCGGTTCTGCACGTCCTTCCTTAAGCGCGACCGCATCGACTCCTACGCCCGCCACTGGCTCGGCTGGAAAAGCTGGGCGAGCGTGCTCGGCCTGCGCGCCGACGAGCCGAAGCGGGTCCACCGCCAGCGCAGTTGCAGTGGACGTAGGCGCACTGGTGCGACCGTGCAGCTTCCCTTGGCCGACGCGAACGTGACCGAGATGCAGGTGCTCGACTGGTGGGCGGATCAACCCTTCGACCTCGCGCTCAAATCCCATGAAGGCAATTGCGACCTCTGCTTCCTCAAGGCCCGCTGGAAGATCGAGGCGATCATGCGCGACCGGCCCGACCTCGCGGACTGGTGGATCGCGCAGGAGGCCAAGCCCGGCAAGTCGAGCGCCAAGGGCCACTGCGCCGGCATGCGACTCTTCCGCATCGACCGCGAACCCTACGCCCGCCTCGCCGATCAGGTGGAGCGCCAAGGCGTGCTCGCTCTGCCCGACCCCGCAACCAACGAGACCGATTGGGAGCGCGAGGACTGTGTGTGCACGGATTGAAATGGAGAAGGAGCGCGATATGAAACAATGGACCGTCCAATGCGGCTATGCCGCCTACTACGCCAACACCGTCACGGTGGAGGCGGAGACGCTCGACGCGGCGCTTGAGAAAGCCATCGCGGAGGCCAACGACGATCCGTGCTGGAAAGCTCTCGACCATAGCGGCGACACCTTCGTCGATGCCGCCGCCGAGGGCGCGGACGCCGACCCGTGGCAGGACTTCGCATCGGCGCTGCCAATCCCCGACCACTTCACGGAAGCGGGTGACGTGCCCGTGGTCACCATCGTCATGGAGGGCGGCGTCGTCCAAGACGCGTCCGTGAAGGATGGCCGCGCGCACGTCCGCGTCAAGGACTACGACACCGAGGGCGTTAATCCCAAGGATCATGACCTGCGCCGCGACGATGACGGCGCGGACTACATGCTCGCCGACTGGGGCGTCTTGCCATGACGGTCCATTGCCAGCGCGGATGCGGCAGGACATGGCCGCGCGATCCGGTCTTGGAAGTCGCGTGCCCGACCTGCCTCGCACCGGTCGGGCGGCGCTGCCGCCGACCGTCCGGGCATTCATGCGATCCCCACGCGTCCCGCGACATCGCAGCCGACACAGCCGGTCACTACGGACCCTGTCCGCTCGGCATCTGTGGACTTGAGAACGTCCCCAGACGCCGCGACCCGCAGCTTCCCCTGTTCGGCGAGGCGGCGTCATGACCGCCGCGCACTCCCAGATCGTCGCCATCCGCAAGCGGCTGGCACGACCGAGAACCGCCGATGATGGCGGCAAATCCGACCCCTCCGGGCCTCCGGCAAGACGCGCCGGGAGGGGTCTTCACCCCTGCAAAAGAAGGAGCAGACCCATGCAACTGCAACATATTGACCTTAGCAAGCTGAAAGACGCCGCCATCAACATGCGCCACGGCAAGGCCGCACCAGACGTGTCCGATATCCTCTCCAGCGTCAAAACGCGCGGCGTGCTAGTGCCACTGTTGGTGCGGCCCAATGGCGACGGCGAGAGCTTCGAGATCGTCGCCGGGCGGCGGCGCTATTTCGCGGCGAAGTCCATTGCGGAAGACGGCGGTGCGGTCAAGCCGCTGCCCTGCGCCATCATGGAACCGGGCGACGACGCGGCGGCGCTCGAAGCTTCCATGCTGGAAAATCTCGCCCGGCTCGATCCCGACGAGATGACGCAATACGAAACCTTCGTCCGCCTGACCAAGACCGGAAAGTCGGTCGCGGATATCGCGGCGACCTTCGGGATCACCGAATTGATGGTCAAGCGCCGCCTCGCGCTGGGCGAGCTTCTGCCGAAGATCAGGGAGGCCTACCGCAACGAGGACATCGACGCGGAGACGATCCGCCACCTGACCTTGGCCTCGAAACGCCAACAGCGCGACTGGCTCAAGCTGTTCGCCGATCCCGAGCAGTACGCGCCGCGCGGCTACCAGCTAAAGCAATGGTTGTTCGGCGGTCAGCAGATCGCGACCGAGGTCGCGCTGTTCCCGCTTGAGGACTACAAGGGCCAGACCATCTCCGATCTGTTCGGCGAAACGAGCTATTTCGCCGACGCGGACCAATTCTGGACCTTGCAGAACGCCGCCATCGCGGCGAAGCGCGACGCCCTTTTGGAAGACGGCTGGTCCGATGTCGAAATCTGCGAGACCGGCCAGCGTTTCTCGACATGGGAATATGAGAAGACACCCAAGAAAGACGGCGGGCGCGCCTACATCACCGTCTCCCATCGCGGCGAGGTCGAGGTCCACGAGGGCTGGCTGACCGCCAAGGAGGCGAAGGGGAAGCGCCGTACCAAGGCGGCGAAGGACGATCCGGACACGGGCGGCAAGCCCGTCCGGCCCGAGCTCACGAACCCGGCCCAAAACTACATCGAGCTTCACCGTCACGCCGCCGTGCGTCATGCCCTGTTGAGCCATCCGGGCGTCGCCCTCCGGCTCATGGTGGCGCACGCCATCGGCGGGTCCACGCTGTGGCAGACCAAGCCCGACCCGCAGGCGACACGAAAGGAAGAAACTGCCGAGAGCGTCGCGAAATCGAAGGCGGAAACCGCCTTCGCCGCCGAGCGTAAAGCCATCCTCAAACTTCTCGGGCTGCCCGCCCACGGCCATTCCGTGGTTCGCTCGAACGGCGACGACTACCGCGTCGTTGAAGTGTTCGCGGTGCTCTTGAAGCTCTCCGACGAGGACGTGATGCGAGTTCTCGCCAATGTCATGGCGGAGACCTTGGAGGCCGGGACCGCCGTGGTCGAGGCACTCGGCACCCATCTCAAAGTGGACATGGCCGACTATTGGCAGCCGGACGACGCCTTCTTTGACTTGCTTCGCGACAAGGCGGCGGTCAACAGCATGCTGCGTCATGTCGGCGGCAAGGCCGTCGCCGACGCCAATGTGACGGCGACGACCAAGGTGCAGAAGAAGATCGTCCGCGACTTCATCAGCGGCGACGGACGCAAGAAGGCCGAGGGGTGGCTGCCGCACTACATGGCGTTCCCATTCAGGGCTTACACGAAGGGCGGCGGCGGACGGCTGACCGACAATATGGCCCGCATCAAATCGCTCATTTCCTGAATCTAGCGGGAGGCGGAAGCGGCCCTCTCACCCGAACGGGAGGGCCGCGAGCGCGTCCCTGCGGATCGACAAGCCCAAGAAAGCCCCGCGCCCGAAGGCGCGGGGCTGCTTCGTGTCTGCGTCTGCGCAGTGCGGCGGTTCGATAGGCTCCGACGGTTCGCGTCCATTGGCCCGGCCGAGATTGGCGTAGAATCGATACGACGGACGCGGGGAACGGGGTGAGCGAGCCTTTGAGAAGCGTTGATCTTGCCGACCCGGTTCCAGCCTCCACACATCCCGCGAGTCCGTGGTTTTCAGGTCCCGATCAGGCCGCGCCTCGGTCTCCACCCCATGGCAGAGAAAGCGCGGAGACGTTGACCGCTCACCATGAAGAGCGCGCATCGAACGATTCCCGCCCGGCTGCGTCGGCACATATCCAAGCGCCCGCGCCATCCCGTCTCTTGATTTGTGGCTGGCGAAACGCCCATTCGCCCTGCTTCTGCTCGATGGACCTATGGCGAACGCCGGTCGCCTGAAACCGCCGGTTCGCACTTTTTTCCCCGGCCTGCGGCCTCCTCGCGCACGACACTTTGTGTCCAAAAAAGTCCGCCCCCGCGGTCCTCCGCTGCGCTTCGGCCTGTCGGTTCACGCGCCCGCCGCCCGCCATGGCCGGTCCCGCGTCAGCAGGGCGATAGGCGCCCCGCGACATCCAACTAGGAGACTGAAAGATGGCACAGGCACTTGGATATGTGACGAAGACCGAGACCGGCGGATATGAAGGCACGCTCTCAACGATGAGCCTCAAGAAGCGCATCCGCATCCTGCCCAACCGGGCGAAGGAGACCGAGGCGCAGCCCGACTTCCGGGTCTACACCGAGGACCGGGTTGAGATCGGCGGCGGTTGGAACAGGGTCGGCAAGAACAGCGGCAACCCCTACGTCTCGCTGACCTTCGCGGCCCCCGAATTCGGGCCGTCGAAGATCTACGCCAACCTCGGCCGGGCCGCCGGACAGGACGATCCGGACGCCATGGCGATCCTCTGGAACCCGCGCAGCTAGCGGTGACCTCTGGCCCCGCGCCTTCGGGCGCGGGGCCTTCTTGCGTCAGAGGCGGAGGCCGATTTCGCTCGCAATTTAACTAATTCGCCACAGTTCTTAACAGATTGTTGACGCCTACATGTCAGGGTTGAGTAACTGGATAGGCCTGTGTTGCAGGTCGATGGCGCAGCGCTCAGGCGTCGAACAAATGAAGGAAACAAAACGAGAAGAGGGGCTTGTTTGAGTAGGCGGCGCCGACCGCACCGCCCGCCGTCGTCCTGCGTGAAAGGAGACAGTGATGGTGGCGATTCAAAGCTCTCTTGCGGCCGATGTGCCGCCCTTAAGCGATTATGATCATGTGCGGTTACTGACCCGGTCGCGCGTCGCGTGGGAGTATCTCCGGCGAAACCTCGAATACCGAAGCGACTGGCGCATCTCCGCGCCTGGACGCCCCCGACCCATTCATTTGATCGATGACACGGTTTTGCTCCGGGCGCGGCGGCGCTTTCTGCGCGCCGAAGCCTGGGGCCTGTGTAGCTTTCGCCGATCCTGACCAAAACGCTCTCGACGCCGAGGTCTTCTGGCGTATCGAGGACTATCGGCGGGTCGTCTCGGCCTATGTCCGCAATAGTGAGGATCGCGGGCTCGGCAGCGTCATTTCCCTCAGCGAAGTTGGATGTCGCAAAACACTCCTGAAAACCATCGACGGCGAGCAGCATCTTCTCTTGCGCGACCAAATGCGGGTCGCGCAGGTGCGATGCATCGGTGAAGACATCCGCCTCGATCCCTTCGCGCTGGAGCTTATTGTCGACCAATTTCCCGATGTGGAAAGCCGCCAACGCCTGATTCGGCGGCTCGCCGACCTCTATCGGGACCGCCGTTTGGGCGGCCAGAAGGGCGACTGGACAGTCGAAGCGATACGCCATCGGGACGCCCTCGTCGCCGTCGACTTGCGGCGGCAGAACTGGAAGTTTCAGGATATCGCGCGGTTCATCCACGGCGACGAGCTGGTCGACGAGGAATGGACCAACCCGAACGTGACACTCAAGAACCGCACGATCCGCAGCTACAAGCGTGGCGTGCGGATGATCAACGGCAGCTATCGCACGCTGCTGGCGTAGGCATTAACCGTATCGTTGTCGCGGCTTTTCGCGGACGATACTCCCGCTCATTAGACCCATAGCCGATCCTTCCCCGGCATAGAGCAATTTCGCTCACGCCGGAGGACCTATGATCGAGCATGACGCAGAAGCGGCGCAAAATGGCCCCTTCCTGACCACAAGAGAAGCAGCCGGATTTCTCAAACTGAAGCCCAATACGCTGGAGAAAATGCGCGTCTACGGCGGCGGTCCGCAGTACCGCAAGCATGGCCGCCACGTGCGCTATCATATCGACGATTTGACCGCCTGGTCGGACATGCGGAAGAAGGACTCGACCTCCGATGTCTGAGTCCTTCACCCGTGTCGAAATCGTTTTTTATCCGGAGCATCTGAACCATTGGCTGCGGTTCGGCGAGCCTGACGAGCAACAGGATTTGGACCGGCGGCGCTCGCTCGCCCTGTTCAAACCGGACCGCATCTTCGGCTATGTCCGCTGGCGCGCGAACGAATACGGCACCCAAGACTGGCGGTTCACCGTCGTTCAATCGGCAGAGCCGTCGCTGCTGCTGAGCCGCATCGAGGGCGTCACGCCCGGTGGTGAAGTTCTTCTGCTGGCCACCGGAAACGCGAAGGTGAAGCGAGCGCTCTTGCAGATCGACGCGCTGGAGGCGGCGGGGTTCGAGCCCGCCGACGTATCGCCCGCATACTATCGCCATGTCCATAACCGGATCACCGCCGGGCAGTCGATCCGCCCCTATCCGACGGCCCAGCATGACGCGCATTTGGCGGCCCAAGTCGTGAGGAAGGGGGGGGCGTCATGAAGCGTGCGCTTCTCTTTGGAACGGCGATTCCGGTCCTCGCCTTGGGCTTGGCATCAGTCGTCAGCCTGCCGAAAAAGATGATTTACAACGCCTCTGCAAGCGCGCCGATCGGGCTCTATTGGCTCGACAATTGGCCCGTCGAGCGCGGCGATTATGTCCTCGTTGTCGTACCCGAACGGGTCAGGTATCTCGTCGAAGAACGGGGATATTTGCCGCCCGATGTGCCGCTTTTGAAGCGCGTTGTGGGCTTGAATGGCGACCGAATCTGCCGTCGGGGTGACGATATTTTCGTCAACGACGAGTCCGTTGCGGTGGCGCAAACGGTCGATGCTCTAGGCCGTCCGATGCCTGATTGGCATGGCTGCCACATCGTCACCGAGCGCAGTGTCTTCCTGCTGCAAGACCATCCGCAATCCTTCGACGGACGATATTTCGGGCCGGTGGATCGACGGCTCATCATCGGTCGGGCGACGAGGCTGCGGCTCCCTTGGCGGAACCGCGAGGAAAGCTGATCCAGCGTCAGGATGGAGTTAAAGCGTAGGAGGGGTCTGAGGCGGCGGAGGGCAAGATAAAAGGAACAGCGTCAATGACGCTTATTCCGTTGTCTGCACATCTCTTTTTTGGCGCCAAGGCGGTTTTGGCGACTCTTCGTATTTGCGTAACGCATTGATTATGGGTGGTTATTCATAATGTTACCTTGTTTACGGCGGTTGGGGTGCTGATCTCGACGCCATGGCCTCCGACAACGAAGACCGCTTTCAGCCCAAATTCGGGAAGATCCGCTCCCGCGGCGGAAAGAAGGCGAAAACCTATCTGCAACGGGTGCTGCATGCCACCAGTCTCTCAGGGCCGGGTTTTCGGCGTCTCGGGGCTTCGACGTTTAGCGGGTCGCGGATCGGGCGCGGCGGCGGATGGGGGACGGGCGCGGCAATGCGGCGCGGGCGGATTTCCGGCCGGCGGCGCGTCATCGTCAAGACGCGGATCGTCAAGCTTCACGGTCAGGGCCTCGGCGCGGCCAGGGCGCACCTCAAATACGTCCAGCGCGATGGCGTCACCCGGGAGGGCGAGCCCGGCCGGCTCTATGACGCGGCAAGCGACGAGGCCAACGGCAAGGATTTTCTGGAGCGAAGCGACGGTGACCGCCATCAGTTCCGCTTCATCGTTTCGCCCGAGGACGGCACCGAGCTCGACGAACTCAAGCCATTCGTCCGCGGTCTGATGGCCGAGATGGAGCGCGACCTCGACACGAGCCTCGACTGGGTGGCGGTCGACCACTTCAACACCGACAATCCCCACAGCCATATCGTGGTGCGCGGCAAGGACGAGCATGGCAAGGACCTGGTGATCGCCCGCGACTATATCTCCCACGGCATCCGGGAGCGGGCGAGCGAGCTTCTGACCCTGGAGCTGGGGCCGGTCAGCGAACAGCAAATCCAGCAGGGCTATGCCCGCGAGGTCGAGCAGGAGCGGTTCACCCGCCTCGACCGCAAAATCCTCGGTCAAGCAGAGGACGGCATGGCTGATCTGCACAAAGACCCAAGAGGTCACTTCGCCCGCTTCAAACACACGTTGAAGATCGGCCGCCTTCAGAAGCTCGAACGCATGGGGCTTGCCGAACCCGCCGGGGCCAAGCGCTGGCGGCTGTCAGCGGGGCTCGAAACCTCACTGCGCGACATGGGTACGCGCGGCGACATCATCCGGACCATGCACCGTGAGATGCGCACGGCGCGCGTGGACCGTCCCGGCGTCGATCATGCGATCTTCGATCCGTCGCAGCCGAATGCACGGATTGTCGGACGCGTCCTGGCGCGCGGGCTTTCCGATGAACTCCACGACCGGCACTACCTGATCGTCGACGGGACCGACGGGCGCACGCACTATGCGGAGGTCGGCGAGCTTGTCGATCCCGGCGACTATGCGCCGGGCGCGATCGTCGCGGTCGAGGGCAAAGCGGCCGAACTGCGGCGCGCGGACCAGACCATTGCCGATATTGCCGAGCAGAGCGGCGGCCTCTATAGCGAGGCGCGGCACCGCGCCGTCGATCCGCGCGCTTCGGCTGAGTATGTCCGCGCCCACGTTCGGCGGCTGGAGGCCATGCGGCGGGCCGGTTTCGCTGAGCGCTTCGCCGACGGCTCCTGGGCGATTCCCGAAGATTTCCTCGACAAGGCGCGCGCCTATGAGGAGCGTAACCGGATGCGGCAACCGGCGCGCCTGGTCCTTATGTCGAGTTTCAGCCTGGACCAGATGGGCGAGATGGAGGGCGCGACCTGGCTCGACCGCCAACTTGTGGCGGAGCGGCCCGAGCCGCTTCGCGCGGGCGGCTTCGGGCGTGACGCAGAAGATGCGATTGAACGCCGACGCCGCTGGCTGTTGAGCCAGGGGCTCGTCAAGGAACACGATGACCGCACCGTCTATCAGCGCAACCTCTTGAATGAACTCCGCAGGCGCGAAGTCAGCGCCGCCGCGGATCGGCTGTCGAAGGAGCTGGGCAAGCCGTTCGCTGAGCCTTCCGACGGTGAGCGCATCGAGGGCGTCTATCGAAGGCCAGTCCGGCTTGCGAGCGGCAAGTTCGCTGTGATCGAGAAATCGAAGGAGTTCACGCTCGTGCCCTGGCGGGCGGCGCTGGAGCGTCAGCGCGGCAAGGCTGTGAGCGGCATCGTGCGTGGCGACACGATCTCCTGGAGCCTCACCCGCAGCCGGAGTTTGGGGATTTCCTAAACACCTAGGGACGGCATCGGATCGGTCACTCACACCGCTCTCGCTTTCGGGATAACCAGCAACTTCCCCGAGGCGCCCTTGACTCCGTATCATGGTACGGAGTGCAGATTAGGTATGGATGAAAGGTGATGAGCAACAAAACGATCAGCAGAGCAGCGGAAGAGGCGGGCGTGGGCGTCGAAACGATCCGCTTTTACGAGCGCAAGGGTCTTATCGAGCAGCCGTTGAAACCGCGAGGCGGCGGCTATCGCATCTATTCGGAAAAGGCCGTGGAACGCATCCGCTTCATTCGCCAGGCCCAGGAGCTCGGATTTTCACTGCGCGAGATCGACGAGTTGTTGTCGTTGCGCGCCGACCCGGACACGGACTGCGCGGACGTGCGGGCGCAGGCATCGGCCAAGCTCGAAGAGGTCGAGCGGAAGATGACGCGGCTTCGGAGGATTCGATCGGCCCTCAATGAACTGATTGCAACCTGTCCGAAGCAAGGACCCGCCGCCGGCCGGTGCACGATCCTGGAAGAGCTAAGTTCGCAGAAGACAAAGGAGAGGATGATATGACGCAGAAACGCAAGGTGGAGATTTTCAGTGCAGGCTGTGCGGCCTGCGAGGAGACGATCGCGCTGGTGAAGGATTTGGCCTGCCCCTCCTGCGAGATCGAGGTTCTCGATATGCAGCGCGCCGACGTAGCGGCCCGGGCCAAGACGCTGGGCGTCCGGTCCGTGCCGGCAGTGGCCATCGACGGCAAGTTGGCCGATTGCTGCACAGGGCGCGGACCGCAATCCGACACTTTGAAGGCAGCCGGTCTCGGTCAGCCGCTATCTTGATCTCGGCGGGTTGGCGCGGGAGGAAGCCATGAAAGCTGGAACCAAGATCCCTGCACCGGTTCGAGCGCTGTTCCTTATCGTCGTGATTCTTCTGGCGGAGCCCGGCACCGTCTCCGCCGAAGCGAACAGTGCTGTCTATGTTCTGCAAGCTGACGGTCTGGCCTGTCCCTTTTGCGCTTACGGCATCGAGAAGCAGCTCGGCCGCATCGAGGGCGTCGCAACCGTCTCGACGGATATCGAGAGCGGCACGGTGACCGTCACAATGCACCCAGGTATGAGCTTGTCGGAAGACCAGGCCGAGGAGGCCGTGGACCGGGCCGGCTTCACCATGCGCGGATTCAAGAGAAAGATCACGGAATGAGTTGGTGCCCGAGATCGGCACTGACTCTCTGGACCGTTCCGTTAGCTCTGCTATTGAGTTCGGCCGCCATTGCCGCGCCGCAGACTTTCAACACGGCGCTGCCGGTGGCGGAAGGCGAGTTCGTTTTTCGCGAGCAGTTCCTCTACCGCAAAGCCAGCCGTGATCCTTCCTCGGCAGACAGGGAGCTCGAGGTGCTGGGCGCCATCTCGGTTCTGGGGTACGGCGTGACCGGGGATTTCGCGGCGTTTGCCGTGCTGCCCTATCTGGACAAGGAGCTCGATCTGACGACGGCCGGCGGGGCGCGCATAACGCGGAGCACCAGCGGCATCGGCGACGCACGGCTCTTCGGTCGGTACACGGTCTACCGAGATGACGCGCCGGGACGCACCTTCCGGATCGCGCCGTTCGGCGGCATCGAAATGCCGACGGGGGACGATGACGACAGAGATAGCCAAGGCCCGTTGCCGGCGACGCTTCAGCTTGGCTCGGGGTCGTGGGACCCGTTCGGCGGCGTCGTCGTGACGTACCAGACGCTGGATTATCAGATCGATACGCAGGCGAGCTATAAGATCAACACCCAGGCGAACGGCTTCGAATTCGGCGATGAGGCGCGGCTCGACGCCTCGCTGCAATACCGTCTGTGGCCGCGTGAGCTAGGCTCGGGCGTGCCGGGCTTTCTTTACGGCGTGCTCGAGGGCAACCTTCTCTATCGAGAGAAGAACGAGATAGGCGGCATCGGTGACCCCAATTCCGGCGGGACCTCACTCTTCCTCGCGCCGGGCCTGCAATATGTGACCAAGCGCTGGATCGTCGAGGCGATCGTTCAGATGCCGGTCGTGCAGGACCTGAACGGCGACGCGCTGGCGGACGACTTCACCGTGCGCGCCGGATTCCGGGTTAACTTCTAAAGGCGGCGACGGTATGCGACGCCGAAAAATCACGAAATGGATCGCGGCGCCGGTTCTGGTGATCGTCGCGGTTTTGCTCGGCAGCTATCTGGTCTTCGTTCCCTCCGCCAAGGAGCCAGGCTACGTCTTCGTCGCGGCCTGGGGCGCCAGGGGAGACGACCCCGGCGCGTTCCACGATCCCACCGGGATTGCCGTGGCTGGCGACGAAGTATTCGTCGCGGATTCGCGCAACGGACGTATCCAGGTCTTCGGTGTTGACGGCAACTTCCTGCGCAGCTTCGGCGAGCCCGGAGATGCCATCGGTCAGCTCGGCCGTCCCATGAATCTGACCGTTCACAAGGACGAGCTCTACGTCGCCGAATATTTCAACGACCGCGTTCAGGTGTTCGCACTGGACGGAACGCCCAAGCGTGTGATCGGTAGCGCGGGAAGCGGGCTAGGCGAGTTCGACGCGCCGGGCGGCGTCGCCGTCGCCGACAATGGCGACCTCTTTGTCGCCGATTTCTACAATCAGAGGGTTCAGCAACTGCGGCCGGATGGATCTTTCGTCAGACAGTGGGGAACCACCGGCGAGATCGGGACCGATGCCGGAAGGTTCAACTATCCGACCGATGTGGCTCTCGACACCAACGGCACCCTTTACGTCGCCGACGGCTACGGTGACCGGATCCAGGCCTTCGCACCGGATGGCTCATTCTCCCATAAGTGGGGTGGGCCCTTCGCGATGAACATCTACGGGCCATTCAACGGCTGGTTCGCGACGGTGACGGGACTGGCGATCGGGCCGGAGGGCAACGTCTTCGTCGTGGATTTCTACAATGACCGAATCCAGAAGTTCGCCCCGGATGGGACTTTTCTGACTGATTTCGGAACGCCCGGCGACGCCGACGGCCAGTTCAACCATCCCATTGCGGTTGCGGTGGCCGATGACGGGTCCGTCTTCGTGGCCGATTTCCTCAACAACCGAGTTCAGAAATGGCACGCCAGGACGAACGAGTGAGCGTGACGCTCGGGCGTCACTACCGACGATACCGGTGGTCGGCCGGTGGAACGCTCCTTGGTCTTCTGGCGCTTGGCTGGGTGTTGGCACGAGTGGACTACGGCCGGCTGATAGACGTGGCCGGCCGGGCCGACATCGCGTTCGTGCTGATAACTCCGCTCGCGGTCGTCGCTGAGCAATTCGTACGCGCCTGGAAGTGGCGCCAGCTTCTGTTCGCGATCCGGCCCATCGGCACGCTTCGTCTGTTCGGCGCGATCATGGCCGGTTACCTCGCCAACATCCTTGTTCCCTTGGGGCTGAGCCCGCTTGTTCGATCCTGGCTGGTTGCCCGTCTCGAAAACCTGAAGATGAGCGCGGTGCTGGCGACGGTAGCAATCGACCGGTTGGTTGACGGCCTGGTCTTCACGGGTTTCGTCGCGCTCGCCTTGGCGTTTGCGGTTTTTCCCGATCCTGACGGAACCGTCCGGCTTGGCCTTGTCGCCGGCGGCATTGGGAGCTTCACCTTGTTTACGCTGCTCCTCTTCGCGCTCGCGCGCTACAAGCGTGGCATCGCGCGCCCGGGTGCTTTGATGACCCGGCTGGCCAGGCGACTGCCCGAGCGCTTTGCCGTGCCCGTGGAGAGCGGCTTGACCTCCTTCGCCGAGGGCATCGTCTGGCCGCGAGAAACCTGGCGCGGCGTCGCCATCGTAATCGCCAGCATCGTCATCAAGCTGATCGCCATCACGCATTTCCTTTGGGCTGGACTGGCCTTCGGGGTAACGCTTCCGCCGGTCGATTACATATTCCTGGTGGTTTTTCTCGGCTTCCTTATCATTCTTAGCCGGCTCGCGCGGATTCCCGGCGGTTTTTTCGTCGGTGCGGTTTTCGCGCTCGACCTGCTCGGCGTACCTGACGAACCGGCCTTGGCGATGGTGCTGCTCGTTCAGATATCGAGCTTGCTGACCGTCGCGGCGACGGGCGCAATCGCGCTTTGGCGCAGTGGCATCGCTCTCGCCGATTTGAAGGGGGGCAGGCCCAATGCGCCCGGCGACGCGTGATCCAAGAGGCCGCTTCTGGCGCATTTCCGCCGCCGGGATCTTCTTCCAGGGTGGCGCGGCGGCGGTGGACTCGAGCACGATCGTCGCCGCGCTTGTTCACGGGCTGACCGGGAGCGTGTTCGCGGTCGGGGCGGCCGCCGCTATTCTGCGCTACGGTTGGCTGTTTCCCCAGCTCTTCGTCGCATACTTCGCCCAACGCCGCGAGCGGCGAATGCCGTTCTACATGCTTGGCGCCTTCGGCCGCGCCACCTGTCTAATGGCACTCGCCGGATTGCTGGCTTTCGCCGGTGCACTGCCCTCGGCTCTCGTAGTAGCTCTCTTCTTCGGTCTGTGGACTGCCTACGCTTTCATCAGCGGCATTGTCGCCGTCCCTTACAATGACATCGTCGCGCGGTCCGTTACCTCGGCGCGACGCAGCCGCCTGCTCGCCGTTCGGTTCTTCGGGGGAGGCATTTTGGCCCTGGCCGTCGCGGCGGTCGCCCACCAGGTGCTCGGCAGCCTGTCTTTTCCCGGGGGTTATGCGGTTATCTTTTTCCTCGGGGCGCTGCTGCTTTTCGCGTCGTCGGTCTCGTTCGTCTCGGCGGGCGAACCGGCTTCCCCATCCACGCTGAACAAGCCGAACGGGTTCGCCGATTTCCTCCGCCAAGGCGTGGAAGTCTTCCGAGTCGACGAGCGCTTCCGTCTTTTCGTCTATTCGCAGTGGCTGGGCGGTGCCGTGATGATGGCCCTGCCGTTCTATATTCTTCAGGCGAAGGTGCTGCACATTGCTACGGCCGACGTTGCGCTTCTGCTCGGTGCCCAAACGGCCGGGGCCCTCCTGTCCAATGCCCTCTGGGGCTGGTGGGGAGACCACCATGGAAAGCGAAGCCTCTTGGAAGGAGTCGTGATCCTTCGCACCGTGCCGCCGTTACTGACCCTGGGGTGGACTTGGGTCGCCGCTTCCGGAACGGCGCCGACACTGATTGGATTCGCAGTGATCTTCCTATTCCTCGGGGCTCTCGGCAACGGGATCACCATCGCCATGCTCGGTTACCTCATGGAAATCTCGCCCGACGAGCGGAGACCTGCTTACAGCGGCTATTTCAATGCCCTGGTGGCGCCGGCCGCTCTATTGCCGCTTGCCGGCGCGACAATCGCCGAATCCGTAACCCTGTCGGGAGTCTTTGTCGTGAGCCTTGGGGCCGCCGTCCTTCAATACCTCACGGTTCGGCGCCTACGGGGGCTGAGCGCCGCAGGTGCGCGAGGATGATTACGCTCTGCCCCGCGATCCGCAGGCTGCGCACTGTAGTGAATCGATCGTGGACGGTCGCCAGGCTTTACTACCGTTTGTACGGCATCCATCTGGCGGGTCGGCCCGACGAAGAGGTCTGGTACTTTGCCTTCGGCGCCAACATGCACGACAGCGCCTTCCGCGACCGGCGCAAGATGCGACCCCTCGAATGGCGGGCCGGCCGCGTCAAGGGTTATCGCCTGCGCTTTAATCTGGAAGGACGGCCCCGGGGCAAGGCGGCGCCGGCCAATATTTCGCGCGACGCGAAATCGGAGGTGTGGGGCGTGCTGTACAAGATCACGCGCGCCGACCTGTTGCATCTCGACTCGACCGAAGGCGTGCCAGGGAGACGCTACCGGCACCTGTGGCTCGACGCCGAGGACATCGACGGCAACGCGTTACGTGTCGTCACCTATGTCGCGGAGGGTAAGGAGACCGACGGTCATCCGTCCCTGCGGTACATCACCCTGTTGCGAGACGGTGCCCGGGCGCACGGCCTGCCTGAGCCCTATCTTCGGTTTCTCGACAACGTCAAACACGCGGAGTGATATGGTTCCACCATTCGTTCCCGCGGGGAGAAGAGGACCGCGGCATTCTATGAGCGCGGCTCGAACAACGCGTCGATGATAGGGCAATCGGGCACGGCCCCGCCTTCGCACTGCGAGGAAATCTCAGCCAGTGTCCGCTCCAAGCGGCGAAGATCGGTAATTTTCTTCCGGATGCCTGCGAGATGACCGCGCGTGAGCGTCAGCACCTCGCCGCAGGTGTAGTCGCTGGAATCCACTAGGCTGAGCAGGCTGCGGAGTTCTTCGATCGAGAAACCAAGCTCACGGCCGCGCAGGATGAAGCGTAGACGGCGCTGATCTTCGATCTTGTAGAGCCTGTATCCACCTCCGGAGCGGTCGAGGACGTTCAGCAGCCCAATTTTCTCGTAATAGCGGATCGTCTCGATGTTACAGCCCGAGCGCCTGGCCAGTTCGCCGCGCTTAATCGGACCTCGCACCGCCGTAAACGCCATCCCGTAAAAAACCTCTTGAACCTGTAGTTACTACAGACCCTAAGTTAGCATGTCGTGAAGCGATGGAGCAAATTTCGTGGTTCAAGCCGATGAGCATGCAGGATTTAGCAGTGCGCCCGGCGATGAAGGCCGTAAGACCTGGGCTGCCGCCGGCGGCGTTCTGGGCGCGATCGCCGCCTCCTCCTGCTGCATCCTGCCACTCGTGCTGTTCAGCCTTGGGGCCGGCGGCGCATGGATTGGCAACCTCACGGCGCTTGCGCCCTATCAGCCGATCTTTGTAGCCATCACGCTCGGCTTTCTCGGTTACGGCTACTGGCTCGTCTATCGCAAGCCCAAAGCGATCTGTGCCGATGGGGCGGCCTGCGCCCGGCCACTGCCCAGCCGGACCGTGAAGCTGGCCCTGTGGCTCGCCACGGCGCTGGTCGCGGCGGCGATCGCCTTTCCATACGTCGCCCCAACTTTGCTCGGCATTTAGAGACTCATGAAGAGGAGAACCGTCAGCATGAAGACCACTCTAAAGGCGGCCATTGTCGCCGGCGGCGTCCTGGCCGTTACGCCGGTATTTGCCGGAGAGCAGACCGTAACCCTTGAGGTCAGCGGGATGACCTGCGCGTCGTGTCCTTACATCGTCAAGCAATCCCTAACAGCCGTTGATGGCGTGACCGACGTCGAGGTTTCATTCGCGGAGAAAACCGCCGTCGTCTCCTTTGACGACAGCAAGACCGAAGTGGCGGCACTCACCGTCGCGACCGGCGACATGGGCTTTCCGTCCGCCGTGAAGGAGTAGACGGCCATGGGTGAAAAGCTGCTAGCCGGCGTTGTCACGGCTACCGCCGTCGCGCCTCTGTGCGCGCTGTGCATTCTCGGCCCGGCGGTCATCGCCTCGATTTTCACGGGCATCGCGGCGTGGTTTGGCGGCTTCGATGCGACGGTGACGGTTGGCCTCGTCCTTGTCGCGGGAATTGGCGTTCTTGCAGCTGTTCGTAGGCGCAAAGGCGCCCCGGCGAGGCCGGTGGAAGAGATGCGCCAATGAACGACAAAAAGCTGCTTCGCACGGGCTTCATCGGGGCGGCCATCGCTGCCATCTGTTGCTTCACGCCCGCCCTGGTCGTTCTCGTTGGATTTGTGGGACTGTCGGCGGTCGTCGGCTGGCTGGACTACGGCTTGTTCCCGATCCTGTTCGCCTCCATGGGGCTGGTCGCCTACGCGCTCTATCTGCGCTCCGGCCGCAAGGGGCCGTCGCCAACGGCACTGATTTTGGCGGCCGTCATCGCACTTTCCGCGCTCCTTTTCTGGCTCGAGTTCCAATACGCATTGCGCATCTCCATCGCGGCCGCCCTCACCGTGGCGGCGTACGCCTACTATCTGCGCGCCTGCGTGCGGCGGCAAAGGAGCCAACTGGTCGATACGAAGGAAACAAGCTCATGAGCGATACGTGCTGCGCACCGCCCCGACGCAATGGCCGTTATGATCTCGCCGTCATCGGCGCGGGCTCGGCGGGCTTCTCCGCCGCGATCACGGCCGCCGATCAGGGCGCGCAGGTTGCTCTGATCGGTCACGGCACCATTGGCGGGACTTGCGTCAATGTGGGCTGCGTGCCATCGAAGGCGCTGATCCGCGCCGCCGAGGCTGTTCACCATGCCAATAGCGCTCGCCGGTTTGCCGGGGTCGAAGCAGTGGGCCAGGTCAAGGACTGGAGTGCCCTGCGGGCACAGAAGGATGAACTGGTGGCATCCCTCCGCCAGGCAAAATACATCGACTTACTCCCAGCTTACAACGGCGTCGCCTACCTAGAAGGAAAAGCCCGTTTTGGCAATGGCGGCGTCATCGTGAACGGCAAGTCCGTCGATGCCGGCAAGGTTATCATCGCGACCGGGTCGCACGAACATGTGCCGCCCATCCCAGGCATTAATGATGTGCCCTACCTCACAAGCACCTCCGCTTTTGAGATGAAGAGCCTGCCCGACTCCATGCTCGTGATCGGCGGGGGTTACATCGGCTGCGAGCTGGCGCAGATGTTTGCCCGTATCGGCGTCAAGGTGACGATCCTGTTCCGCAGCCGGCTTCTGCCGGAAGGCGAGCCCGAGATCAGCGAGGCGCTTGCGCGCTATTTCGAAGATGAAGGCATCGCCGTGCGGCGCGTCGATGCGTATGAGAGCATCTGCACGGACGACGACGGCGTTGCCCTGACGGCGACCCTGGACGGCTCCGCCGAAACCCTTGAGGCGCAACGCGTTCTGCTGAGCGCCGGCCGCAAGGCCAACACCGAAGGCTTGGGCCTGGAAGCGGCCGGTGTGGTGTTGTTGCCAAACGGCGGAATCGGGGTCGATGACCGGATGCGCACGAGCAAGGCCGGCGTCTATGCCGCCGGCGATGTCACCGGGCGCGACCAGTTCGTCTATATGGCCGCCCACGGCGCGAAGATCGCGGCGTTCAACGCCATGAACGGTGATGGTCGAAGCTACGACAATCTGACGATGCCGGCGATCGTCTTTACCGACCCGCAGGTGGCGAGCGTCGGCCTCACCGAGGCGGCGGCCAGGGCGCAGGGAATCGACGCGAAGACCTCGGTTCTGTCCCTGGACAACGTCCCGCGCGCGCTCGCGGCGCGCGACACGCGCGGACTGATCAAACTGGTCGCCGACAGCGCGACCAAAAAACTGATCGGTGCCCATATCCTGGCGCCCGAGGGCGCCGACAGCATTCAGACCGCTGCGATTGCGATCAAACAGGGCATGACCTACGCCGAACTCGGAGACATGATCTTTCCGTACCTTACCACGGTCGAAGGCTTGAAGCTTGCCGCCCAGACCTTCGATATGGATGTATCCAAACTTTCTTGCTGTGCCGGGTAACCGCGATGCCCAATGCGTCCGAACCTGCGGCGAAAGACTGGGCTGGCAATTTTCGCGCTTATGCTCTCGCCTGGGGGGTGCCGTCGCTTGCCATTATCGCCGGTTCTCTCGTGGACGCACCGGCCCGCACTATGATCTGGTCGGCCGCCCTGCTGTGGATGGGCACGGCCTGCCTCATGAACGCCCGACGCTGCGGGCGCACGCATTGTCGCTTCACAGGGCCGTTCTATCTGGCTCTGATCATCCCTGTCGTGCTGCAAGGCTACGGCCTGGTCTCCCTTGGCCCCTACGCCTGGTGGATATTAGGGGCTGCCATCCTGTTTGGCGGCAAGATTATCTGTTGGACTACCGAGGCGGCTTGGGGGAAGTTCTCGACGCCTCATTAGTCTCGACAAACAGGATTCCTGTCGGCGAGACCCTGGCGGATCATTCACACGAACACTGCCTGGCAGACGGACACAAAGGGCCATTGGCGCGCTGATGTATCGCGTCAAATCGTTATATCACAGATTGATCAGTGACCACCTTCTTCGGACTGAACCACAATGTACGATGATCAACTCCCGCATCTAAAGAACAGCTTTTCCGCTCCGCCCAGGAACAACGCTTCGGGCGAAAACCCGCCGCTGGTGGTCGCAAGCCTAAGCTCTGACCCGTCTACGTCTTTGAGGTCGAACTGGACGGTCTCATTGATGGCGCCCGACTGGAGGTCTTGCCGGAAGCGGTCATATTCGACACGGTGGTTGAAGCTCATGATCACTGTGTCGTCGCGCAGCTCCCATCGGCCGGTGCGCCATGGCAGGAAGCCAACATCCTCGTTTGACGCGCGCCACCATTCGATCGTGCCGGCGCCGTCGCGCTCGAACAGGATCACGCGCTCGTTGGCGCAGTCAGCCCGACTGGCGGACCAGACACCGGTCAGCGCAGCGCGATCACCGCCGGTTACCCGCCCAACCAGCCCTGCCGGGTGCGCCTTGGCAACGCTTTCCGCCAACGCCGCGTTATAGGTGGTGCGGATCTCGGCGATCTCCGCGGCTCGCTCGTTTGCGCGTGCTCGATCCGCCGCCTCCTGTTCGGCCCGCGCCGCGGCCAGCCGTTCATCCCGGTCTGCGATGATGGCAGCGGTTGCATCATCAGCGCCGCTGGCGGCGACGGTGTTGCGGCGAACCCGAAGTTGATACGTGCCGGTGAACGAGGAGACCATTGCGTCGAGGACGCGCGCGTCGCCCATGATCCGGCCCCGTGCATCGGGCGTGCCGTCGCCGGCAATGATCCCCGTGACCTTGCGTTGGTTCGACGGATTGGCGCCGAGCGAGCGGCAGAGCTCGGCATAATGGGCCATGCCCGTGAGCGCGGCGGTTTCGATCAGGGCGTCATTGCGCAGTTGATCTCGATTTTCGAAGAGAAGGATGATCTCGCCGACCTCATGGCATTTCGGGTCGTCGGGTTTCAGGACATGGAGGGCGACATCGACAGGCTCGTCATAGACGAACCAGGCGGGTCCGCCGTCGAAGGCGCGAACCTCATATTCGGCCGCTGTTGCCGCGTTGGCGATGCCGCACGCGGCAAACGAGAGCGCCGCGAAACCCAGCAGGGCGGAACGACGAGCGAAACGCATGGATCATCTCCTTTTCAGCCCCCGCGAATGCCCCATCAGACAGCGTTTGCGCGCTTTTCGCGACACGCCATCGCTTCGATCCAACTCCATCCAAGATCATAGCGGTTCCGTCCTCTAAAAATAAGTCCGGATGATCTTTGCTGATCTTTGCCTTAACTGGCGCTTGCTTCTTCATTTATGAACACTTGGATCACCTTGGAAGTTACTTCATTGATTAAAAGCTGATTTCACCGCGATCTTTTGCCGACTGCAACGGGCGTTTTGCTCGAACAAAGCGGCAAGAGATCGATGACTCCAACCAAGCTTCTTATTGGCCAAATTTTTCTCGTTTTCGGGATTGTGATCGGTGCGGTCTGGTTCGCAACGCAGTGGACGGCGGGGCAGCTCGGTTATCAGCCGCGTCTCGGCCCGGCTTGGGTATCGATCGGCGACTATCCGGTCTATCTGCCGTGGCGGGTGTTCGAGTGGTGGTACGCCTATGAGGCTTATGCCCCGACGATCTTCAACACAGCCGGCGCCATCGCGGCGGCGGGCGGCGTCCTCGGCGTCGTCGTCGCCATTATCGGATCGCTCTGGCGGGCGAGACAAAACCGGCTGGTCACCACTTACGGCTCGTCGCGCTGGGCGTCAAAGACGGAGATCGAGAAGGCGGGGCTATTCGATCCCGCGGGCGTTTTTCTTGGGCGTCTGAAAGGACGCTATCTGCGCCATGACGGGCCGGAGCACATCATGTGCTTCGCGCCGACGCGATCCGGCAAGGGCGTCGGACTCGTCATCCCGACCTTGCTGAGTTGGCCGCATTCCGCCGTCATCCACGATATTAAAGGCGAGAACTGGCAGCTCACGTCCGGCTGGCGGGCCAAGTTCTCGCACTGCCTGCTGTTCAATCCGACCGATCCAGCCAGCGCCAGATACAACCCGCTCCTGGAAGTGCGCAAAGGCCGCAACGAGGTCCGTGACGTCCAGAACATCGCCGACATTCTGGTCGATCCCGAAGGCAGTCTGGAGCGGCGGACGCACTGGGAGAAAACGGGCCACTCGCTCCTCGTCGGCGTGATCCTCCACATCCTCTACGCAGAAGAAGAGAAGACGCTCGCCCGCGTCGCGGCGTTCCTCTCCGACCCTTCGCGATCCTTCGAGCGGACACTCCGGGTCATGATGAGCACCAATCATCTGGGTACGGAGGACAATCCGCAGGTCCATCCCGTCGTCGCGCAGGCCGCCCGCGAACTTCTGAACAAGAGCGAGAACGAACGGTCGGGCGTGCTCTCGACCGCCATGTCCTTCCTCGGGCTCTATCGCGACCCGACCGTGGCGGAGACCACGAGCGCCTGCGACTGGCGCATCACCGATCTGATGGACGCGGAACGTCCGGTCTCGCTCTACCTGGTTATTCCGCCCTCGGACCTGTCACGCACCAAACCGCTGGTGCGTCTCGTGCTCAACCAGATCGGCCGCCGGCTGACCGAGCGCCTTCAGGGCGATCCTGACCAGAAACACCGCCACCAGCTCCTAATGATGCTCGATGAGTTCCCCGCGCTCGGGCGGCTCGACTTCTTCGAGAGCGCGCTCGCCTACAAGGCAGGTTACGGAATCCGCAGCTTTCTGGTCGCGCAGTCGCTCAACCAGATCTCCAAGGCCTATGGCGAGAACAACGCCATTCTCGACAATTGCCATGTCCGGGTCGCGTTCGCCTCGAACGACGAGCGCACGGCCAAGCGCATCTCGGACTCGCTTGGCACCGCGACGGAACTCCGCGCCCAGCGCAACTATGCCGGCCACCGGCTCGCGCCGTGGCTGGCGCATGTCATGGTCTCGCGTCAAGAGACGGCGCGCCAACTGCTGACCCCCGGCGAGGTGATGCAGCTTCCGGCGGACGAGGAGATTGTCATGGTCTCCGGCCAGCCGCCGATCCGCGCCAGGAAGCTGCGTTATTTCGAGGACGCCAACTTCACGGGCCGGGTGTGCCCCCCACCGGGCCTGCCAAAGTCGGATTCTGGGGATGGTCCCTATGCGGACCGTCCGCCATCCCGCACCGACGACTGGTCAGGACAAGTGCGTACGCCCCACGCCGATTTGATCAAGCCCTGGGCCGAGCTCGTCTCCAGCGGGCAGGACGACGAAGGGGGTCTCAAGCGCCATCCCGCGCTGCCGGAGGAAGCGCCCGCGAAGCACCGGCCCGAACGCGCGCCGGATGCGGGGCTGGTCGATGACGAGTTCGATCCCGCCGATGCACGGCGGGTGGACCAGCTCGCCCGCAACGCCGCGACCGTCCGGCGCGCCCATGCCCTCAATAACGGAATGGGGGATCAGGCCGACGACGACCTGATCCCGAGCTTCTAGAGGAGGCGCTGCCCATGAAACCCCGTCTCTGCGTCTATCTCTCCGATCAGGTGGATCAACGGCTCGGCGTGGCGGCCCGGCGGCCGGGCGCCTCGAAATCCGCCATCACCGATGCGGCGCTCGCCGCCTTCCTGTCGCCGGAGCGCGACGATCAGCGCGACGCGGCCATCGTCCGGCGGCTCGATCGCTTGTCCCGTCAGTTGGATCGCCTCGAACGGGATCAGACGATCGTTTCCGAAAGTCTGGCGCTCTTCGTGCGCTACTACCTGACGATCACGCCGCCATTGCCCGAAGCGGAGCAGGACGCTGCCCGCCCGCTCGGCAAGGAGCGCTTCGAGTTCTTCGTGGCGCAGCTCGGCCGTCGTCTGGCGGGCGGCAAATCGATGATCCGCGACGTCCTCGAAGAGGTCGCGCCCAGCGAGAGCGACTTCTTCACCGAAGCCGAGATCGACGCGCTCCGTGCCGCAAAGGCGGTCTCGTCTCCCAACGGCGGTGCCGGGAACGGCAGCGACCTGGGGGAAGCAGACGATGAGTGACCGTTTCAATCCCACGACGCTCGACCGGCAACGGACGATGCTGCGCACCGCCATGGGACCCGCGATCGCAACCGCGCTTACCGATCCGGCCGTGATCGAGGTGATGGTCAACCCCGACGGACGGCTTTGGATCGACCGCCATGGCGACGGGCGCATCGACACCGGCGACCGGCTTGAGGCGTCCGAGGCCGAGCGGATTATCCGGCTGGTCGCCAGTCATATCGGACAGGAGTGCCACCGCGACCGCCCGGTCGTATCGGCAGAGCTTCCGGAAACCGGAGAACGGTTCGAAGGCCTGTTGCCACCGGTCTCGCCAAGCCCGTGCTTCGCGATCCGTAAGCCGGCGAGAGTGCTCTACCGGCTCTCCGACTATGTCGACGCCCAGATCATGACGCCGCTCCAGGCGAAAGCGCTCCAGGAAGCTGTCGAAGCGCAAAAAAACATCGTCGCCGTGGGCGGCACCAGCTCTGGCAAGACCACGCTGGTCAATGCGCTCCTCGCAGAGGTTGCCGCGAGCGGCGACCGGGTGATCCTGATCGAGGACACGCGCGAGCTCCACTGCGCGGCGGTGGATTGCGTCAGCCTGCGGACCAAGCCCGGCGTCGCTGCGCTCGCCGATCTGGTGCGCTCGACGCTGAGGCTCCGACCCGACCGTATCATCGTCGGCGAGGTGCGGGGGCCGGAGGCGCTCGACATGCTCAAAGCCTGGAACACGGGCCATCCCGGCGGGATCACCACGCTGCACGCCAACTCCGCCCATGCCGGCCTCTACCGGCTTGAACAGCTCATCCAGGAAGCGGTGGTGACGGTCCCGCGCCGGCTGATCGCCGAGGCGATCGACATCATTGTCTTTCTCAAAGGGCGCGGGTCGGCGCGTCGCGTCGAAACCGTCGCCGCGCTTGAAGGCCTCGCCTCGGACGGCGACTACCGCCTCAAGCCGCTGACCCCGATCCAACTCGTTCCAACCGCCTGATTTCAAGGAGACGCCCATGAATCCAATCGCCTCCGATCTTCGCTTCTGCTTTTCCGCCCGGCAGGCAGCCTGTCTCGGTCTTCTGATTGGCACCGTGGTTGCCGGCGCCGATCCCGCCCATGCGGCCGGCTCCGGCATGCCCTGGGAGGCGCCGCTTACGGCGATCCTGGAATCGATCGAAGGTCCCGTCGCCCGCATCATCGCCGTGATCGTCATCGTCATCACCGGTCTGTCGCTCGCCTTCGGTGAGTCGAGCGGTGGGTTCCGGCGACTGATCCAGATCGTCTTCGGGCTCTCCATCGCCTTTGCCGCAACGAGCTTCTTCCTGTCCTTCTTCTCCTTCGGCGGCGGAGCGGTCATAGCATGACGGGCTCTCATCGCATGAGCGTTGCCGGTCACATCGAGGGCTTCGAGATCCCGCTGCACCGGGCGCTGACCGAACCGATCCTGATGGGCGGTGCGCCGCGGGGAGTGGCAATCTTCAACGGCACGCTCGCCGCCGCGTTGGGCTTGGGTCTTCAGCTCTGGCTGGCGGGACTCATCGTGTGGATCGTCGGCCATGGCGCTGCTGTCTATGCCGCCAAGAAAGACCCGAGCTTCATGGAAGTGCTGGTCCGGCACATTCGCCACAAGGGGCATCTCGGATGTTGAGCTTGGCCGAATATAGAAAGCGCCCGGCGCTGCTGGCCGACTATCTGCCCTGGGCCTGCCTCGTGGCGCCGGGCGTCGTTCTCAACAAGGACGGCAGCTTCCAGCGCTCGGCGCGCTTCCGCGGTCCCGACCTCGAGAGCGCCACCGAAGCCGAGCTTATCGGCACCTGCGCGCGGATCAACAACGTGCTGCGCCGCTTCGGCTCGAACTGGGCGTTGTTCTTCGAGGCCGAACGCCACGCCGCGCGCGATTATCCGGCGTCCGACTTTCCTGATCCGGTCTCGCTGCTCGTGGACGAAGAACGACGTGCGGCGTTCGAGGAGTCGAGTGTGCTTTTCGAGAGCGCCTACGTGCTGACCTTCGTCTATCTGCCGCCTGCCGAAAACATCGGCCGCATGGAAGGCATGCTGGTTGAAGGCGGGGACACACGTCCGGGTCGGGGCCGGCCCGGTTCCGACTACCGCGACCATCTCGACGCCTTCGTTCAGCAGACGGATCGAGCGCTCGATCTCCTGGGTCAGCTCATGCCGGAGGTCGCGCCGCTCTCCGATGAAGAAACGCTGACCTATCTGCACAACTGCATCTCGAACAATCGGCATCCGATCGTGGCGCCCGAGATTCCTGTCTATCTCGATGCGGTCCTGGTCGACACCTCGCTGACCGGCGGGTTGGCGCCGATGCTGGGCGACGCCCACCTGCGCGCCCTGACCGTGCTCGGCTTTCCGGGTTCGACCACGCCGGGGCTGCTCGACGCCCTCAATCATCTCGGTTTCGAGTACCGCTGGATGACGCGCTTCCTGCCGCTCGACAAGGCAGCGGCAGAGAAGGTGATCAAGCGCTTTCGACGGCAATGGTTCGCCAAGCGCAAATCGATCGCCGCCATCATCAAGGAGGTAATGACCAACGAACAGTCGGTGCTTGTCGATACGGACGCCGACAACAAGACCGAAGACGCCGACATGGCGCTCCAGGAGCTCGGCGCCGATCTGGTCGCCTACGGCTATGTCACGACCACCTTCATTGTCTGGGACAAAGATGCGGGCGCCGTCCGCGAGAAAGTGCGCGCCGTCCAGCGCGTCATTGACGGGCGCGGCTTCGCGACCATCGAGGAGAGCGCCAACGCGGTCGAAGCCTGGTTGTCGTCGCTGCCCGGCCACGTCTACGCCAATGTCCGACAGGCGCCGATCAACACGCTCAATCTCGCCCATCTCATGCCGCTCTCCGCTACTTGGGCTGGGCCGGCGCGCAACGACCATCTGGACGGTCCACCGCTCCTCACGGTGCGGACGAACGGCACCACGCCGTTTCGGCTGGTCACCCATATCGGCGATGTCGGCCATACGCTGGTGGTCGGCCCGACCGGCGCCGGCAAATCAGTGCTGCTGTCGATGATCGCGCTACAGTTTCGGCGTTACCCGGACGCGCAGATCACCCTGTTCGACAAGGGCTGTTCGGCGCGTGCCGCGGTTCTCGGCATGGGCGGCGACTGGTTCGATCTAGGCGCCGCTACGGAAGGTGTTAAGGACGCGCTCGCCTTCCAGCCGCTCGCCAGGATCGATCTGACGGCGGAGCAGTCCTTCGCGCAAGACTGGGTGCTCGGGCTTCTCGCCCACGAAGGCGTCGCGGTCACGCCGGAAGTCAAGGATGCGGTCTGGTCGGCACTGTCGAATCTCGCCGCCGCGCCGCAGCCCGAACGCACGCTGACCGGCCTCGCGACTCTTCTGCAACGAAGCGAGCTACGCCAGGCGCTTCAGCCCTACACGCTCGAAGGCCCATACGGCCGGCTGCTCGACGCCGATGACGACCGGCTCAAGCTGAGTGCCGTCCAGTGCTTCGAGATGGAAGAGCTGATGCACGAGACCGGCGCGGTGCTGCCGGTGCTGACCTATCTCTTTCACCGTCTCGAAGACCGTTTCGACGGGCGGCCGTCGCTTCTGATCCTCGATGAGGCCTGGCTCTTTCTCGACAACCCGGCGTTTGCCGCGCGCATCCGTGAATGGCTGAAGACGCTCCGTAAGCAGAACGTCTCCGTGGTCTTCGCGACGCAAGGCCTGTCGGACATCGCCGGCAGTTCCATCGCGCCGGCGATCATCGAGAGCTGCCCCAGCCGGATATTTCTGCCGAACGACCGGGCGATCGAACCGCAGGCGAAGGCGGTTTACGAAGCCTTCGGGCTCAATAACCGCCAGATCGAGATCATCGCCAGCGCCGTGGAAAAGCGTGACTACTACTTCCAGTCGCGAAAGGGCAATCGGCTGTTCGAGCTCGGTCTCGGACCCGTCGCGCTCGCCTTCACCGGCGCCAGCACCAAGCCCGACCAAGCCTTGATGACCGAGCTGATCGCCGCCCACGGCGAAGACGAGTTCGCGGACTCATGGCTGCGCGCCAAGGGCCTCGATTGGGCCGCCGACCTAATCGTGCCCGATGAACTTCAGCACATCACCGAGCAGACAAAGGAGACCTTTCATGAAACCACCGCTTGAGATGGTGGGCGCGGTCGCGCTCGCCGTCGTGCTGGCCGCGCCGCCGGCGATGGCTGAGGAGAGTTGGCCGCACTGTTGGCGGGATGACGATTGCCCCGGCTTTTTCTTGACTGTCATGACCGTCAGGGGCGACGCGCGGCTTTCCGTGTCGCGCTCCTGCAGCGGGGCGTGGGAGCATATCTGGAATAAGCGCGACGCCCGCGAGACCATTCGCCAATGGCTCGACGACGAGGCTGCGACCGCGCGCGGATCGCTCTGCATTCCGCTTCATCCGGATGTGGACGAAATCCGCGTCGCCTCGATCGGCGGCCATTGCGGCGAAACCGACTTTCCGGAGATCGCCGCGGCCAACCGGCCGGGCGACGGCGCCATCCTGCAGCGCGGCTATGGCGGGATAGCATCCGCGACCTTTGAAGGTTGCCACGCCCGTATCGGACTGAGCGCGGATGTGAGCGAAGTCGCCTATGGCGGCGTCGCGCTCGACTTCACCGACGGCTACGTCTTCGGTGATACCTACGCCGATGGCCATTTCTACGGCGTTTATGACGGCTTCGGAACCGGCCGTGTGAGACCCTTCGGTGCTTCCGTCGCCGCCATCAGTGAATTTAACACCTACCACTACCGCGTCGAGATCCTGGCCAACGGCCGGGAGAGCTGGACGTGGGACAACACGGAGGACCACGGACGATGACTCCCAAAAGGAAACTTCTCTCCGCCTGCGCCGCATTGGCGCTCGGTTTGGCGGGTATGAACGTGACGGTACCGCCCGCGCAGGCAATCGCCGTCTTCGACGGCGCTAATTTCGGGCAGAATCTCATGCAGGCGGTCCGCGCGCTCATCCAGATCAACAACCAGATCAATCAGCTCGCCAACGAGGCGCAGATGCTGGTCAACCAGGCGCAGAACCTCGCCAGCCTGCCGACCTCGGTGGCCGGGGACCTGCAAGCCTCCTTGCGCCAGGTCGATACGTTGATCCGGAACGCGCAAGGCATCGCCTATCAGGTCTCGGCTATCGACAGCACTTATCGCCGGCTGTTTCCCGAAGAGTATGACGCGGCCGTCTCCAACTCCCAGATCGTCCAGGACGCGCAGGAGGCATGGCGGCTCGCGCGCGGCGGGTTCCAGCACAGCCTCGAAGTCCAGGCGGAGGTGGTGGGCCAGGTGCGCACCGACACTTTCGTCCTCGACCGGCTGGTCGCCGAGAGCCAGGGCGCGGTCGGCAATCTGCAGGCGGTTCAGGCCGGCAATCAACTGACCGCGCTGGCCGCGAAGCAATCGATGCAGCTCCAGAGCTTGCTTGCCGCCTCCGCCCGTGCCGACGCGCTGGAGAGCGCTAGCGCCATTGCCGCCCGCGAACAGGCCCGCGCTCGCTTCGCGCGCTTCATGGGCGATGGCAGCAGCTACAGCCGCTAGGGCTTAGGGATACGCGCAATGGATGATGTCGGCGTCATCGATCAGTTCACGGAGACTTTCGTCAGATACATCGACTCCGGCTTCGGATTCCTCGGGCCGGACGTTGCGTTCCTGACGACGATCCTGATCGGCATCGACATCACGCTCGCCGGCTTGTTCTGGGCACTCTCCGACGACAAGTCGGTTATTCCCGCTCTCATCAAGAAGGTGCTCTATGTCGGCGCCTTCGCGTTCATCCTGAACAACTTCTCCTTCCTCGCCGATGTCATCTTTGACTCGTTTGCGGGACTAGGGTTGCGGGCGAGCAATTCTCCGATCACGGCCGACGACCTGATGCGGCCGGGCTTCGTCGCCAACACGGGCTTTGTCGCCGCCGATCCGCTTCTGAGAGAGATGAAAGAGCTAATCGGGCCGATCGCCTTCTTCGAGAACTTCGTTCAGATCGCGGTGCTGATGGTGGCGTGGATCATCGTGCTGCTCGCTTTCTTCATTCTCGCCATCCAGCTCTTCATCACCATTCTCGAGTTCAAGCTGACGACACTCGCGGGCTTCGTCCTCGTTCCCTTCGCGCTCTGGGGCAAGACGGCGTTTCTTGCGGAGCGGGTGCTCGGCAACGTGGTCGCGGCCGGCATCAAGCTGATGGTGCTCGCCGTCATCGTCGGCATTGGCTCCACGCTGTTCGGATCGTTCGCCGCGTCCTTTGCGGGCGACGAGATCACCATCGAACAGGCGCTCTCGACCGTCCTCGGCGCGCTGGCGATTTTCATGCTTGGCATCTTCGGACCTGGCATCGCCGCCGGCCTGGTCTCCGGTGCGCCGCAACTCGGCGCGGGCGCCGCGGTCGGTTCCGCCGCCGGGCTCGCCATAGGAGGGGCGGCAGCGGCCGGCGTAGCGATGGGCGGTGCGCGGGCTCTCGGTGTAGGCGCAGGCGCTGCGACCCGCGCGGCATCGTCCATGGCTGGCGGGGCGAGCGGTGCCTACAGCTTGGCGCGCGCGACCTCCGGCGCCTCTGGCGCGGCAGGCGTTGCGGCGGGGGCGGCCGGCGTCGCCCGCGCCGGCGCCGGTGCTGTCGGTCAGGGCGTTCGCAGCGTTGCGGGACGCGCGACATCGGGCGCGCGGCAATCTTTTGCAGACGGTCAGCGCGGCGCTTTCACCGCGACGGGCGGTACGCGTCCCAGCGGCGGTGAGGCGTCGACCGGCGCCGCGGCCGCGGCAAGCAGCGCGCCCGACTGGGCGCACAAGCTGCGGCGAGAACAGCGGCTGCGTGAAGGCGCGACCGTGACGGCCCACACGATCCGCGATGGCGACCGCCCGGCCTCCGGCGAAAATCCCCGACTAAGAGACGATGACTGAGGGACGATTGATGTTCAAACGACCGACCACGACCTATGGCGAAACCCCCGAGCCGGTGACGCCCTATCAGAAGGCGGCCCAGGTCTGGGACGAGCGCATCGGCTCGGCGCGCGTCCAGGCGCGCAATTGGCGCTTCATGGCCTTTGGCTGCCTGGCGCTCGCCATCGGTTTGTCGGGGGGCGTCGTCTGGCAAGCCGGGCGCAGCACCATCACGCCCTATGTCGTCGAGATTGACACGCTTGGGCAGACCCGTGCTGTCGGCCCGGCGATTGCCGCCTATGAGCCGACCGACGCGCAGGTCGCCTATCATCTGGCGCGTTTCATCGAGAATGTCCGCTCGCTCTCGATCGACCCGATCGTCGTGCGGCAGAACTGGCTGCGCGCCTACGACTACGCCACCGACCGCGCTGCCAACAGCCTCAACGACTATGCGCGTGAGAACGATCCGTTCTCCCGGGTCGGTCAGCGCACTATCACCGTCGAGGTGACCAGTGTCGTGCGATCATCCGGCGACAGCTTCGATGTGCGCTGGCGCGAGCAGTCTTTCGAAAACGGGGTCCTCGCCGACACCACCCGTTACACCGCCGTCCTCTCCATCGTGCTCCAGCGCCCGCGCAACGAAGAGGTTCTCAGGAAGAACCCGCTCGGCATTTACGTCCACGCGCTCAATTGGAGCCGCGACCTCATCTCGGGAGATACCCCATGAAGAAACTACTCATCCTCGCAGTGCCCGTCTTTCTGGCTGCCTGCGCTACCAAGCAATTACCGCTCGAGATCAGTTATGACGCAGAGGACTTCAACGCGGCCGCCCTGACGGCCGAGCCGCCGCGTCCCGTCCAGGTCGTGACCGTACCCGAGCCGCTCCCCTTGCCGGGTCAGTTGAAGCGGCTGCCCGGTGAGCTAGCGCCACGCGGGGAAGATGAGCGACCACCGGAAGATCGAGTTATCGACGCGAACGAAGCCGCCAAGGTCGAGCCGACAGCGGACGGCTACGTCAACGCCATCCAGGTCTATCCCTATACGGAAGGCGCGCTCTATCAGCTCTACACTGCGCCGGAGAATGTCAGCGACATCGCGCTCCAGCCCGGCGAAAAAATCGTCGCCGTCTCGGCCGGCGACACCGTCCGCTGGGTGATCGGCGACACGGTAAGCGGGTCTGGGGACAACGCGCGCGCCCATGTGCTGGTAAAGCCCATCGCCGAGGATCTGCGGACTAACCTCGTCATTATCACCGACCGGCGCGCCTATCACCTGGAGCTCACCAGCACACCCGAGACCTATATGGCGTCGGTCTCCTGGCACTATCCTCGCGACGAACTCCTCGCTCTCACGCGCCGCAACGCGGCGGCCGAGGAAGCCGCAGAGCGCGTCATTGACAGCGGGCTCGATATCGACAAGCTGCGCTTCCGCTATGCCGTCAGGGGCGACACGCCGTCCTGGCGGCCGGTGCGCGTCTTCGACGACACCCACAAGGTCTACATCCAGTTTCCAGCCCGTCTCGACCAGGGCGAGGCGCCGCCGCTCTTCGTTGTCGGACCGGACGGTGAGAACCAGCTCGTCAACTACCGGGTCCGCGGCCGCTTTTACATCGTCGACCGGCTCTTCGCCGCCGCCGAGCTCCGCCTTGGCGAGGATCCCCAGCTGGTGGTGCGCATCACCCGCACCGATGGCCGGCCGGCCGTATCAAGCCGTGAACAAACGCACGCCTTGAGCGCGAGTGACAAAGACGTATTCGACGTGGGTGATCGCCGATGATGAATGAGCGCCGAGACGACCCGTCGGGTCCCGAACCGCCGGCTTCGGCCGCCCCGAAGATCGATCCGGAAGAGTTGGCGTTGCGCGCCACGCCACGACCGGTCACGCGGATCAACCGGCGGGTGTTGATCGCTCTCTCCGGTACCGGACTGCTGTTGATCCTCGGCGCGACCATCTTCGCGCTCGATCCGCCGCGTCTGTTCGACCGCAACGATAACGGGCGTGAGCTCTACCGGACCGACAACAATCCGACTCCCGATGGGCTCGAAGCCCTGCCGCGACGTTACAGCGATATCCCGCGGCCACCCGTTCAGCTTGGTCCGCCGCTGCCCGGTGATATCGGGCCCGCCGTTGTCGGCGCCGAACGGGACTTGGGACTCGAACCGGCACCGGCGCTGCCGTTCCGTCCGAGCCCGGAGGATGATGCGGCCCGCGCCGAACGCATTCGCCAAGCTCGACTCGCTCAACAAGGCCGCGAAGCGGGCGTATTCTTTCAGCTCACCTCCGGCACGGCCGAGGCCACACAGGCAGATGTCTCGGGGGCGGGAATACACACTGCGCCCGGCGCCGCGCCGGCCGACCGCAATCCCTTTGAAGTCGCCGGCGGCGGTGACCCACGCGGTCTGCTGGTGCTTGACCGCCAGAACGACCAGAACCTGCAAGGCCGCAAGCTCGACTTCCTCGACCAGGGCGTCGATGCGAACATTTATAATCCGCACGCGCTGCAGGACCCGGCGTCGCCTTACCAGGTGATGGCGGGTACGGTCATTTCCGCCAGCCTTCTCACCGGCATCAACTCCGATCTGCCGGGTCGCGTCACTGCTCAGATCACGGAGAATATCTACGACACGGTCTCCGGCCGCTATCTGCTGATCCCGCAGGGGTCGCGTTTGATTGGCACCTACGACAGCGTCATCGCCTTTGGCCAGGACCGCGCGCTTGTCGTCTGGCAGCGGATCATCATGCCGGACGGCTCCTCCATGGTGATCGAAAACCTGCCCGCGACCGACACCGCCGGCTATGCCGGGCTCGAGGACGAGGTCGATTTCCACACCTGGCGGCTCCTGAAAGGCATCGTGCTCTCGACCCTGCTTGGCGTTGGCACCGAGCTGACGTTTGGCGATGAAGAGGATGACCTCGTCGAGGCGATCCGCGAGTCGTCTCAAGACAGCGCCAGTCAGGTCGGCCAGCGCATCACCGAGCGCAACCTCAACATCCAGCCAACCATCACCATTCGTCCCGGCTGGCCGCTCCGCATCATCGTCAACAAGGATCTGGTGCTCCGGCCCTATCGCGACCTGGGAGTGATCCGATGACCCTGAAACTCGACAAGCTCCCCGACCGCGAGGCGGTGAAGATCACCTTCACCGCCGACGCCGATCTGAAGTCGGCGCTGAACGATTATGCCGAAATCTACCGCCGGGCCTACGGCCAGAAGGAGAGTGTCGCCGACCTCATTCCTTTCATGCTGGAGGCGTTCATCAACGCCGATCCCGGCTTCAAGCGGGCGCGCAAAGAGCTTTCCGACACGCGCCCATCCTCAACTACAACCCAACCAAAGGAGACGTGAACGATGGCTACGATCGGAAGTTTTACAACCGGCAAGGACGGCTACACAGGGACGATCCGCACCCTGACGGTCAACGTCAAGGCCAGGATCGTCGCCAATGATGCGAAGAAGAGCGAAGGTGCCCCGGACTTCCGGGTCTATGCCGGTCGTGCCGAGCTCGGCGCCGCCTGGAAGGCCAAGACCAACGGCGACGAACCACGGGACTATCTCAGCGTCCAGCTCGACGACCCGAGCTTTCCCGAGCCAATCCGGGCGGCGCTGTTCGAGGAGGAAGGGGCGGCGTTCCTGGTCTGGAACCGGCGCGACAGTTAGGTTCCTGCTGCAACACTAATGTAATGGGTTGTCGGGCGATTTTGTTCGGTGTCAGCACCAATGAGACAAAATCGACCTGACTGACAAGGAGGATTTTTGCTTATCGCAGCTCTCCAAGGAGCGAAGATGAGACGGAACGCCGGGCCGTGTGAGACGGCCGAACAGCTCGTACGGGACATCCGCTGCAAGACGCGGCCGCATTGATCTGATGGAAGAGTTCGTCCGCGCCGCCGGCGATGACGATGGTGATGATGGCGGCCGGGGCGGTTGCGACACCGGTGACCCCAGGCCGGCAACCCGCACCAAAGGCCTTCGACGGACTTAAAGGGCCAAGCCACTCCAGCCACCGCACGCGGGATTGGGATTTTGGTCGCGGGATGTGATGCAGGCGCATCTTCCACGGCATTGCGCCATATATAGCGAAAATCCTGTTTCAGGTCGGCATATCTAGTGTATGGTCGTATGAAACTATGCATCACCTATATGAGCTGGAAATGCCCAACCGCAAGAAAACCAAACCCCTGAAGCGCGTTACCGTTACGGTGGACCCTGACGATTACGAGGCCCTGGATCAGCTTGCGCGGCGCAGCGATGTGAGCGCATCGTGGCTGATTCGCCGGTCTATGCGCGAGTTTTTGCAGCGGCACCGCGACGATCGGCCGATCGATGTGCGGCCGGGGCGGGAGGTCGCCTGATGGCCGTTTTGTCTTCCGCACAGCAAGCGTCGCTGCCGGGCCTGTGCCCGGTGACCGATGCTGTCGCCCTTCTTGCTGCCGCCGGGATCGAGCAACGCGGCGCGATCTATACAAGGCGCGAAGTGGTCGAGTTCATTCTCGATCTTGCCGGCTATACGGCCGACCGTCCGCTTTACAGCTACCGCCTTCTGGAGCCGTCCTTCGGTGACGGCGATTTTTTGCAGACTGTGATCGGGCGCCTGCTGGCAAGCTGGCGAGAAGGCGATCCGTCCGGCGATGCAGCCACGGTGCTGGCGCCTTGCATACGCGGCGTCGAGCTACACGAATCATCGTTCGGGGCCACGCGCAGCAAGGTGATTGCCGCGCTGAGAGAGGCCGGTATCGACGCGGAGGCCGCAGAACAGCTTGCCGGCACATGGCTCTTACAGGGGGATTTCCTGCTGACCGATCTGCCCGGCGCGTTCGGTTTTGTTGTCGGCAATCCCCCTTATGTGCGGCAGGAGCTGATCCCCGACGCGCTGATTGCCGAGTACCGAGCGCGTTACCGCACCGTGTTCGACCGCGCCGACATCTATATCCCTTTCATCGAACGGTCGCTCACATTGCTGGCCGATGGCGGCACGCTGGGCTTTATCTGCGCCGACCGCTGGATGAAGAACCGCTATGGCGGCCCGCTACGGCAGATGGTGGCTGACAGCTACCATCTGAAAGCCTATGTCGATATGACGGACACGCCGGCTTTTCATGCCGAGGTCATCGCCTATCCGGCGATCACCATCATCACAAAAGAAAAGCCGGGCAAGACGCGGATCGCGCACCGCCCGGCCATCGACAAAGCCGTTCTCGACGAGCTTGCTGTACAGTTGCTGACGGGCGACGCACCGCCCGCCGACGGGCCGGTCAAGGAAATGGCTGATGTGGCCGCCGGGGCGCAGCCCTGGATTCTGGAATCGCCCGACCAGCTCATGCTGATCCGCCGGTTGGAACGCGACTACCCGGCCATTGAAGATGCCGGGTGCAAGGTCGGGATCGGCGTGGCGACAGGCGCGGACAAGGCTTTTATCGGCCCGTTCGACGAACTCGACGTGGAGGAGGACCGCAAGCTGCCGCTGGCCATGACCCGCGATATCGACAGCGGCGAGGTCAAATGGCGCGGCCTCGGCGTTATCAATCCGTTTGCTGATAGCGGTGGTCTTGTCGATCTGAACGACTATCCCCGCCTGAAAGCCTTTCTGGAAGCGCGTAAGGATCAGATCGCCAAACGGCATGTTGCACAGAAAGCGCCCGCCAACTGGTACCGGACGATCGACCGGATTTATCCGGCGCTTGCCGGAAGACCCAAGCTGCTGATCCCCGACATTAAGGGCGAAGCGCACATCGTCTATGAAGACGGGCGCCTGTACCCGCACCACAATCTTTACTTCATCGTTTCAGACGAGTGGGATCTGAGGGCGCTGCGCGCCGTGCTGCGCTCGGGCATCGCCAAGCTCTTCGTGTCGATCTACGCGACCCGCATGCGCGGGGGGTATCTGCGGTTTCAGGCGCAATATCTGCGGCGCATCCGCCTGCCGCGCTGGCAGGATGTTTCCGCAGCCCAGCAAGCCGAGCTGATCGAAGCGGCGGCGCGCAATGATGTTGACGCCTGCAACAAGGCCGTCGCCAAGCTCTATGGCCTGTCAAAAGAAGAACGTGCCGCCATCGGCGGTAACGGCGAATAGGGGGGTTCATGGCCATTGATCTTGCCGACTACGAACGAAAGGCCCGCGAAGCCGTCCAGGCGTTTTGGGGGAATCGCGAAAAGGCGCGCCAGAAGCAGATTGAAGCCGGCAAGGCCGATCAGGGCGAACGCGCCGGCGTCACCGGCGGCAAGAACATGGATGGCTTTATCGCCCTAGTGATCGACATCGTGCGGGCCAACGGCCTTGACCATGCCGATATCCACCAGAATCGCCGCGTGCTGACATTGCCGGGCTACTTTCGGCCCACGAAGCTGTGGGACCTTCTGGTTATCAATGAAGGCCGTCTGATCGCGGCGCTCGAGTTCAAAAGCCAGGTCGGCCCGTCTTTCGGCAACAATTTCAACAACCGCTCGGAAGAAGCCATCGGCACGGCGCATGATCTCTGGACGGCCTATCGGGAAAGCGCGTTTGGTGAGCAGCCGCGCCCTTTCGTCGGCTGGCTGATGCTGCTAGAAGACGCGCCGGCATCGCGCTCGCCGGTGCGGGATACCTCGCCGCATTTCCCCGTATTCAAGGAGTTTCAGGGCGCGTCCTACGCGGAGCGCTATAACATCCTCTGCCGCAAGCTGGTGCAGGAGCAGCTTTATACAACAGCCTCAATTCTGACATCGCCGCGCTCGGCTTCGGCGGACGGCGCTTATGCGGAGCTGAGCGACTTGACTGGCCTGCGCACATTCGTCACCGAACTCGCCGGACACGTCGCGGCGGAAGCAGCGCGGAGTTAGATCGCGATGACGCTCAGTGTGCTCCACATATCCGATCTGCACCGCGATCCGGCAAACCCGATCGGCAACCAGGTGTTGCTCGACTCTCTCGAAAGGGACCGCGACAGATACACGTTACATGACGACCCGCGCATTGAACCGCCCAAACTCATAATTGTTAGTGGCGATATCATTCAGGGCGTCAGGCATGGTGCGGCAGACGCAGAAGCGGCACTGCGAAAGCAATACGATGAAGCGTTAGCCTTCCTTAACGAACTTACCGACCGCTTTGTGGGAGGTGACAAGCGGCGTGTCATTCTTATCCCCGGCAATCACGATGTAAGCGACCACCATTTCCGCGAGTCCCTCACGTCAATCGAGATGACCGCCGGCACCGACAAGGCGCTTGTCGCCGAACTCTTCAAGCCGGATTCGCCGATGCGCTGGTCATGGGATGACTTTTCTCTCTTTGAGATTACCGACTGGGACATGTACCGCCAGCGCTTTGCGGCGTTCGTCGATTTTTACGGCCGCTTTTATGACGGGCAGCGCGCCTATTCTCTAGAACCGGACAGCCAGCTTGATGTCTTCGAGCTTCCGGACCTTGAGATCGTCGTGGTCGGATTTTGCAGTTGCCACAATAACGACCTCTTGAACCGCCAAGGCGCTATTCACCCCGATTGCATCGCCTATGCAGGAAAGCGGCTACGCCAGTTATCAAGTGCACAGGAGCATCTGCGCATTGCCGTCTGGCATCACAACACGGAAGGACCGCCGGCGGAGGTTGATTATATGGACCCCGATATTGTCCAGAATCTCGTCGATGGCGGGTTCAGTCTTGGGTTCCACGGTCATCAACACAAGCCGCAGTTTCTTGATACGCGTTTCCGTCACGGTCCCGATCGCCGCATCACCGTTATCAGCGCCGGTACGCTGTGCGGCGGCGCCGCCTTCCGCCATGGCCGCGCCTATAATGTCGTGGAACTTGATGTCCCGAACAGGAAGGGCCGTTTGCATGTTCGCGAAATGCACAATGACAATTTGCGTATGCCTATTTGGGGTGCTCGTTCATTGCCGCCTAACAAGACCGGCTATCTGGATTTTTCATTCGATCCGCCACCGGAACCATTCGTCAGACCGGACCGCAACACGGTCCTGCTGACGCAGGCCCAGGCCGCGTATGATAACGGCGATTATGGTTCCGCCGTGCAAATCCTCTCGCCACTGGCGCCGGCGGAGCCGCTGGCTCGCCGCGTGCTCCTTGACTGCCTGATCCGTCTTGATGACCAAGTCGGGATCGCAGGTACGTTCGACCCGCCCGAAAGCACGGCCGAAGCGATTGCACTTATGGATGCCTTGTGGGCTGCCGACAATCGGCAGCGCCTTGCAGAGCTGTTGAAGCTGCCGCTGATCGCCGGTGCAGCCGACGGCGCGGTCATTGAGATACGTGACAAATATGCGGCGAGGTTGAAGTAATGACGGCGCCAGCCAAGGAACAGATCGCATTCGATGTTGAGACAAGCAGGATTCTCGAAATCCTGTCATCGGAGATTTACGACTCTCCCAAAGCCTTCCTTCGCGAAAACGTGCAGAACGCCTATGACGCAATTCTCATGCGCTGCACGGCGCAAGGACTTGTGGCTGCCGAACGCAAAATCGAAATTACCGTCGAGGCGAACCGGCTGACCGTGCGCGATGACGGCATCGGCATGGCCGAGGATGTCCTTAAGAACAATTTCTGGAAGGCCGGTTCGAGCGGCAAGAAATCCGAACTTGCCCAGCAGTCCGGCGTCATTGGAACGTTCGGGATCGGCGCGATGGCGAATTTCGGCGTCTGCACGGCGCTGCGCGTGGAAACCCGTAACATCGACTCCGATACGACGCTCATCAGCACGGCGCGGCGCGAGGATCTCAAGATCGCGCAGGACTGCATCGATCTCGAACGCATCGCCGATGACCGCGAGCCGGGGACGTTGATTGATGCTGAACTCGACCCCGCCTATCCGATCGATGAAGCCGCAACCTGCGAATACCTGAAACAGTATGTGCAGTTCCTGCCGGTTCCCGTTTTGGTGAACGGACAGCTTATCAGCCAGCAGGGCTTTGCGGACACGCTTGCCGGAAAGGCCGCGGGCTTTGAGCAGGTATCATCTCGCGCAGTATCGCGCGGCGAGTTTGCCGGGACGCTGCAAGTCTCAATCAACGCCCAAAGCCGGATGCTGGCGCGGCTCACTGACATCTCGCTGAACGGCGTACCCATCAAAGGCGAAGTATTCCTGGTTCAGCAGAGCGGACCCACGCACGGATTCCGCAATCTGTTCGGCCTCGCACCGATCCCGGTATCCGGCCACTACGGGCTGGGCGGATTTGTCAATCTCGACATCCTTCACCCAACCGCAGGACGGGAGGCCCTTAGCCGGGACAGCATCCAGCATGTTGCGAACCTTGTTGAGCTGATCGAGGCCGAGGCGTCCGCCGACATTGCGCAGACCGACGCGGCCGACGCGAACCAGCAGTTCCAGCAATATATCCTCTCGCACGGCCAGTTTGCGCTTGCGCATAAGGTCAAAATCTCCGTGTTGCCCGCCGACACGATGATACCGCTCGGCGAGGTGCAGACCTACGAGCCGAACAAGCCCAAACATTTCTATGTGGGTCAGGACAGCACGATCCTGAAACGATTTGGAACCGATCAGGCCAATCTGTTTCATGTCAGCCAGGCCAATCCGCGCCGCAAGCTTCAGCTTCGCTACCTGAATGAGATCGTTCATCTGGAGCAGGTGCCAGAGCACGTCATCGTTGACAGGATTGCCGCCACGCAGCTTACGTTCGAAGAGGCCATGTTTCTTGTCCGGCTGCGCGGCATTCTTCTTGATGACTATCTCATGCCGGACGTGGATGCGGCTTTCGCCACGATCAGCCATGGCGTCACCTTTCACGCCGAGAAAAGGGACATCGCGCTGCTCCTGTCGATCGCCCGCGATATCCAGTCCGTGAAGATCGTTCTCGAATGCTATACCGCCGCCCGCGATGTGTTCGACGGTTTCATGAAGGATTTCGTGCGCGAGCATGTCTATCCCCATATCCGGGATCACGTGCCGTCCTCGACCAAGCAGGGCCGCGACGCCCTGTTCAAAAGGCTGAAGGAGAACAAGGAGCTGTTCCGCCTTCAGGAGGGCGATTACGGGGCTATCGAATCGTTGCTGGCTGACTATCTTGCCGGCAACGCGGATTTTTCCGAAGTTCTCAGGACTTCCAGAAGCCGCACTTCCGTACAGCGGCAACAAGTCAGCAAAGAACAGGTCGGCAGCGTCGAAGAAGAATTCCCCGACATCATCGGACCGGCCGATGGTGCGCCGCCAGCCAACGAATTTGAGGCCTCGCCGCCGCTCATGCGGGATGACCTGCAAAGTGACAAGAAAGTCCTCACCGTTGCAGCCGAGCACCCGAAGCTCAACAATTTCCAAATGTTCCTTGCGCTCTCGGACCGTATCATCAAAAGAGAAGGGGAGTTTCTGCGCTGGCCGCACACAACCAAACTGATCTGGGGGGCGCACCGCGTCATCTATATATTCACGGACGCAACAGGAGAACTCAGCCTTTACTATGACATTGAACTAAAATCGCCTCTTGAGACCGACCAGACAGGCGGCTCGATGTTCCCTACAACCACGATCGTAACGAAGAACCGAATATTCATCCCCGTGCCAAAAGCTCTCGAGCCGGCATTTCAGATCACTGACGGGGACAAGGAGTTCTACGTACGCTTCGACACAATTCCGTAGGGGCGTCCATGCGCATACGCCATCTATCGGTAGAAAACTTCCGGGGTATCCGCGAACTCGACTGGCCGGTACCGGACCGCAATGTTCTGTGTCTGATTGGGCGCGGTGATTCGACCAAATCGACAATCCTTGAGGCGCTGCGCCGGGTCTTCCATCCACAGTGGAACCTGTCGTTTGATGATGCCGACTTTCATTTATGCAATCCGGAGAATCCAATCACGATAGAAGCCGTTCTCGGCGATCTGCCGGATGCGTTCCGCGACCTTGAAAAATACGGTCACGCGCTGTGCGGCTGGAATGCTATAACGCTTGCTCGCGCTGACGATCCCGGTGACGGCCTCGAAGATGCGCTGCGGGTCCGCCTTGCAGTGGCGGATGACCTTGAGCCGTCATGGTCCGTCATCAAGAACGATGAGGATGAAGGCGTCCCGTTCAGAGCGAACGATCGGGCCAGGGTGTCGGTCAGCCTGATTGGCGCGATTTCCGACCGCCACTTGACATGGTCGCGCGGCTCGATTCTGAGCCAGCTCACCGAAACCGAAAATATTTCGTCGTCACTGGCCGATGCAGCGCGTGCCGCCAAATCCGCCCTGGAAGCCCGGCGGGTGGAGGATTTGGCAGGCTTTGACGATGTAGCGGCAGCGGCCGAGACGACCGCTCGCGCGCTTGGCGTCAACGTTGCCGCATCCTACAAGGCGCATCTAGATTCCGACGCCATCAACGTACGGATGGCTGGCCTTGCCCTGCATGACGGTGACATGCCACTCAGGCAACTTGGACTCGGTTCCAAGCGTATGCTGACGACCGGTTTGCAGAAACAAGCGCTGCGTGCGCCGCATATCACGCTGTTCGATGAGGTCGAGGTGGGGCTTGAGCCTCACCGCATTGCCCGGCTCCTGCAACATTTGAAAGAAGACGATACGGGGCAATATTTCCTGACCACCCACTCGCCCGTCGTGTTGCGCGAACTGACTGTCGATGACCTGCATATCGTCCATTGCGATGGCGGACGCATTGACGTGGTGGCGGCAAACAAGCCTGCCATCGCGGATTCCATACAGGGCAAAATACGTTCAGGTGCCGAAGCGTTTCTCGCGCCCAAGATCATCGTTTGCGAAGGCGCTACCGAGGTCGGTTTTCTACGCGGCCTGGACGATCATTGGACCTTGTCCGAAAACAAGGATTCCTTCGCCTATCGCGGTGTTGCGTTGTTCGACGCGGTTGGTGTGAGCAAGATCAGGGAGATCGCCGAGAACCTGAAAGCGCTTGGCTACGATGTCGCCGTTCTGGCCGATTCCGATGCGCCGGGGGATTTCTCCGATGCCGATGCGCAAGCCTTGCGTAATGCAGGTATCACGGTCGCGAAGTGGGACGGCGCGCTGTCGATAGAAGAACGCGTGTTCGCGGATCTTCCGTGGGCGGGCGTCACGGCATCCTTCCACGCAGCCCGTGCCATCTGGAATGACGATGCCCGCCTTCTGAATCAGATGCGGACCCAGTTTGGCGAAGGTTTTGATCGTGATTTTGCGGCGTGGGCCGACACGCCGGAAATTCGCATCGCGCTCGGCAGGGCGGCCAAGGCCAGCGACTGGTTCAAGCGGCAAAGCTGGGGCCGCGACTGGGCGGCAGCGGTTTCCGACCACTTGGCTGACAACGCCATCCGTCAAAGCGATCTGGTCCGGCAGCTTACCAGCTTGCGGGGCTGGATCGACAATGTGTGAGCTGTCCGCCATCCTTGCCGCGCACCAAGGGGCCGGCTATGTCGTGGCTCCGGCCGGGTACGGCAAAACCCACCTGATCGCGGAGTCGACAGCCCGGAGCGCCGGACGGCAACTGATCCTGACCCACACCTATGCGGGTGTGAACGCCTTGCGGCGCAAAATGCGCGCCCTTGGCGTCAGTGACAGGCTCTATCGCATTGATACGATCGCAAGCTGGTCATTGCGGCTTTCGCTTTCTTATTCAGGTACATGTGGCTGGGCTGATGAGCGCCCCGCGGATAACGAGCAGTGGAACGCGCTATACGAAGTCTGTGCGGGTCTGCTCGATCATGCGTTTATCCGCAGGATTGTCCGCGCGTCCTATGACGGGCTCTATGTCGATGAATACCAGGATTGTTCGGCCGCCCAGCACGGCATCGTTCTCAAACTGGCGCGCGACCTGCCGTGCCGGATACTTGGCGATCCGCTGCAAGGTATCTTCGATTTTGACGGTCAGAGCCCCATAGATTGGGAGCGCGACGTTGAAGGACGCTTTGAACAGCTTGGCGCCCTTGACGTGCCCCACCGCTGGATACAGGCCGGCGCGGGCGATTTCGGCACATGGCTGCGCAATGTTCGTACACGCCTTGAGCAGGACCAGCCTGTCGATCTGAACGCGGATCGTCCGGCCGCTGTTACCTTCACGCATGCCAATGCCGATCCGCAGGCGCTTATTCAGTCGCAGGGCAACGCCTGCCGTTATTTCCAGTGCGACCGCGCCCATACCGTGATCGCCATTCACAGGGGCAGCCAAGAGTACAAGGCCAAGTGCCATAAGCTATCGCGGAATCTTGGTGGCCGCTTTTCCTCGATCGAAGAAGTCGAGGGGAAAGACCTGTTCTCGTTCATTCGGAAGGTCGAGCGGGCGCGAACCGACACGGCACGCCTGAAGGAGGTCGTTGTCTTCGCCAAACGATGCATGACCGCCGTTGAGCAGAATCTTCCCGCTGGAACGGTTCGCGGCGAGCAGGTCAATATCCGGGCCAATACCCGGAACCCCGAAGCGGCCCGCAATGCCAATGCCTATCTGGTCGCGCCCGGCAGCGCCGCCATGACGGGGTTTCTGCAGGCGCTTAGACAGACCGCAGGCGTCGAAGTCGTCCGCGCCGACCTGTTCTACCGGGCGTTGGGGGTGCTCGGAAAACATGTGCTGCACCCGGAGCTTTCTCTAGCGGAAGCCGCCGAGAAGTATCACGGTGAATTCCGCCACAAGGGCCGTCCCGTTGGGCGGCGCAGGCTGATCGGCACGACGCTGCTGGTCAAAGGGCTGGAATTCGATCACGGCATTGTTCTGGACGCGACATCGCTTTCGAAAAAAGAACTGTATGTCGCGCTTACGCGCGGGGCGCGGTCGTTGACGATTATCTCGACAAATCCGGTACTGAACCCAGGAGTGTGAATGAAACAAACGAAGAAGAGAAAAAAGAAGTCAGATGAGTGGCTCGAAAACCTGAAACGACTCGTGCAGAAGAAGCCCCTCGTGGTGTTTCAGTTTGACAGTGAGGAATGGTCGCGCCTGCGTGAGTCACGACGCGGCGCCAACGAGTTCACAATCGCACGGTCGCACGAGCTGTTCGAGAAGGTTCGCGTACCGACTGCCTGCCTCGTCATCGGCAAGGGCGACGACGGCAGTGAAGTTTATTTCGGGCTGGCCAGTTCGCGCAGCGCCATCACAACGCTGGAATCGCGGATCAAGGTCAAGCGCGCCCAGCATATCCAGCCGTCGTCAAAATCTGAAATTATCAAGCTTGTCACCGACAACGCCCATACGCGCAATCTTCGTGATAGGCTGGATTCTCGCGAATCCGTTATCGCTTTATCGCCAAAGCTCAGCGCTCATCTGGTCGAGAAGCTCGCCGCCATCGAGTCAAATCGCGGTGCTATGCGCGCGGCCGTCGCGTCGCTTTCAGCCCCCAAATATTTCCGTAGCATGGATGCCTTCCAAGAAGATGCGGTGCACACGGCCTTGCGCGCATTCGGCCTGTCGCCCGGCGATCAGGCTGTCTCGCTTGAACTCGCCAGGAACCAGGACACAGCGCTCGCCCGCGTCAACATCATGGAAGATTCCGTCGTCGAGCACGACGCCCGCACATTCCCTGACTACGAATTGACCGGCAGCGACATCACAGGCCGGGCCGTGTTCGAGAAGGGGCGTGAACGGCTTGAAGTCTTCACCGCCAACCGCCGCCCGCTTGAAAAGGTCTTCGGCGTCGATCTCATCTATGTCAATGCGACGCGCCAGAACATTGTGATGGTCCAGTACAAAATGCTTGAACCTCACAAGCGCAAGGACCGGGATACTGACTGGGTTTATCGCCCGGATGCCAACCTCGACTCCGAGATCAAACGGATGCGCAAGTTCGCAAAACAACATCCGCCTGGTCCGTACGAGTACCGTCTCAATTCGCAGGTTTTCTATATCAAGTTCGTCAAGCGTGGCGGCGCACTCGGCAATGCCGGGATCGTTATGCCGATAGATCATTTTGAGCGGCAGCGGGCTGATCCGTCATGTAAAGGGCCGCGCGGTGCGGTCCGCGTGAGTTTTGAGAGTCTGGCCGGCCGCTACTTGCGGCAAGGGCCTTTTCTCGACCTGATCCGTGCCGGCTATATAGGTGCCACCGCTGAAACGACGGCTTATCTCAAAGAGCTGGTTGAAGCGATCGTTAAGAGCAACAGGGCGGTTGTCGCCGCGATTCAGTCATACAGGGAAGACGATGACGTGTTTGCCGGCATCAGCGGCGGGGAATCCGATTTCGACCCCACTGACGGGATGCCTGACTGATCATGTCCCTGCGGATGATAAGCGATGTTTTGGCCCTGCGGGATATTGCAACCCACTGCCCGCTGTGCGGGCGCAAGTTCGGCAGGGTTTCCAAGACGCAGGAGCATATCTTTCCGCGCTGGCTGCAAAAACATCACAAGCTGGAAACGGCGCGGCTGACGCTCCCCAACTTTGCCGGCAGGACTTACAAGAGCGTCAGGGTCGATATTTGCGAGAAATGCAATCATCATCGTTTTGGCCGCCTGGAATCGGAGATTTCGCGCCGCGTGCGTTCCGGCGATGCCTTTGCCGCTGTGCAGGAGCTTGATCCTGAACTTCTTGCGCTCTGGCTCGGCAAAATCTTCTGGCTGTTGTGCCGAAAGGGTCACGCTTCCCACGATCACCGGACGCGCGATGATCCTGTCCCGGACAGTGTTGTTCCGAAAGACTTTATGCCGGGCATCGCCTATCTCGGCATGATCGAACGCGCCTATGCGATGCGCAAAGACATGCATTCATGCTATCTAGGCGATCCGCCGTTCCCGGAATTCTTCTACGGGCCGCCTTATTCGCTTTATATTGTCGAGATCGACACGCGCGACACGAGGTTCGAAGCGTTCGATTTCTTCGACAATCTGATTACGCTGGGAGCTGCGCTGCGGACAGGCAACCTCGGCCTTATTTGCGCCTTTGACGGCGGCGTCCATCGGCAGTTCCGGCTTCATAGATTCCAGCACATCATTTGCGAAAAGCTGCATCCCATCCAGTTCGGTGAGCTGGTGGCGCGGATATTTTACGACCACACCGTCCTTCACGAAGATGCGCTGCGCGTCCAGTATTACTGGAACAAGCCCTTGGGCGCCGTTATCGCGCAGACGCAGACGCCGCGCGCTTTCGACCCATTCCTGTACGAGCACCACGATCCCGAACGGCTTGCCACGATGATCGGACGCGGCACCTACGCCGATCCCAGGAAAATCCTGCATGAGAGCGGAGGAATTTTTACCTGCCTTGAGGACCACGAGGGCAATTTCCTGCGCTATGCCGTCACCGCAAAAGAGATCGAGGCCGCGCGGCGCGACCCTCATCAAATTCTTTGGGGACCGCTCGACTCCCGATGGCGCACCGATACGGGTTCGCGCTGAACGCGGGTCAAAGGCAGGATGCTGGTTGAAGGCTGTCTGTTCTTCTTGTTTTTTCGGGTATGTCCGGTGGAACCCCAGCAGGCCGGACTCTCTCTCGCTTCCTTATAGCGAAGACGCGGCTCCCGACCCCGGTGCAGCGATCATACCTCATGCCGAGGTCGTAAGTTGCCCACAACCATGGCATGTAGCAGGCACAATCTGATACCAAATGTTCTTAGATTGTTCTATGATGGAGATATGTCGAAGATTCTTACATCCAGCCAGATGCTCGGGGAAATCGGCGAGGCGGCAGCGCGCTTGCGGTTTCTCAATATCGGCTTTCAGTTTGACGGCCGCTCACGACTCGAGGCCGGCATCGACGGTATTGCCGAGGTGATGGATGATGGCCGGCCGCTAGCGCGGATGATTGCTGTCCAGGTGAAGGCAACAGAGTCGGGCATATATACATCGGAAGATGACCAGGGCTTCAGTTATCTTCTAAGAAATAAAGACCTGGATTACTGGCGCGGTTCGAACCTGCCCGTGATTATCGTCCTTTACCGGCGCTCGGATGAAACCTTTTACTGGCAGGAGGTGCCGAACGGTTTCACAGAGGGCGAGCGCCGGCTTCGATTCAGCAAGGAACGCGACATTCTCGACAGTAATGCTGTGGACCGCCTCGCAGCCCTTACAGTTCCTAAGGCTGGTTTTGGCTACTACGTTCCGCCGCTTGGCGGCGGCGAGGAAGCGCTCGTCAATATTCTGCCTATCACGTTGCCCCCGGAAATCTACGTTGCCTCAACACCCCATACCGGCAAGAAGGCCGCCGCGATCCTGCTTGACGGCGATGAGCCCGCGCGCTTCGACTGGGTTATACGCGGCGGATCGTTCTGGTCATTCCATGATCCGCGGACATCACCGTGCCGCGATATTGTCGATCTTGATCAGGTCGAAGCCATCGAGACGAGCTATCTCGCGTTTCACGAAGACCTCGATGAACAAAACCACTTCGCGTTCCTGCTGAAAAACGCACTCAAGCACCAGGTCTGGGAAGACCTGGGCTGGCACAAGGACAACAAGCTGTTTTATTTCAGGGCGCTTCGGGCCAATGAAACGCGCACATTCCCCTATGAAGCGTCGAAGAAAAAGACCAGCGCCGACGTGGTCAACGTCATCACCAGCAAGAAGGAAGAGGGGCGCGTGGACTTTGTGCGTCACCACGCGTTCGTTCCCCGGTTCGAGCTGCTGGACGATCAGTGGTTCCTGGTGATCACGCCGACCTATTTCTTCACCACCAACGGATTTACGCCGCATTCCTATCCGCATGCGCTGCTGTCCGGGAAAAAACGGATGGACAACAGCGCCTCGCTGCGCGGGCAGGTCATCATGTGGCACCGCTTTCTCACGCAGTCGGATCGCGCCAAAGGCGATCTCTTTGAGCAAGACGCCGGGACCGAGCCCTGTCTACGGTTCGGTGAACCACCACAGGTCTCCCTCGAAACGCGGGTGCCCGAAGATGTCTGGGGCACGCCGAAGAAAAAGGCCGAAGAGCCCGATGACCAGCAAAGGCTCGCTGTCTAATGGATTTCGAAAGCAAGATATTCGAAGAGCCGGAACTGGAGTTTGGTGACCAGCATCACCACCCGGACCCGCGTCTGGGGCTTGTCGAAGCCGGACCGCTGCAGCCGCCACTGGGAGAAATGATCCGGCTTGCTGTCGTCGGTAGCGCCAAGACAGTCGAAGATACACAAAAATTCCTGGCCGATGCCGCGACGGGATTCAAGGGCAAAACCGAGAAGCACCCGAACCTGCACCCGGACTTTCCGGGGCTTGGCAATAACAACCCCTTCCGTTGCCGGTTTGAGATAGAGGACGGCGCGACGGCGGCCCTGCCTCAAAGCAAGATCGAGAAGATCAGGAAGGAACCCGACCACTACAAGGCGGTGGAGATGGCCGTCGCGGAGATCGTCTCCGAATTGCAGACTCTCGATGACAGCAGCCACAGGCCGGACGTGGCGATCGTCGCGCTTCCCGTCGCTTTGATCGAGCGTGTCTGGAACGCCAAGGTCGATTCAAAGAGCACGACCGAGAAAGAAGACAGCAGCGGTTCGGATGCCCCGAATTTCCGGGGCATGCTCAAGGCCAGAACCATGGGCCTGAGTTTTCCAATCCAGATCGTCTGGGAAGATGTTCTCGATGAGAAGGCATCGATCCCTCGAAAGATCAAGGAAAGTCGCGACCGCGACATACAGGATCAGGCTGACAGAACCTGGAACCTGATGACGACGCTCTACTACAAGGGTAGCGGCCGCATTCCGTGGCGCCGGATGCCGCGCGAGGGCGAATACGCGGCTTGCTACGTTGGAATCAGCTTTTACCGGGAAGCCGGCGGCCAGCAGCTCTTTACGAGCGCGGCGCAAATGTTCGATGAGCGCGGCCGCGGTTTTATTCTGAAAGGCAAGCGCGCCCAGACCGAAAGCCGCGGCCGGCACCCTTATATGACCTTCAACGATGCTTATGAGCTGACCTCTCAGGTGCTCTCGGCTTACAAGAACCACCATAAACATTTCCCTGCGCGCGTGATTGTCCTGAAGACCTCGCGCTTCCGGAGCGATGAGGCGGAAGGCACTTTGAAGGCGCTTAATGAGGCCGGTACCGAACTCCGGGACCTGGTCTGGGTCCAGGAATCGTACGCGGTGAAAATTTTGCGTGACGGCAACTATCCGGTGCTTCGCGGCACGTTCGTAAATCTTGCCGGCAAGGGCCTGCTCTACACAAACGGCAGCATTCCTTATTACGGCACCTATCCGGGCCAATACGATCCGCGACCTCTGCTGCTCTGCCCCCATGAAAGCTGCGACAGCACGATATCGCAGATTGCCGATGAGGTTTTTTCGCTGACCAAGATCAACTGGAACTCGACACAGATGAATCAGCGGCTGCCGATCCCGATCCGGGCGGCGCGTAAGGTCGGCGAAGTCCTGAAATATTTAGAAGAAGGCCAGGCTATAAGCACCGACTACACGAGATACATTTAGCGGATGGAACATGAACTTAACATGCTGGCTACGAATTTATTCAGGACATTCGCCCGTTTTGAATATGCGCTGAAGGCCGCCGGATTTCACAACGGTGACGGTCCCGCCGACCCAAACTGGCGCGGCTTCGCCGTATCCGTTGCCGCGATCTTTGATGAGCCGCAAGACGAAGCGCTCAAGGAAGCCGTTGCCTATATGCTTGAACACCCACCGAACAAGCAGATGGTCGAAGACGGCGTGTTAAGTTGGGATGCGGCTCCTCCCCAAACCGATCTTCAATCTGACCGTGTCCTGCTCTATGTGCGCCGGGTTAGAAACAACCTTTTTCATGGCGGCAAGTTCAACGGTCGCTGGTTCGCACCCGAAAGAAGCGCTGAGCTGTTGAGGCATTCCCTTACGATCCTGAACGCCTGCCTGGCGGCTTCCGAGCCGGTGAACGAGGCATATCACAGCTAGGAAGGCCAGCGGGTTAGTCCCGCTGCGTGCCATCAGACCGGGTTCCGGCGGTCGGGCTCGAACCAGCGCACGGGATAGCGCGAGGAAAGCGCGAGGATCGCCCGGAGTCGCCGTCCTTATCTCCTGTCTGACGCGGTTTCACCGCATTCACGGCAAGGAGGCAGGCTATGGCGCGAAGAGGTAGCCTCGGCGTGATCCAGTCATTGCTGGTGCGCCCGAACTGCGAAGGCTTTGAAGTTGTCGCCGGGCAGCGCCGCCGCAAAGCCTGTCAGGTCATTGCCGATGAAGACGGCGGCTTCGATCCGCTGCCCTGCATTGTGCTTGAGGACGGTGACGATGCCAAAGCCATCGAGGCATCGCTTGCCGAGAACATCGCCCGCTTGCCGATGGACGAGGTTGACCAGTACAGAGCCTTTGCCGCCCTGAAAAATCAGGGGCGTAGCATCGCCGACATTGCCGCGCATTTCGGGGTGACGGAACGGCTGGTCGGGCAGCGGCTGGCTATTGCCAATCTTCACCCGCCGATCCTGAATGCCTACCGCAGCGGCGACATCAGCGCCGAAACCATGCGCACCCTGACGATGGCGGGCAAGAGCCAGCAGAGGGCTTGGTTCAAGCGCTTCCGCGATCCCAAGGATCGCGCCCCGACAGGTAGGGCGCTCAAGGCGTGGCTGTTCGGTGGCGCGGGCGTCCATCTTCGGCGACCTGTTCGGCGAAGAGCAGTTCTTTGACGATGCCGGGGCGTTCTGGAAGCTGCAAATGGAAGCGGTGATCGAGCGCCAGCAGCGCTATCTCGAAAGCGGCTGGGCCGATGTGCTCATTCTGGAGAATGCCGACTACTTTGGCCGCTACGACAAGGTCAAGCGCGGCAAGAAGGACGGCGGCAAGGTCTATATCCAATGCCGCAGCAGCGGCGAGGTCGAGTTCCACGAAGGCTGGATTGAAGAAAAGGAGGCCAAGCGCCTCGACCGGGCGGCGGCGAAGGCCAGCGGCGAACTCAAAGCCGATCCCAAGCCGGAACTGACCAAGGCCGCGATTCGTTATTGCGACCTGCACCGCCACAACGCCGTCCGTACCGAATTGCTCAAAGTCCCGCAGGTGGCCTTGCGCCTCATGGTCGCCCATGTGATCGCCGGGTCCGGCCTGTGGCAGGTCGACCCCGAAATGCAGAAGGCGAACGGCAGTGCGGCAATTGCCGCCAGCATCAGGGACAGCAAGGCACAGGGAGCGTTCGCCAAGGAGCGTGATGCGGTCACCACGCTTTTACAGCTAGAGGACGACAGCGCGTTTTTGCTGAATGACAGCCCGTTCGGCAGCGGCCCGGAACTGACCGCCGTGTTCGCCCGGCTAATGCAGCTTGGCGATACGGAGATCATGCGCATCCTTGCCTTTGTCATGGGCGAAAGCCTGAGCGCGGGCACCGCCGTGATCGAGGCCCTTGGCCATATCCTCAAGGTGGATATGGGCCAGTGGTGGCAGCCGGAGGATGTGTTTTTCGACCTGCTGCGCGACAAGCCCGCGATCAACGCCATGCTGGCCGAGGTCGCCGGGAAAAGATCGGCAACCGCTAACGTGGTCGGTACGGCCAAGGTGCAGAAGGACATCATCAAGGCTTGCCTTGGCGGAACCGAAGGCCGGACGAAGGTGGAGGGCTGGCTGCCGCGCTACATGCGTTTCCCGATGCAGGGCTACACCAAGCGCAAGGGGCTGCCCGCTATCGAGCAGTGGAAGGCGTCCGGTAAGCTGTTTGAGAAAGCCTCGTAACTCTCTCGAAGCCGGGCCGTGCTGTCCTGCACGGCCCGGCTTCCATAGCCATCTGCGCGGCCGCGCGGGCCTTCCAACCCGCGCCGCCCCTTTTTGTCACCGCTAGCGGATGGCACTGTTTCACTGACAGATTTCGTGCGGCAAATCCATTCGCTTGGTACAATTGTTCGAAGAATCATGAACATGCACGATCAGAATAAACTGCGAGAAATTCTCGGAGGCGAGGAGGAGCGCAAGCGGCGGCACAAGGAAGCCGTGCGCGATGCGCTTGCTGCCGGGACCATACCCGTTCCCGACGAGGTCCGGGATGCCGTTGCCACGCTTTTCGTGACTGACGCCCTTGATGTGCTGCGTGCGCACCCCGGCTTTGACCTTGAGGATAAAATCCGTTCCATCCGGACGGCGTTACAGCTCTTCGATCAGGCCTTTGCTGACCTGACGGCTGCGCTTGATGCGTTCGACACGTTCAGCCGCCGTCCCGAGTTCGGCTACCGCTCCCACCGCGACGAACTGACTATTCTCGAAGCCCGTATTCGCAAGGAGATTTTCACCTATTCAGAGTTGGGGCACAGCTTGCAGGACCATTGCCGCCGTCTGCGCGCACGATGGGTACATCCCGAGCTAGAAGGGCAGATCGCCAGCACCTTCGGAGACGATGGGCTTCATGATTTTGTTTGTGGACTGCGCACGGCGCTTCACCATCTGCTGATGGTGGAGGCCAACTGGCTGATCCGCGACTCCGGCCCGGCGGCAACTTCGCACTACGTATTTAGCCGCGACGAACTGAGAGCCGCAAACCCGGGCTGGAACGTGCGGGCGCGCGGCTATCTCGATAGCTGTGCAGATAAGATCGACGTCCGGCTTGTCGTGCAGGCTTATTATCCGCGGGTGCATACCTTTTACGACTGGTTGCTTCGTGAGGCCGAAACCGCTCCACCGCCGGAAGTCGCAGACTATCGGCGGTGCTGGGATGCCCATCGCCAACGCAGCGCACGCATGCACTGGCGCTTATTTTTAACTGAATTCCTGAAACGCAGTGTCGATCCTTATGGCTATCTGGAGCGGTATCTGACGCCGGAAGAACTTGAGAGAGCGATGCGGTTGCCCCGGCACTCCCGCGAGCAGGCGGATTTTGTCATCAGCGTCGTCGATGAGTATTCGGCATGCGACGACGAGATCAGGGTGCTCGTCTATCGGCTGTTCGGGGTGGTCCAGGAGGACATTTAGGCGGTATGCGGGCTGTTTACTGGCAGCAATCCATCGACCGCCGCGAGTCTGGACCAGTCAAATCCAGCCCACGCACCCAGCGGTATCAGCAGGTGGACTCTGCCGGATTGGCCCTCGACGAAATTTCTACAGTTTGGCCATCAGATTGCCTTGGCACTGGACTGGAGGACAGTCACGAGGCTGCCGCTGACATCGAGATCCCATCGGCGATACGGTCGGCGGCCGACTTGATCGGATCATTCGCCAAATGGGCATAGCGGGCCGTTGTCTGGATTTGCGAATGCCCCAGCAACTTTCCGATCATGGGCAGTCCTTCGCCGACGATAAGACCATGGCTCGCGAAAGAATGCCGAAGGTCGTGGAGCCGCACATCGTTCAAGCCGGCCGTTTTTCGAATGCGTCTCCAGGGATGCTGAAGATCTGTGAGGCGTCCTCCAGATTTTTTCCCTGTAATGACGAACTTGTTGTCCTCGAGCTTCTTGACCTTTTTGAGCCGATTGATCGCCGCAGTGCCGAGATGAACGGTTTTGGCTCCGGTTTTGGAGTCGGGAAGGCGCAACTCTTTCGTTTCGACGTCTACATATGCCCACTTCAACGTCATGATTTCGTTCAGCCGGCAGCCCGTCAGCATGAGCAGCCAGATTGCATCGATTGCCGATTGAGTCTCGGTCCTCTCGACCTCCGCTTTACGCAGCGCCTCGCCAAGCCGTTTGTACTCTTCGTCGGAGAGAAAACGTTCGCGCTTTTCCTCCTTGTACTTCTTTACGTGCCGGCAAGGGTTCGACCCGTCCGGGCGGAGGCCCCAAACCTCTGAAAGGTTGAACATCTTCGAAAGCACACCGAGCGTCCGATTGGCCTGGTATGGCTTGTCGCGCAAGCCATGATGCAGTTTGGCGATGTCGGTACGCTCGATGTCGATGACTTTCCGTGTCCCGATTTCCGGATTGATGAATAGCTCAACCGACCGACGATACTCGCGCTCAGTGGAAGGCCGGCAATGGGTAGGGACATATTCGTCTAGGAACCGCTGACCCAGATCTTTCATCGTTGGCGATTTTCGCATCCGGGAAAGCTCAGCGGACGGATCTTGGCCTGCCTTTGCCTCGGCAATGATGCCCCGCGCTTTGGTCCGGGCTTGCTCAACAGTTATGGGGCCGTGGGTGCCGATCGTCATTTTGATCTGACGGCCACGACAGCGGCATTTGACGATGTAGGACTTTCGGCCGGTCGGGCGCACTCGAACCCCAAAGCCCGATAGTGAATCGTCCCAATGCACAACATCGGACGCTTCCGGCTTCAGGGAATCGACAAGACGTTTGGTGAGTTTCGGCATTTTGCGGCTCCCGATCGTGTCTCGCGTCGGCCCGTTCTGGGTACCGTATGGGTACCACTTGGACGCAAATTCACGCTATCTGCCGCATAGTCTATCAAACCGAAAGCGTCAAAATAACCCCTTTTGTTCAGCAGTTTATCTAAGTACAGCTAGCTCGGTCCAATGTCGGGAAAGAGGGCTTAAACGATCTCATAACCTGAAGGTCGTAGGTTCAAATCCTACCCCCGCAACCAAATACATATCGACGACTAACGAAGCCTCCCATAAGGGAGGCTTTTTCGTGTTCGGATAGGACGTAAATGCCAAAGAATTCGTGTTGGGGCTTGGTTCGTGTGACGGATTGCCGTGTGATTAATTGTTTAACGTGCCGGCCTTTTCTATCTAAACGATGTTGTGAAATTGCCGTCTGGATCGACGCTAGATGAAAATTTCACGCATTGCTCGTTGCGCTCGGCGGCTCGCCGTTAGAGACCGCGACCTGAGTTTCCATCTCTACCCCTACAGCACCATAGATAAAGTGCGCCGTTCGAGACGACGGTTCGAAAGAAATCAGATTAGGGAACGCCGGATCGCGCTGTCATGTGATTACCGTTTCACTACAGAAAGCCGATCCTGCTGTTGACGTCAGGGAAGATCGATCTTCCCCGTAATCCGCCCGATGCGTGATCAACCGAGCGCCTTCGCACCCATCCATAGGCCCATCAGGATCATCATGAGGTTTTCGGTCAGCGAAACGAAGCCGAGCGGCACGTTGGAGCCGCCGCCGACGCACGCGCATTTCAACTCCCGTTTATCGATATAGACCGCTTTAAATACGGATACGGCGCCGACCGTACCGATGAAGAGCGCCACGGGCACGGATATGACGCTCAATATCCCGCCAACCATGAGAATGCCCGCCAAGGCTTCGCCGAACGGATAGACGTAGCCGTATCGGACCCAACGCTGCGCCAAAAGGTCGTAGTTCAAGAACATTGTCGAAAAACTCTCGACGTCCTGTAGTTTCTGGACGGCGAGGAAACACATGGAAATAGAGATGAACCACTCGAAGACGCGTATGTGAAGCGCCGTGCCGTAAAGGCCGAAGCCAAGGGCGAGCGCCATCAGGGCCGCCACCGCGAAAATCGCGATCACCGGTTGGTAGGTGGTCTCGTCTTCGTCCTCTACTTCTTCCCCGAAATACTCGCGCAATGATTCGTAGCCGCCGATCCGTTCCCCGTCGATGAAGGTCTGCGGCGTGGTTTCGACGCCGTGTTTTTCCATGAAAGCATCGGTTTCCTCACGCGTGGTCAGCGGGTGATCCTTCACGTCGAGGCCACGCCGCTCCAGCAGGTCCTTCGATTTCAGGCCATAGGGACAGACATGTTCATCCATGACCATGCGATAGAGTTCGGCGGATTTCGCTTCGGTAGTTTCAGACATGGCAATATGCTTCCGTCAATTTGCTTCGTTAGGTGCGGCAGGCGTAAAACCCGCGGAACCCGGCCTTCAAACCGGCTTCAAGCTCGATCAGGAGATCGGCTTCCTGCTTTTCTGCTCCCCATGCGTCGAATTCGGCGCCGCCGGCCGAAACCACGCGGACGGAAATGCCTTGCGCCGACAGCGTCGGCCCGCGCGTCAGGGATGCGGCATCGGTCTCCAGCCGAACCAAATCGCCGCTGATCTTGAGCAACCCCGATGCGCTGTCCTCCTGATGGCCGGCGGCAAGCACCGGCGGGCTGTCTTCGGTATAGGTGAATGTACAGCGGGCGCCGTCGGGGAACAGCGTGCCGATATCGGCCTTACTCATGAATTCCGGGTCGAGAACGGCCACTTCCGCGGTGGAAAGCGCTTCCTGCAGGCTCACGACCCGTACCGGCTTGCTGCTATCCTGCCGCTTTGCGTCTCCAGAATTATCGATACTGGCGATCAGGTAACGCATCTCGGCAATTTCCTTATCCTGGGCATAGACGATCTCGTTGGCGAGTTTGCTCACGCGGGGATCCGAAATGTTTGCCCGGCTGGAGGTCATGATGGCGATGGAGTGGTGTGGGATCATGGCGCGCATGAAACTCGTGTCACCGACGGTAATCTGGCTGCGAACGAGCCAGAGCGCGACGGCGAAAACGACAGCAGCGCCGATAAAGATCGCCGAATTAATCGTCTTATTGGCGTACATGGAAAGCATGAAGGCCAGCATGATGATCGCCATTGTCGCCCCCATCAAAACAGCCATGTAGGCCCGCGTTTCGCTGAAGAAGAGGTGCGTCCACAGATAGGTGTTCAAATACATCAGCCCGAACATCACGAGCGTCGATGTGGCGATCATCGCGCTGAAACGCCAATAAGACATGGTTCGCCTCCGGTGTACTGCTCTTGATAAAAATCACTTCTCGTAAAAAACGACCTTCCAGCGAGGGAAGGTTCCAAAAAAAACGAAAATTTTTTGATTTTCAGATTACCGGCATCGCGGTTTCAAAATTTGCTCAAACCGGATCGGCATCGTCGCGGTCGCACCGGAAACAACGTGTTAATGCGGTAGCCGGGGTATCGGTGTTCTAAGCCGGCTAGCGATAGCGTCGCCAAGCGGTAAAATCGGACAGGCCCTCAACGCTTCACTCTCTCCAACTCGGCGTTCGTAACGGTAAGTTCCACCAGTGGCGGTGCACCTTCCCGGACGACGCGCTCGAACATCTCTATCGCCTCGGTGACGTGGCGATGCAGCAAGTGGTACTCGGCGCCATAGAAATACGCCTCGGCGATTAATTGGCTTTGTTCCCGATCCGTGAAGCCGGTGGCAATACTTACGAGTTCATCGGACGAGATATTGTCTAGAAAGAGGGATACGACGGGGCCGGGCCAATGGAGTAGATTCTTGTCGATACTATGCTGGCGCAACTGGCTTCGTCCGTCATCTCCACTGCGTGCAGTCGCGAGGTAGAGCCAAATGGCGGAAAAGAGATCTGCGGGATCCAACGCCAGACTGTGACGATAATCGGTTGCCGCTTTACCATATTGGCCCGAATAAAAATAGACGTTGCCACGATTCTGAAAGGCGACGGCATCCCGGGGATTAAGTATAATGGCGCTGTTCAGGTCCTCCAACGCCAAGCTGAACGAACCCCGGTGGAACCGAATATTTCCTCGGTTGGTATACGCCGCCGCGTTGTGCGGGTCGATCGTAAGCGCGCGTTCATAATCCCCGATCGCGCTGTCAAAATCCCCCTTTTCAAAATAGACGTCGCCTCGACCGCGGTGGGCGTTGGACAAATGTTCCGGCGACAAAGCGGCTGATTTGATCACGCGCGTATAGAGCGCGAGCGCCCTGTCATATTGCCTCGTCGATGTCGCGTCATATGCCTGTACAAGGAGTACGAGGCTGTCGAGGTGTCGTAATTCCTGATTGTGGCGACTAGCATGACTTAAGCTATTGGACGTTATGAGCGCCACAACTACGATCAAAACCGTTTGAAAACGTTTCATCGCAAGTCTCCCGGTTAAATCCTAAGACATGTCTTGCGATGGAGCAATGGCCGGCGGTCGAGCACCGGACGGGTTGGAACGATCTACCCGTCCGGTACGCGATTCCGTTAAAAGAAGGCGCGGATGCCGGCAACGACGGAAAGGACATCAGGATCCTCGTCCTCGTCACGGGCAAAATCGGCGGTTTTGCCGATTTTTCGCTCCCAGTTGATGCCGATATAGGGGGCGAATTTGCGCGTTACTTCGTAGCGCAGCCTCAAACCAAGTTCGGCATTGCTTAAGCCCGCGCCTACGCCGACCGCCTCGTCGTCGGAAAAGGCGACGTTCAATTCGGCGGACGGCTCAAGCACGAGACGCTGCGTAAGCAGCATCTCGTATTCAGCCTCCAGCCGAACCGAGGCGTCGCCCTTGTTGCTCACAAAGAAACTGGCATCCGTTTCAAACCATTGGGGCGCCAGCCCGTTGACCCCGATTACGCCGAACGTCCGTGACGGGTTTGGCTTTATGTCGTGCCGGACACCGATTTGCGCATCGAAAAAATCGGAGATCAACCTTTGGTACAGTAATTGTACCTCGGCTCCCTCGAATACATCTTCCTTAGGGACGTATTCGCCTTCGGTCTTGAAAGTAAGCTTATTCTTGTCGTCTCCAATCCGTCCCTGCCCTTCCCAGGACAGGATATCGTTGTCGTCCTGGAACCGGTACTCCAGTTGGCTGATTTTGACCAAGGTGAAGAACTCATCATCGAGCTTTTCAGCCTTGGCCGGTGTTACATAGTTGACCGCCGCCAGGATGAGCGCGATGGCGAATGCGCATGATTTACTGCGAAACATAAGCGTTAGCCTCCGGCGTTGGCTTGTTTGGCGTCCGGGCCGCCTTCAACGATCACCTCGCGGAACATGCCCGTTGCCATGTGATAGATGAGGTGGCAATGGAACGCCCACCTGCCCGGTGCGTCGACTTCGGTTTCGGTGTAGACGGTCGTGCCCGGTGCGATGCTCACGACGTGTTTGACCGGGTTCCACTTTTTCGATCCGTTGTCGATCATCTTCCACATGCCGTGCAGATGCATTGGGTGGGTCATCATGGTTTCATTGATGAACTTGAAGCGGACACGTTCGCCGTATTTCAGACGCAGCGGCTCTGCATCTGAGTACTTCCGGTCATTGATCGTCCAGAAGTACCGTTCCATGTTTCCGGTTAATCGGATGGTGATTTCGCGCGTGGGTTTGCGCACCTCGTAGAGCGGTTTGTGCGCCTTCAGATCAGCGTAGGATAGAAACTTTCCGCCATTTGCGGCCTTCGGCATAAGCCCGCTGTTGGGTGCATAGAATGGGTCCGATTTCGGCGCGCCCATGTTCGAATGGTCCATGCCCTTCATCGAGCCGTGGTTCGTGCCCTTCATCGAGTCGTGGTCCGTTCCTGTCATCGAATCTTGGTTCACGCCGCCATGATCCATCATCATGTCCGACATGCTGAGGAGTGGGCGCTTTCGCTGAGCGGGTACCTTTGCCGACATTCCGACTCGTGGCGCGAGCGTGCCGCGGCCGAATCCGGTCCTGGCCATCGATTCGGCGAACAGTGTGTAGGCCTTGTCGTGTTCGGGCCGGATGATCACATCGTAAGTTTCCGCAACGGCAATGCGGAACTCGTCAACGGTGACGGGCTGTACGTTGTTGCCATCGGCCTGAACGACCGTCATTTTCAATCCGGGAATTCGGACATCGAAATAGGTCATCGCGGAGGCATTGACGAATCGGAGCCGCACCCGCTCGCCGGGTTTGAAAAGGCCGGTCCAGTTTTGGTCGGGATTCTTGCCGTTGACGAGAAACGTGTAGCCGCTGACATCCGCGATATCCGTGGGCGCCATGCGCATTTTACCCCACATCTTTCGGTCCTTGACCGTCGCCGCGAGGCCTTTTTCCGATACGTCGTCGAAGAAGTCGCCGACCGTTCGCTGGCTGAAATTGTAGTAGTCCGACATCTTCTTGAGGTTACCGAGTACCCGTTCCGGCTTGGTGTCATGCCAATCCGAAAGGACGACCACGTGTTCCCGGTCGAATTGGAATGGTTCGGGGTTTTCCGGTTCGATCACGATGGAACCATAGACGCCGGATTGCTCCTGCAACCCGGAATGGCTGTGATACCAATACGTGCCGCTCTGTTGTGCGGGGAACCGATAGGTATGGGTCTCGCCCGGTTTGATGCCGTCGAAGCTTATGCCCGGCACGCCATCTTCTTCGAACGGCAGAATCAATCCATGCCAATGAATGGATGTGTCGACATTTAGTGTGTTGGTAACGTTGATCGTGAGGTTTTCGCCTTCCTTGAACCGAAGAACCGGTCCAGGAATGGTGTTGTTGATCGCAAGGGCCGGCCTGTCCCGGCCGGTTAGGTTGATAGTTTTCTCGCCGATTGTGAGATCATATGTCCCAGCTTGAGTGCCGGCCGTCGACGATAGCCACACCACGATCGTCACGACGGCCAAACCCCAAACGCTAAGCGGAATGCGCTGCATTTCTTGTCTCCTGAATATTAGGAATTGGCAGCCCGCCGCGGTGGACGGGCTGCCCGGTTTTGTCAATTGACGCGAATGTGACCCATCATTCCCGACTCGTAGTGGCCCGGAAGGTTGCAGGCGAATTCAAGCTCGGCATCGGTGGAGAATTCCCAGATGACCTCGGCGGTTTCTCCCGGTTCGAGCAGGACGCTGTTGGGATCGTCATGTTGCATCGTGGCGCCGTTTGGCATAGCCATCGCCATTTTTCCCCGATGTATTTTGTCGACCTCGAGTGCCCCGTGATCGAACATCATCATCATTTCCTTTTGATGGTCGATATGCATTGCGGCGGTTCCGATATTGAACTCATGTACAAAATTTCCGGAATTCTTCACCTTGAATCGGATCGTCTCTCCTTTGCGAACGGAAACCTTTCCCGGTGTGAAACGATTGTCGGTCATCTTCATCGTGATCGTGCGGGAGGCCTGAGAGGCATTTCCCGGTTCGCCTATGGCAGATTCTTGCCCATGGCCACGGCCAGGTTTCGCCGTCGCGGGGGCACCGACGGAAATAGTTAGCGCGAGCGTCGCCGCGAGAACTGAATAAATGGATAACCTTGCAAGAGTGGATGTCATGATTTGATTTCTCCTAGTTTTGTGTGCGGATAAAGCATCCGGTGTTTTCGGTAGGGCGCAGCAACCACAGCCGGTCCCACGCTGAACGTCGCTAGACGTCAGTTCCGGCAACCTCAATGTGGAAAGACAGTGCTACCCGAAGGGTGGATTAAGCTTTGGAGAAACCGCGTCGCGGCACTGGGGGATCGCAATCCAAATAGAGCGACTTCACAAGCGTGTCGTCAATATTTGGCTTTTGCATCTTCGACAAATTCGAAAACGGCGGGTAATCGACCAACGAGCCGGACCTATAGAAAGGCGAGCAGATGAGAGAACCACAATGGTGTAATTTGTGGTCACGATTATTGTGGCCGGCGGTTCCGAATTCACCCGTTTGGGCCGATGAAAAGTGAGATTGAAGGTCGGATGCTTGGACGTTGCCGGAATAGGAGATCGGCGCCGAAACCATCGCCAGCACAAGCAATCCGTAAATTACCGAGCGAAAAATTGGCAAGATGCCCTTTCCGAATTCGCCGACGTCAGTCAATGCGACTTTCCTTCAACCGGACTCACAATTGCCAGGATATGGGTGGACCGCAATTCGAAATCAAGAAATGCGAAGGTATTATTCCGTTTGGTTCCGTCGACAGGCTCCCCACCGGTTTTTCGATCGCGGTTCTGAGATGTCGGCGTAATACACCACCGGGTCCGGCGGTGATCACTGAGAGCGTTCGCGTCAACATCGGGAGGTGAGTTCGGCCGATCACTTTCGGTGCCCATCCGGTCGCCGGGTTGCGAACCGGTCACGGGCAAATTTGACGGCGAGGGGGAGGAGCGTCATACCCCCGAGCACGAACACCGAAATCAAAATCCGTTCCGTCTCGCCCGTAGTCATTTCGCCACCAAAATGGGCGAGCAGAAAACTTGCCGGGATAATCCCGGCGAAGGTCGCAAGCGCGAACCGCCATAACGACAGAGGCGTCAGCCCGGCAGCGTAGCTGATCAGATCGAAGGAAATGAAGGGGAGGAGACGACTGGCAAAAACAATACCCATAAGGAGATTCTGGGATCCGAGAAGACCTACTGACACCTTGTCTCCAAACCAGCGATGCAATACGTCGCGGCCGACAATCCGAGCTATTGCGAAGGCCGCGATGGCGCCCGCCTCCGCACCGATGACCACGTAAACCGTTCCTAATGTGTGGCCATAGGCCGCGCCCGCCGCCAAGGCAATCGGAGCGCTTGGGATGGGGCTTACGAGAATTGCGACTGTCATTGTCCCAATGATCGCTAACGGCCCCCAAAATCCGATCGTTCCAATCCACTGACGCAACGCCTGTCCATCAAGGATCAGCGCGAGTACTCCAGTTCGCGCCATAACCCAATACGCCAGGGTGAGCAGAGAGACAGCTACTATTCCGACGACCAATCTAAGCTTGAGTGACGAGTGCATTCTCCACCGACTCTATGACGCGGCTTGTCCGTCTTCTATTCCCTGCCGCGGCAGCGTTATTTCGACCCGCAAACCGCCTTCAGGCCTATTTCGCAGGACGATGTCTCCCCCATGGGCGTGTACGATGGTTCGCGCAACGGTAAGGCCCAAACCCGTTCCGCCGGTTTCGCGGCCGCGTGATTCCTCAAGCCGAAAAAATGGCTTGAGCACATCCGACTGTCGTTCTTCGGGGATCCCGGGACCGTTGTCGTCGATCCTTATTTGGATGTGTTGATCGACCTCATCCAGGTGTACATGAGCCGAACGGCCGTACTTCACTGCATTATCGATCAGATTTGAGAGCGCGCGGCGAAAAGCGACCGGTTGACAGTTGAATGGCACGGGACCCGGCCTAAGTGTCAGCGTTACGCATTTACCCATATCGGTAAATGCGTCGTGGACGCGTCGGATGAGCGTATTCAAATCCACTACAGCGCGCGGTTCTGAAGAGGCTTCGTCACGCGCGAATGACAGCGTGGCGAATACCATTCTCTCCATGTCTTCAAGGTCGGCGAGAACCTTCTGTTTCTCTTGCTCGTCCTCGATGAACTCAGCCCGAAGCCGGAGCCGTGTGATAGGGGTTCCTAGGTCATGCGCGATCGCAGCGACCATTTGCGTGCGGTCTTCGACGAACCGGCGGAGCCTTCGCTGCATCTGATTGAACGCCAGGGTGGCTTGGCGTACCTCTTCCGGACCATTTTCATCTAGTGGTGGCGCATTGACATCCGTGCCGAGCCGCTGGGCCGCGGCGGAAAATATGGCGAGTGGCCTGACCAGGTGATGCACGACCAATGCCGACAACGCGATAACCGCCGCCAACATAACCAGCAATGAGAGCACGAGTCGGAAAGACCAAAACGGAGGTGGATTTTCTATTGGAGCCGCAAAGTTGAGCCAACTCGCATCCGATAACTGCAGCGATGCCAGAAAAGATTCGCCCATTTCCGAACCGGCATGGAACTCCTCCGCATGGTTGGTCCAGATGGGAACCGCCACACTGTCGACATATTGAAATCTGAACTCGCGCACTTTTCCGTTTTCCAGATGCTTCAACAGCCCATCGCGGAGGATTGTTGCTTTCCAAGGCTGCGCCAATTTTTTTTCTATGGCGCTTCTTTGAGTCCAAAGCACATGCAATTTTTTGCCGTCCGCCAAAGCGGCAAGTCTTTGGCGCTCCGTAGGGGTTGAATTCTCTATGAGGCGGCTGATCGTGGCGATTCGTTCGCCGATGTGTTCGCCGCCGCTAAAGAAGATCTCACTCGTCCTGTCGTGGAAATAGAGGGCGATGCTTAAAATATGTGAGACGGTTAGCCCGATGATAAGAACTGCAAGCGTTCGGCTTGCGACGGTATCAGGTATCAGTCGAGCCATCTTCGTCCACGATCGCCGCAAACATATAGCCGCCGCCCCGAACGGTTTTGATCAGTTCGGGCTCTTTCGGATTAGCCTCTATTTTGTGCCGCAGGCGGCTGACCTGCATGTCCACGCTGCGATCGAAAGGCGCTTCCGAGCGTCCGTGGGTGAAGTCCAGGAGTTGATCGCGAGTCAAAACCCGTTTTGGGTGTTGTGCGAAAACAACGAGGAGATCGAATTCGCCCGCGCTGAGGTCGACGACGTGACCATGAGGCGAAACGACCCGACGAAGCGTGAGATCGATCTTCCAACCGGCGAAATTGAGATACATTTGATGCCCGGTTGTCCGGTCGGTTGGCGAATGCTTGGCGCGCCGTAAAACGGCTTTAATGCGGGCGAGGAGTTCGCGCGGATTGAATGGCTTTGCGAGATAGTCGTCGGCGCCCATCTCCAATCCGACAATTCGGTCGGTTTCCTCCCCCACCATCGTCAGCATGATGACAGGCGTGTGCGATTCCGCTCGGAGTTCCCGACACAGGGTCAGACCGTCCTTTCCCGGCAGCATGAGATCGAGAATCACCAAATCGAAATTCCAATCGGCAAGGGAGCGTTGCATTTCATTGCCGTCTGCGACGGCGGTAACCCGATAGCCATGTTTGGTAAGGAACCGAGCCAGCAGGTCGCGAATTTCGTGATCGTCGTCGACGATCAACAGGTGTCCAGCAGGTTGAATGTTGGCCGCATTCATTCCGACACGATATCTCTTGGCGCGACGAAAGGGGTGAAAATTTTGTAACAGTTTGTCACGACAAGGACATTTGTGACGAAGTGTTACAGAGCGCCCCGCCGGCTGTGATCGTGTGGTTACAAAACGCTGTCAAATTCCCAATGCCGTACAACGTCACCTGGCTTGGCGTCGAAGCGGTGGCAATAATGATTGGAAGCGTTTTATGCCTGACGTAATGTCTCGAGCAAACTCCTATGAGCAATCTGGCGGTGCGCAGCCATCCAGCCGGAATCTCCGAATTCCGGTAGCTGCTCTAGGAATGAGCTTGGGGTTATTCCTCGCGCTGACATTCATCTTTTGCGTTCTGTTCGATCTTTGGTTTCCCGATATGGCGATGAATCGGGTTTGGGCGCCCCTTTTACCAGGCTTCTCTTGGATTAGTTGGAGTAGCTTCCTTTTGGGTCTGGCCGAGAGTTTCGCCTACGGCTGGTACGTTTCACTCGTTTTCGCGCCGATATACAACTACTTCGCGCCCAGGTTCGCGTGAGGGCGGTCGAGACTGATTTTCCACGGGCCTTGTCGCAAATCACTCAATGGTCCGGGCCGAGTTCGATGGGCAGGACTCATAGATGACAAAAAATCAAAGCCTTCACGGGACCACAGTTGCAAAGATGTTCTCGAACGGCCTTGGAAACCTTGGCCGTATCGAGGCGATCGACGCTCCAGTCGTTTTGAAAAAGGGCTCCGCGAGAGCAGATTGTTCGAAAACAACGACGGCGAATTTTACTTTGGTGGATCGGGAAATGGACGGGCGAGAAGGGCGCAAATTCGGAGCGTTTGAACACTGCCGTTTGACCGGAAGCACAACAATCGCCGCGCCAATCGCGGCGACACCAACGGATCGACAGTTCCTGAGCCGGATATGAGAGGTTGGGACCGATGAATATCAAGGATCCGGTTTGCGGGCGGAATTTGGATATCGACGAAGTTGGGGCGGCGGTTGATCACGATGGCTGGACCTATTTCTTCTGCTCCGAAACCTGCCGAACCGAGTTCGCCGTCTCGCCTGGCCGGTTTGCAAAGGAAGCGCCGGACCGTTTGGCGGCTAAACGGTTTCAGACAGCGGACTAAACCCGGGAGATGAATATGGTCAGAAGATCAAGACGGCTCGCGTTGGCGTTCGGCTTTGCGTTGGTCGGCCTACCCGCCTCGTTCGGAAGCGCCGCCGCCCAGTCAGCTTATTGGCATGATGGTTGGGGGTGGGGACACATGGTGTTTGGCGGGCTCATGATGGTTCTAATTTGGGGTGGGCTGATTGCCGTGATCGTTTTCATCGTGAGGTGGGCGATCGGCGGCAAATCTTCGAACGGCGACCCTGCCGCCAAGAATAAGGGAATGGAGATACTGGAGGAGCGATTCGCGCGAGGCGAAATTGAGAAAGAGGAATTCGAGGAACGCAAGCGGTTGATTTCAGAATGACATCGGAAATTCCGAGGCAGCTGCGAGCCGAGGATTTGCAAGCCGAAACGGCCACGATTGGCATTGGCATGGCGTCGATGTGACTTCAAGGTTCGAGCCGAGCAAGGAGATTATCGTGAACTTGATCATCAGATACGTGTTTTCGCTGGGTAGAATTGTCGGCCTGGCCGCTGCTGCGGGGATGGTCACGGTCGCTTCTATTTCATCGGCATCCATCGCCGGGGAGATTTATGTCCCGTTGGGTAGTGCCGGTGAGGTCGTCGTCATCGACAGCACGCGAGATGCGGTAAGTGGAAAGATCAAGGACATTCCCGCCGTTCACGGATTGGCCGGCACGCCCGATGGCCGATTCCTGATCGCCGGCAGCTATGCAGAGCGCGAAACTGAGTCCGGTTCGCCCGCCAAGCCTGCAGGGGTTGCCGAAGATGAGCATGCCAGCCATCACGCGCTGCCGCCGCCCGAGCGCAAGCAACCGTCGGCTGCGATGAGTACGGTTACCGTTCTCCGTACGTCTGACGGGGCGCCCGTTCGGCGGATCGACGTGTTCGGTGTCGTCCACCATGTGGCCGTAAGTCCCGATGGGCGATTTGCGGTGGTAACCCACCCGGACGAGGGCGGAATCAGCGCGATCGACTTGTCCTCGTATCGAGTAGTGGCGGAAGTTGCGACCGGACCGACGCCCAACTATGCGGTTTTCAGCCCAGACAATAATCGAGTTTACGTGAGCAACGCCGGCAACGAGACAGTGAGCGTCGTCGACGTGAAGCGTTGGTCGACGATGCAGAATATCGTTGTGGGCAACAGTCCGGAGCATGTCGTCATGTCGAAGGACGGCTCATCGCTCTACGTAAACAACGTCGATGACGGCACCGTTTCCGTCATATCGACAGGGTCAGCGAGTGTCGTGAACACAATTCCCGTCGGGTCTACACCGCATGGGATCGATCTCTCGGATGATGGAAAAACACTTTTTGTCGCCGCGCTGGAGGACGGCAAACTTGTTGCCGTAAATCTTGCAACGGGCCAATCCCGCAACGTGCGGCTTTCCCCCGAACCCTATCATCTTCTATCGGTAAGCGGCATGGGCAAACTTTACGTTTCCAGTGCGGCTCGCGGCAAAATTTGGGTTGTCGATCAAGACAGTCTGACCGTGCTCACGGTAATCGATATTCAGGGCAAGGGTCATCAAATGGTCCAAGGGGCGGGCACGTGAATTCCAACGCAGCGGGAGGTCGATGATGAACAAAACTGCTAATTCCGGATTTTTTGCATCCTTGCGGTTCAGATACGGCTTGGGCCTTTTGGTCTTTCTGCTGATAGGTGGATATTTCCTGTGGGAAGAACACGAGGCTCACATCCTCGGTTATTTGCCGTTGATCCTTCTCGTGGGCGCGTGCGCAGGCATGCACCTGTTCATGCACGGCGGCCATGGCCGAGGGGATAGCACCGAAGACTCGCCGAGAGACGGTAGGGACTAGCGATGGAGACTGGATCTTACGGCTTATGGTCGCTTGTCATTGTCAACTCCGCCGTCTTTATTCTGTTCGCCTTCAGTTTCTTCAAGCCGAGGACCAGCCGCGATTGGCGTTCCTTCGGAGCGTTCAGCGCTTTCCTGGTTGCGTTATTTACCGAGATGTATGGATTTCCGCTTACGATCTATTTTCTTTCGGGATGGCTCCAGAGCAATTATCCGAGCATCGATTGGCTTACGCATGATGCTGGCCATTTGCCCGAAATGTTGTTCGGGTGGAAGGCTAATCCGCATTTCGGACCATTTCACCTTCTGAGTTTCGTTTTCATCGGCGGAGGTTTCATTCTGCTATCCGCAGCGTGGCGCGTGCTCTTCCGGGCCCAGCAAGCCGGCCAATTGGCGATGACGGGGCCTTATGCCCGGATTCGCCATCCGCAATATGTCGCCTTTGTGTTGATCATGGTGGGCTTTTTGCTGCAATGGCCGACGATTCTAACGCTTGCCATGTTCCCAATACTGGTCGCCATGTACTGGCGCTTGGCATTGCGCGAGGAGCGCGATGTCGAAGCTGACCTCGGTGATGCGTATCGACGCTATGCGTCGCGAGTGCCGCGATTCTTTCCCCGTCACTGGGGGCTTTCGGAAGGATCTGCCTGATGGGACCCGATTCAAACGGCAAGGAGACGCGCCGCGAATTCTTGTACTTGGCCACGACGGCGGTCGGCGGCGTGGGCGCCGCAGCATTCGTATGGCCGTTGATCGACAGCATGAACCCGGCGGCGGATGTGCGCGCCCTTTCGACCGTCGAGGTCGATCTCGACGGTATCGCCCTGGGCCAACGCGTGACCGTGAAATGGCGGGGAAGCCCGATATTCATCGACCGCCGGACGCCGAAACAAATTGCCAGAGCGCGGGCGGATGACGATGCGGATTTAAGAGATCCCGAAACGGATCGTGCGCGGACGCACCGCGCGGAGTGGTTGGTCGTTGTGGGCGTTTGCACGCATCTCGGCTGCGTCCCGCTGGGTCAGAAACCGGGCGATCGCAGGGGCGAGTGGGGCGGCTGGTTCTGTCCCTGTCATGGATCGTTCTATGACGTCTCCGGTCGAATTCGACGCGGTCCGGCGCCGAAAAATCTCGTCGTGCCGCCATACGAGTTTCTCGACGAAAGCCGTATAAGGATCGGCTGAAGTTTCCGAAAAATTTAGTTTGTGCCCGACCAATGCCGACATGTCGGCCGGGCGCAATGCCGTGGCCGACGATGCGGGTGAGACATCACCAGCCAAATCAAAAAAATCCAGAGCGTCTTATGAAATCAGATTACCAAGAAAACAGCATCACCTTGACCGGTGCCATTTCGATGGGGACCGGCGTAATGATCGGCGCGGGCATTTTCGCGCTGACCGGGCAGATCGCAGAACTCGCGGGCCGTTGGTTCCCCCTTTCTTTTGTCGCGGGCGCGGTGGTTACCGGCTTCAGTGCATATACCTACGTTAAGATGTCGAACGCGTTTCCGTCCGCGGGCGGGATCGCGATGATTCTGCAGAAGTCGTATGGGCCGGGAGCGATCGCTGCCGCAGCCTCGCTCCTGATGGCGCTTTCGATGGTAATCAACGAGAGTCTCGTGGCGCGAACATTCGGCACCTATGTACTCAGGCCGTTCGACCTGGACGCCGATGAATATCTGGTGCCGCTGCTCGCTGTCGGGCTGATTGTATTTGCCTATGTCGTCAATATCTCCGGCAACCGGTCGGTCGGCGTGTTTTCGTTCGTCATGGCGCTGCTCAAGATCGGCGGCATCGTCTTGTTCGGGATCGCGGCGCTCTGGGCGTCGGGTTTGACCTTCGAAGCTGCGCCCAAGGAGTTGGAGACTTTTCCGATTGCTGGGTTCATGGCGTCGGTCGCGCTCTCGATCCTTGCATTCAAGGGCTTCACGACCATCACGAACAGCGGCGCCGAGATCGTGTCGCCGCATCGAAACGTCGGACGCGCTATTTCGGCGTCGATTGCAATTTGCGTGGTCGTCTATTTGATCGTTGCGTTCGCGGTAGGGTCCAGCCTCTCGATCGATGAAATTGTCGCGGCCAAGGATTATTCCTTGGCTGAGGCAGCCGAGCCGACACTCGGGAAATACGGCTTTTACTTCACCGTTGGGCTTGCCGCTTTGGCAACGGCGTCCGGTCTGTTGGCGAGCGTCTTTGCGGTGTCGCGCATGCTGGCGATGCTTACGGATATGGAGATGATTCCGCATAGCCATTTTGGCATGTCCGGCAAGATCCAAGAGCACACATTGGTTTATACGGTCGTAGCGGCGGCGGTTCTTGCCGTGTTTTTCGACCTTAGCCGCATCGCTTCGCTGGGCGTATTCTTCTATTTGGTCATGGATATCCTTGTTCACGTCGGCGTCTATCGCGGTCTGCGTGAGCAAATCGGTGCGAACGGCGCGGTGCTGATCGTCGCCATTGCGCTCGACACGGTCGTCCTCGGTGTGTTCGCGACGATGAAGCTACAGTCCGACCCGTTTATCGTCGCCGCCGCCATCGTTGCGATAATCGCGGTCTTCGCCTATGAGCGATACTACCTCTCGCGCTGGATAGGTCAGGACGGGGACGACGGCGATGAAAATTCGCATGAATCCGATGATTAGACATTCATGATCGCGTAGTGGATTTGACGGTCCAGCGAGCGTGCCAATCAAGGCGATTTCTTAGGCGACGCCATACAAACTTCGCGGTTTCTGGACAGCTTCTTCCTAATGCGGTTGGCGATTTTGGCGTTATCGGTTCGTCGCTTCGGGCGGTTCTCAATATTCTCCGGCGCCTTTAAGGCATCGCACAGAAGTGGGATGAGACGGGCCGTGCGACGAAAGACGGCGTCGCGATGCAGATGGTACTGGTGATCGAAGAACGCATCGGGTTCGAGTAGAACGGCTTCCGGCGTTCCCACCACCCTAACCCCGAGAGATTCATAGAAATCGCGAATTCGCTGAAAGAACAATTTCGCCTTTGGTGTCCGGTACTCCGCGAAATTCACCGTATTGGGCCACGTGGCCATCACCTCTACGTCATTTTCCGCCGCCCAGGATACAAAGGACGATATGGCCCGGACATCATTGCTGGTGTCATCGAAGTTCAGCGGCGAAGCGGCAGCTTGAGCGACCCGGCCACGATGCAAGGGCGTGATCGCCTCGCGCCTATTGATAAGTGCATCGCCGCGCGTTCCAACTTGGATGACGTCGCTATACCGTTCGCCCAACGGGATGGGAAGGTTTATATACGCAAGTCGCTCGGCAATCTTGTCCAAGCCGGCCAATGTCGCCACGGCCGCTCCCGCCCGTGTGGCGCTTAGTGCGAATACCGCCTCGATTTGCTGTTTCGCGGGCAGCCTTCGCAACGCCTCGACACCGCACGAGAATAAATAGTCGATCACTACATCATTGAGGCCGGAAGCGTTGTAGCGCTCGTATTCCGGTGACAGGAGGACTATATCGCCAGGGCGCAAAAACTGTTTCACGCCGCTCAAAATCACCGAAAGCGGCATCGCCGCGTGACTGCCATAATTCACGGTTGGAATATCGAGCGACTTTTCGATAGTCCAGGCGGACAGGCCGAAATGCGTGCTCGAGCCGGACACGAGAATTAGCCGTTTCTCCGCGCCATTGGCCACCAGCGACTGGGCGATGCGCTGTTTTTCGGAGAGCAAGGCGCAAAGTGGCTGACTGGAAACGGTGGGTACGCCCAATATTGTCAGGACAATGCCGAACCAGCCCATAATCAAAATCAAAAATGTGATGGTGCTTGCGAGTATGTATTTTTTTGGAGTCATTGATCAGAATACGAAGTAGATGAAGGCCGATGGTGTCCCGGCATTGATAATTTTGAGCGACAAGAATGCGAACAGCCCGATAGCAACGGCGCGGACTGGCGTCCATGACCATGTGCCGCGCCGTCCTGTTAATTGCGATTGGTGCGGCTCGGAGTCTGGCAGGTTTAGGGCCGGGCGATGATGTGCAAGTAATTCGATGCTGTTTGGAAAGGCCCAGACAATCACGAATAGAAACAGTACCCACAGGTAGGTGGAGCCGAACTGTAACCCGCCGGTCGGAGACGATCTGATTCCGAAATCGAGCAATGTGCTGCCGATGGGACCAAGCTGGTTGAGTACCGCCTCGGGTATGGCGATGCCATTTAAGCCCGCCATTCCCACGATCATTGTTTGGGCGCCATTGAATGTATCGGCCCGAAAGAACACCCAAGCAAAAACCACCGCCACAGTCGTTATCAGTGTCCCGGCAATGCGGCCGGCGACGGAGGGGACCTTCGGATTACGACCACGCTTCGCCGTCAATGCGTGCCAGCCGTGATTGATAATCAGGTAGAGCCCGTGTAGCCCGCCCCAAACCACAAAATTCCAGCCCGCTCCGTGCCACAGGCCGCCAAGCAGCATGGTCGCCATTAGATTAATGTAGCGCCGCGAAACGCCATGTCGGCTGCCGCCCAGCGGAATATAGAGATAGTCGCGCAAAAATCGCGAAAGGGTGATATTCCAGCGATGCCAGAATTCGATGATGTTGAAGGCTTTGTATGGAGAATAAAAGTTTACTGGGAGACGAATGCCGAACAGGCAAGCCAATCCAAGCGCCATGTCCGAATAGCCCGAAAAATCGAAATAAATTTGGAAGTGATAACTTAAAGCGCCACCCCATGCGGTAAATAACGTCAAGGCTTCACCCGATTCAGCGCGATGGAAAATGGGGTCCGAGTAAGCTGCAATCTCATCGGCAATGCCGACTTTTTTAATTAGTCCGATGCTGAAAAGCGTCAGGCCGACGGCTAGGGATCTAAGGCTTATTCGAGAAAGGGCCGCCTGGGCAAACTGCGGCATCATTTCTCTATGGTGAACGATCGGGCCCGCAACAAGTTGCGGAAAGAAACTCACGAATAAGACATAATCGCGCAGATTGGTTTCTTCGGCTTCGCCCTTGTACACGTCCACCAAGAAAGCAATCTGCTGGAATGTGAAGAAAGAGATGGCCAGCGGCAGGGCGATCTGTGCCAAGCTTATGTCGGTCGATAGCGCAACATTCGTCGTATCGATGAAGAAGTTCGCGTATTTGAAATAGCCGAGTAAGGCTAGATTCGCGGCAACCCCCAGAGAAATTTTCGGGCGTGTCGGATGTTTGGCCAGGTATCTCCCGAATGCGAAATTTACGAGGATCGAGCCTAATAGAAGCGGCAGGAAGTAAACGTTCCACCAAGCGTAGAAGAACAACGACGCAAGTGCCAAAAAGCCAATGGCCGCGTTGTGACTACGCCGCCCTATCGCATAGAAGCCCAATAGGGTCACCGGGAGGAAGGCGAGAAGAAAAGCGTTCGAGTTGAAAATCATAGGGTCGAATTTCACGTTGGAATCCGATCGTCTGACGCCGAACGTTCAACCGAACTCGGTGAAACCGGTTGAAGGGCCAACGTCGTGGCCGAACATCAGGCGCACTATCGGATATGCTCACGAAAGACTCGTCGGGTTGACGAGCGCGCGAAGGACCACGAAGAAGGTTCGTATGTGCGGTGTTCCCTAAGGCTGAAACACGCCACCGGACACAACATATTGCGTGGGCCAAACAGCCGTCAGAAATTTTGGAAAATGCACCGCGAAATTTCGCTGGTTACCGGCTCAGCGGTTCCCGACGCAGGTGACGTCACCCCGGTAAAAGGGCAATTTCACCACCCAAAATTCAATCAGACTTTGGAGTTGCTTAGGCGCGGTATCGGCGGGTCGCGATCCAGATAAATCGACGAATGCTTGGTATCGTCGATAGGAACCCAGGTGGATGTGGCGAAGCGGGCTACAATTGGAGCCACTGAATTCGGCGAGGCTGGGGAGCATGATACCGGGCCGCAATTTGAAGACCGGTGTCCGTGACCGCTATGATCGTGATGTTCAGAATCGTCATGCTGGTCCAACGAAGCGATCGACGGATGCTCGAACGTGCTGGAATCGCCGAAATAGTAGATCGGAATTGACAGCAGCATAACGAGGAGCAACGTCAAGAAGAGTGCGCGGCAAACGCAGCTGAGACTGTTGGTATTTTTGCCGCCGCGGGACACTTTTGTGCTCCTTGAAAGGACCGGAAAACCTGGGTGGCTAGAGCGGAAATATTTGATGAATCTATCATATCCGACGGATCTGAATGTACTTCTTGTTGGGTAATTAATTCGTATAGATCAGGTGGCAAAGATCGAATCTTCGCGCCGGGACCTGCGACATCCCGTCTCGGATTGTCCGCGTGGTGAAATGTCGTTGGGTTGAGGCTTCCCGGGTCTTGACCTTCCCGTCACTGGAACGGCTACGTCTGTGGCTGAGAGGCATAATTCCAACGGCATTACTCTTGGTGGGACACGGACATGGCTTTCCAATCACAGCAGCAAGATTTGGGTCATTCCGAGACCAACGTCATTCGAGATCCGGTATGCGCGATGATCGTCGATCCGGAGTCCGACAGTTCGACCTATGATCATGAAGGCCACAGCTATCACTTCTGCAGTGCGGGTTGCCGTGAGAAGTTTGCCGCTGCGCCGGATGAATTTTTGGAGGCAAACGACCCTGTGTGCGGTATGGACGTCGCGCGCGCCACCGCGCGATATGTCACCACGCACCAAGGCTCGCGCTTCTATTTCTGTTCGGAGCGCTGCCATGAAAAGTTCGAGGCGGAACCGGCAGCGTATTTGGAAGGGCGAACGCCCCCTGAGCCAATGCCCGCGGGCACTCAATTCACATGCCCAATGCATCCCGAAATTATTCAGGACGGTCCCGGCGATTGTCCGATTTGCGGAATGGCGCTGGAGCCGATGGGGGTGCCGACGGGCGAAGTTGGCCCGAATCCGGAGCTCGTAGATTTTAGCCGGCGCTTTTGGGTTGGCGCCGTACTCACGATTCCAATCCTCTTGCTGACCATGGGGCCATTGGTTGGGTTTCCAATACGTCAATGGGTCGGCGAAGGCGTGGCTGTTTGGGCGGAATTCATTCTCGCGACGCCGGTTATCTTGTGGTCCGGGTGGCCGTTTTTCGTGCGCGGTTGGAAATCGGTTGTGAGCGGCAATCTGAATATGTTCACGCTCATCGCAATGGGTGTCGGTGCCGCGTTTGCCTTCAGTGTCGTGGCGACGGCGGCGCCGGAAGTGTTCCCCGATGGCTTTAAGGATGCGGAGGGGCATGTCGGCGTTTATTACGAAGCCGCGGCGGTCATCGTCGTGCTGGTGTTGCTAGGCCAGATGCTCGAATTGCGGGCTCGCGAGCGGACGGGAGGCGCGATTCGAGCGCTGTTGGATCTAGCGCCAAAGACGGCACATATCGTTCGTCCGGACGGCAGGGACGAAGAGGTCCCTCTAGAGGATGTACGGGTCGGGCAGCATCTCCGGATCCGTCCCGGCGACAAGGTACCGGTAGACGGCGAGGTTATCGAGGGTCGATCGTCGATTGACGAGTCCATGCTCACCGGCGAGCCGGTTCCCATCGAAAAGGCGCAAGGCGATAGTGTAACCGGTGCCACGATCAACGGCGGCGGCTCGCTGGTGATAGAGGCGCGGCGGGTCGGTGCGGACACCGTCTTGTCTCAGATCGTTGACATGGTCGCACAGGCGCAACGTAGCCGTGCCCCGATACAGAAGCTAGCGGATCTAGTCGCAAGTTATTTCGTGCCTGCGGTCATTCTGGTCGCCGTGCTGGCGTTTGTCGCGTGGTCGGTATGGGGCCCGGCGCCGGCGATGGCTTATGCGCTGGTGGCGGCCGTTACCGTCCTTATCATCGCTTGCCCCTGCGCGCTGGGTCTGGCCACGCCGATGTCGATCATGACCGCCACTGGCCGCGGTGCTCAGGCCGGCGTGCTTATCAAGAATGCCGAGGCGCTCGAGCGTTTCGCGAAAGTCGATACACTGATAGTTGATAAGACCGGCACTCTGACAGTCGGGAAACCGAAGCTCATGGCCTTGCTACCGGAGGACGGTGAAGACGAGGCGGAACTTTTAGGTATCGCCGCCTCGCTGGAGCGCGGGAGCGAGCATCCACTTGCCGAAGCGATCGTGGCCGGCGCGGAGGAGCGCGGCATCGCGTTGTCCAAGGCGCAAGAATTCGAAGCGATTACAGGAAAGGGCGTGAAGGGAAAAGTCGCCGGTAAGAGTGTTGCGCTGGGCAATGCAAGATTGGTTGCCGACCTTGGGCTCGACGGCAAAACCGCGGCGGACGTTGCCGATCAACGGCGCGACCGTGGCGAAACCGTTATGTTCGTCGTTGTCGAAGGACGAATTGCCGGACTGGTGAGCGTTGCGGACCCGATAAAGGACACGACACCGGAAGCACTGAAATCGCTTCATGCAGAGGGATTGCGCATCGTTATGGTCACCGGCGACAATGAGCGAACCGCCAGGGCGGTTGCATCCCGACTTGGCATCGACGAAATTCGCGCCGACGTGTTGCCCGAAGATAAGGCGCGTATCGTCCGAGAGTTTCAGGAGGAGGGTGCGCGGGTAGCAATGGCCGGTGACGGGGTGAACGACGCGCCTGCCCTGGCCCAAGCCGATGTCGGGATCGCCATGGGAACCGGCGCAGATGTCGCGATTGAAAGTGCCGGCTTCACCTTAGTGAAAGGCGACCTGACGGCTATTGTGAGGGCACGACGGCTCGCGGACGCGACCATGCGCAACATCAAGCAAAATTTGTTTTTTGCATTTATCTACAACGCTGCCGGTGTGCCTGTTGCGGCCGGCGTGCTGTATCCCTTCTTCGGAATTCTCTTGTCGCCGATCATAGCCGCTGCAGCGATGAGCCTGTCTTCGGTCTCGGTCGTGGGCAACTCATTGCGGCTGAGGAGAGTGAGACTTTGAATGGTGAAAGTTTCCGGTCCAGGCGCCGGTTGACGGTCACCCGCACGGTGATGTTTGCATCCGTTGGTGTCGCGTCGATATCGGGCAAACCTATCAATTCGATTATGGTGCCCCGCTGATCATGCGGTTAACGGGGAAACAGCTGGCGTTTGCGATAAGCGGTCTCGTCGGGCTCGGCCTGGCGGCCGGTTGGTTCTACTGGTCGAACAACGGGCCGGTTGCCGTGGCGATCGACTACGAAGATGAGGCTGTGGTGGCGCTTGGCAAGACTCTGTATGCGCAACACTGTGCGTCTTGCCACGGCGCTAATCTGGAAGGCCAATTTAATTGGCGTAAACGGCAGCCCAATGGCCGGTTGCTAGCGCCGCCTCATGACGCGACGGGGCATACTTGGCATCATGATGATCGGCATCTTTTCATGATCACGAAGTACGGGACCGCGGCGGTAGTCGGCGGCAATTATGAAACCGATATGCGCGGCTATAAAGATGATCTAACGGACAATGAAATTCTGGCGATCCTTGGCTTCATCAAAAGCACGTGGCCGAAATCTATCCAGAATCGGCATGATGATATCAACCGGCGTGCACGGAGATGACACCTCGACTGTTGAAAATATGAGCCGAAGAATCTGCAACGAAACTGTGCAACGCGACGAGGTCAGGTGAGTAACAACACGTGGCGCCGCAACTTCCAAATCAACTGAGCAAAGAATATGACGCAACCCGATCCGTTGCCGGAACGTGGAATGGAAGGGTAAAGAAACGCGCAAAATGGAGGCACCTATCATTACATGGAGAACAGCGATGCAGCGATTCCGTCCAACCGTACTCATTAGCGCCCTTGGCAAGGTGGTTGCGCTGATGTTTTTCACTGCCGGTGTCTTGAGCCTTTCGAACGCGGCCGCCGTTGCCGAAAACGGGACGGCCGTTACGGTCTTCAAATCGCCCTCCTGCGGATGTTGCGGCAAATGGGTCGAGTACATGCGGAGCCATGGTTTCGTCGTCTCCATTCGTGATATGGAGAACCTCGATGTGGTCAAGAAGATGGCCGGCGTGCCGGAGGGTCTCCAGGCTTGCCATACGGCGAGGGTAGGGGACTATGTTGTCGAGGGGCATGTTCCGGTCGAGGCAGTTCGGCGTCTATTGCGGAAGCGCCCAACCACGCACGGTATTGCCGTTCCCGGCATGCCAGCCGGTTCGCCTGGCATGGAAAGCCCTGAACCCCAGCGCTATTCTGTCTATAGCTTTGATAAGAATGGAAAGACGGACGAATTTATGGCCGTGCGGGCACGGTAACCCAGTCGGAATCGCGGTCGAAGCGCCTTGTTTGGATTTTTTGCCAGGACGCATTTTCAAATCCAGATCCCGACGTTTTCCACGTCTGTCAGTCTATCCCGGGCGCGCGTCGCGATGTTGGAACGTAAGCGGCGATCGGGCATGTATCACGTTTTCCGGTGTCCCGGACCGGCGGCATATTTCCAAATCGCCGATGGTGTGCCGGGACGCCGCGTTGACCCGCCGACAGGAATGACAGGCTGGCGTGCCGAACGGGTTCCTGGATCCCATGGAGTAGCAACGGCCCTTTATCGCCGCCGGCGCCGGCTTTGGCCATGCCACCATGCACATTTCCTCCGAATAGGCTTGCGCCCCGCGCCCAGGGCATACCCAGACGAGTGAATACCGCCGTTGGAACTTTCCGGCTTCGAGCGCCAGCCTTCTTCGGCCGCCTACGCTTGCGGGACTCGGGCGGACGCAATCGGGCCGAGTCCTACTTCGATGATTGTTGATCCGCTCGGGCTTCCGCGACGGCTTTCGATAACGCGGCGAAATCCGCGGCTCCCGGAATCAGTCGGTCGCCGATCACAAAGGCTGGCGTGCCATTGATCCCTAGGGCCCGCGCCAATTCCATAGTCTGTCTGATGTGGTTCTCGACTTCCGGCGTCTCCATGTCGGCGCGCAGCTTGTCGAGATCGAGACCGAGTTCCTTCGCCGCGCTAAGGACGCTTGTTTCGGTGACGGTGCGTGCCGCCATGACCTTCTCGTGAAACTCGACGTATTTCTCCTGTTCGCGTGCCGCTAACGCCGCTTTTGCGGCAAACATCGAGGCTGGCCCGAGTATCGGCCATTCCTTGTAGACAATCCTGATGTTCGCATCTTCTTTCCGGAGCCGTTCGACCACCGGTCCTACGCGTTTGCAATATGGACAGCGGTAGTCGAAAAACTCGACCACTGTGACGTCGCCCTTTGGATTTCCTGCTACCGGTGAATTAGGGTCTCGCTCCAAGGCGTCTCGATTGGCGGCGAGGGCGCTCTTTTCTTGTGCAGCTTTTGCCGCTTGCTCACGCTCCTCAAGGACCTGTAGGGCGCGCAAGATGATCTCGGGGTGTTCCAACAGGTAGTCGGTGACAATTGATTCGATGGCCTTTTTTTCGCGATCGTCGAATTCGGTCCCGTTCGAATCCGCTAACGCTGTGCCGACATCGAAAATTGCTAGGCTGACTGCCACGAAAAGGAATGAAACGCTCAGATTGAGCACCTTGTTACGAATATGAGTAAACAATTTAATTTCGCCTTTCGCTTGGCCGGGTTTGTCGCCCGTGGGTTTGTGCCGGCGTATCGCCGGACCCTTTTAGGTCGGTGGAACAAAGATCATTTGGTGCCCGATACCGCCGATACGTATTGTACGCAGCAACTCGAGACTATCTTGGCGCAACACCCAGACCACAGGATCGGTTGCGCTAGAAATATACACCTTTCCGGCGCGCTTAATTGTGGAGACGTGGTAAGGCGTCGACGGCAAACTGTTACTTCGAACCCGGCCGGTTTTGAGATCAATGGAAAGAATTTTTTTCTGCCGCTCTGCGGCGATAAACAGTGTCTTCTCGTCGTAGGACAGGTCGATTCCATGCAAGGCTTGGCCGATTTCATGAGTGGCGGCAACCAGACCCGACCGCACCGCAACTTCCGATACGGTGCCCGCTCTGCTGTGGGAGACGTAAAGCGTATTCCCGTCGGCCGACAACACGATATGCTCGGGGCCGTCTTGGGTTAAGAATTCGCGTCGTATCTGCCAGCCTTCCAGGTCGATTTCGCTGATACTATTACTTTCAGTATTGCTGACGTATGCCCATTTGCCCTTGGGCCCTATGGCGACATAATTCGGATGGGTCCCGGTCCGTATCGTGTTTAGTCGTTTCAGCTTCTGAAGGTCGACAATGGATATGGAATTCGAATAGGGATGTGTTGCGATCGCAAACCGACCGTTTGGCGTTATCGCGACATGGCGAACGGCGCCCGGTACTCGTATGCGCCGTATGATTGCGCCGTCCTCAGTTCGAGCAATCGTTAAAAAACTGACTTTTTGCCTCAGTTCCATTGGTTGGCGGATCGTGGCGGCATATTGAACGGATCTTTGACCCGGGCGCACGTCCGAGTTTTCGGATGGAAGCCAGTTTTGTTCGCTTAGGCTGCCGGCCACAATGAATTTTCCGTTCGGCGTTACGGCAAGTCCGTGGACATCGGGAACTGGTTCAAGGACACCGACGACACGGTCTTGAGCGGGGTCGATGATTTGAACTTTTCCGGTTGTCCCAAGCGAGACATACACAACGTCTTCAGCGTTTGCCGTTCCCACAAGAATTATGAGCGACAATCCGGCGAGCACTTTTCTGGTCATGTCGCAGAGAAGTAGAGTCATCGCACTTCTAGTTGATCCGTATCGCGAAGGGGGACGTCGTCGAACGGATATGCGTCTGATTAGGACCGAGGCGGGGTTTGATCGTCGGCTCGTGTTTCTTGAATTGGACAATCGATCTCTGCCTCTTGTGGCCAGTTGAAATTGGTCGGTGATTAAAAGTTGTTTGGAGGGAGCATAGAAGAGGACGGAGAATAGGAGCCGAGCCGTCGGCAACTCGGCGGGGCTATTTCATCCGCTAACCGTGTTTTCACGCCGAGCTTTTTTCATACAACTTCCACCTTCTGGAATGTCAATACGGCCGTCCAACGCCGATACGTGTCCAGATTGTGCGGCATCAGCCCGGCAGACTGTCGGTTGCTGTTCGGCGGCAATGTTGGCGGTTTGGCGGATGGGTCCGCGTGAAAATCCTGATCGCACGGTGGCATGTTGGTCCAAGTCATTAATTTGACGTGTCTCGATTGCAATCTGCTTCCGCCGGCTGCGGTTTTTGTAAATCGAATTCATGATTGGGCGCACGCGACGCTGCGCACTTGGCTTGCAGTTACACATCGAATTTCGTCATGGCGTCGTCAAAACATTTCGAACTATACAAGTGCCGCAATCCGACCTAGCCATCGTTGGATTTTGGGGAGCCACTTTTCTTGTGCATGCAAAGTCCAAGTGCGCACAAAACAAGGCAAGGCAGCACGCTTAACAACAAAGGCGCGATGCCGACCGCGACCAGACCGCTCCAATTGTACGCGAGACCGGCGCCAATGGCCGCCAATGCCAATACGAACATGGCGCGACGCCCGCCTAGATAGTAACGGACCGCATACAGCCAATCCTCCGCGAGAGAGCGTTCCTGTGTCTGTTCCCGTTTGGCGATTGCCATTGTGTTCACTCCAAAATCAATGTTTCGAGGCTAGGGGGCGGAAGGCTTCGCAGAAGCCGTCGACATCCCGTAGGGTCGCAAACGGTGCCGCCGCAATGCCTGCTGTCGCTAATTTCTCTTTCGCGAAAATACGTGCCGCACCTTCGCAAGAGGAATAGGAGCCTAACAACACGCATGCGATTCACTTCGATGCGTTGGATCCAGCCAGAGGGTTAAGAAACCGGTATTCAAGTCATTTTGGGCGGTTACGAGTCATCTGCCCACTTCCATCTTCATGAGGTATTTGGCAATTGCGGCTAGATCTGCGTCGGTCCAATACCGCGTCCCGTCACGAACGACCTCTGCCATAGTGCCGCCCATGACGTCGCCATCGGGTTTTATGCCGGTTCGCAATGCATAGATTAGGTCGTCAGAAGTCCAGCCGCGGGTCGACAAAATTTCGGACGTTATGGGCGGGATTTTTTCGCCTCCCGGCCCAACACCGCCCTCAAATCTCCGGTCGGTGTCGCGCCCGCCGAGCAGATTGCGTGGCGTGTGGCATGCACCGCAATGGGCGGGCCCGAGAGCAAGATAGCGACCGCGTTTCAACGCGTCGGACTCTGTGGCAGATGGTTCCAGCTCACCACTCTCAAAAAACAATCGCTTCCACACGCCGATCCCCTCGGTATTGTTGAAGGGAAATTTGAGATCGTGCGGCTTTACTCTCCCCGCGACAGGCGGAACGGATCGGACCGCCGCCCAAAGGTCAACGATGTCCTGATTAGACAGTCGTGTGTAGAAGGCGTACGGGAAAGATGGGTAGTAATGTTCCCCGTTCGGTGTTTCTCCTGCCGTGAGTGCCCTCGCAAAGTCGGCTACCGACCATTTTCCGATTCCGTCTTCGTCGTGGGGCGTAATGTTGGGTGCGTAGAAAGTCCCGAAGTCTGTCTCGATTCCAGCGCCACCTGCCAGGACGCTGCCACGGGCTTTCGTGTCAGTATGACAGCCGATGCAGCCGGCAAGGCGAGCGACATAGGCACCTCTACCGATATCGCCCGTGAGTCCTCTCAGGTCGCGGTTGGGTACCGAGGGTCCGTCGAACAGCCAAGCGGCGAGCGCGACGGTCGCCGCCACCATGAAGACGGTGGCGGCAATCCAGCCGAGTTTGCCTCTCATTTTTTCTTGCGGAAGTCTTGATGGCAGGCTGCGCACGTTTGCGTGAGTTGGAAAAATGAAGCGTCGGGTGGCATCTGAGCGAGCATTTCCGCACTCGGTTCAACTTTGGTGCCGCCCTGCATCATTCCGGAGCCGCCCTGCATCATTCCGGGGCCGCCCTGCATCATTCCGGGGCCACCCTGCATCATTCCGGAGCCACTTGGTTTTGTACCCGCCGGACCGCGCCTTGGGCGTTGATTATCGGCCGCCGCCTGAAGCGCCGTTGCGTAGGTTGATAGTTGTTTAGCTAGTTCGGAAAACCTCTCCCAATCCGTCCAAATCGCAGGCAACGCTTCGGTCGGAGGCTGCAGGCTGCCTTCCGGGAAAAGTTTTGTTAATGAATCGCCGCTGTGGGCGTTGATTTTGCGTGCTTCCAATCGCACCCGCTCCGGGTCATAAGTTTCCTTTCCTCGCATCATTGCCGTGAGCGATTTCATCGCATCTCCGACGGCATCCATCGCATCCATTCGCTTTTTTACGACACCGGTTGCGCCGCTGTGGGCAATTGCGCCGGCAGTTGCGGCGGAAACAAGCGCAACTACAATCACGGCAAGTGTAACTTTCCGTTTCATAAGTTAGTCCTCAATCCAAAGTACTGAACGTTTCAACTCGCTACAGTCACGTGGTCCCAAAGATTGGGGGTGGAGTGGGCGGGGTAATACGGAGGCTCGAGAGGGAAATTGTAGAATGTGGCCGGATTCTCTCAAGTTCGACCAGCCGGCAAATAAATGAAAGAGCAGTCGACCGGGGAACGGGTGCCGCTTGGCAAATGGCGCCAAATCCATTTGTGTGGCAGCAGTCCGAGTCTCCTTCGGCCAGCGTGTCATATTCGACGATATGGCTCTTCGCAATGATCATTGGTGAAAAGCCGTTTGGCACGATGTGAGCAAGCGCCGGCGTCGAAGGTACCGCGGTCGAGAAGATTAATACTATTAAAACTAGTAATGCGCGTATCGCGTACAATCTTATCACAATCGAGCAAACATAAGGTTTCCATTTACTGGAATGTCAAGGTATTTGGCGTCTTAAGGATTAGTTCTTGTTCGACACGTCCGCCGTCCTAACACGTTGTCCGCGGTGGAATGCCTCGGGCGGCGGCATTTCAGAATACGCGGCGTCGATGCGAGTTTCTCACTCCAAGACGATGGCTAACCGCCCGTCCGGCTGGCTCGACCGGAGCGGCGCTCTGCCGACGAAAGGGCGTTCGAAAAGTATCGCCCTGGACACAGGCGTAATGTCCGTGGCGCTTTCCCGAGGAATCAAGAAAATGAGGCAATACGCATGGCTGCACGAACTCACCGGGGCGACGTGCAAGGACAAGGAAAAACGTTCTCGTCGGCGGATTCGAGGTTCGTTCGGCTATTTTAATAGAATGAGTGAATTAGCCATCGTTCGTGACCGGAAAGTGCATCGGCCTTTTTTCGGCTACCGGTGAGGCCTTGACTCCGTACTATAGAACGGAGGGCATCATATCTTGTGAAAGGCGGTAAGAGCGCGATGAAGATCGGCGATTTGGCGAAGCGTGCGGCCGTGAGCGTCGAGACTGTCCGATTCTATGAGAGAAAAGGGCTTCTTGAGCAGCCGTCCCGGCCTATCCACGGCGGGTTTAGGAGTTATCCTAGTGAAGCCGTCTCTCGAATTGGTTTTATTCGTCATGCTCAGGCTCTCGGGTTCACACTTGGAGAGGTTGGAGATCTCCTCAATTTCAAGTCCGATCCCGCGTTCGATTGCGCGGACGTGCTGGGCCGGATGCAGGAAAAGCGCCAAGAGGTAGAGGCCAGGATTCAGGATCTGAAGAAAATTCGCGCGTCGCTGGAATATTTGATCGAGTGCTGTCCGGCGCATGGACCGGTCAAGAACTGTTCCATCGTCGAAGCTTTGGATCGGTCAGAGAAGATTGGACTTTCATCAAGACTATCGAGGAAGGCGGAAACCATGGTTGAAAAACGACGGGTTGAGATATTTAGCGCCGGTTGTCAGGCATGCCGGACTGCGATCAGCCAAGTTCAGGCGCTCGCATGCTCATCATGCGAAGTTATAATTCTTGATATGCAGGACGATCAGGTTGCCGGGCGTGCGAGAAATCTCGGCATTCGGTCGGTTCCGGCGGTCGTAATTGACGGGCAACTTGCCGAATGCTGTGCCGGTGAGCCGCTAGACGAAGCGAAGTTAAAGGAGGCAGGCCTTGGACAGCCCATTCGGTGAGGATTGCGGCCTGTCCAAATTTCCCCGGATCATCGACATACGGATAGTCTGCTGCTCAAGGTGACCGTCGATCGGAGAGTTTAGATAATCCTGTGTAGACAGGTTTTGGTGCGGTCCTGACCAAATCCTTCCCCGCAACCAATTTTAAAAAACGATACAAAACGAACCCCCGCCACACCCGGCGGGGGATTCTCGCGTTGGGTGACCGGCGGGTGTAGATTGAGCGGTCGCCCGGCCCCGCCGCAATCTTTCCCGATTACGGCAGCCTTTTCATTCCCATTCCGGCCTCTATATCTCTTGTCTTGAAGAGAGCGTCTTCCCCCAATACATCACCGATAGGGTCTCGATGCCGGAACGTGTGCCTGAAGCTGCCCAATCCGCGGTCGATCCGCTGGATGCCACCGACCCTTATGCCCGCGAAGAGCAAACCTTCCCGAGGTTGAACCCGGAGCAGGTCGATCGGCTTTGCGACTACGGGACGATCGAAGAGTTCGAAAAGGGGGCGGTCCTGTTCTCCCGGGGAGACCGGGGTGCCGATTTCTTTCTGATCCTGAAGGGCAGCATCGAAATCTACGAAGAGGGGAAGAATGGACCCGGAAATGTGATCACGATCCACCGGGAGAACCAGTTCACCGGTGAACTCGATCTCTTCAACAACCGGAAAATTCTGGTCGGCGGCCGTACCGGCGGGCCGAGCCGGCTGCTGCGGCTCTCCCGCGCTGACTTCAATCGCATGTCGAGCACCGAACAGGACATTGGCGAGGTCGTCATGCGGGCGTTCATCCTGCGCCGGTCCGCCTTTCTGATCCACAACCAAGCCGGCGTTACCTTGGTCGATGACGGCAATTCATCCGATCTCCTGCGCATTCAGCGCTTCCTGACGCGCAACGGCTATCCCGTTCGGGTCCTGAACGAAGACAGCGACGAACGGCGCAGTCTCATCGAGCAATGCGCCATCGACTTGGGGAACCTGCCTGCCGTGGTCACGCCCGACAACGAGGTTTTCCAAAATCCGCCGACGGCCGAGGTCGCGGATGTACTGGGGCTTACCGAAGACATCGACGAAAACCACGTTTTCGATCTGGCCGTCGTCGGGGCCGGCCCATCGGGCCTCTCTGCCGCGGTGTACGCTGCCTCCGAAAACCTCAACACCATTGTCGTGGAAGCGGAAGCGCCGGGCGGTCAGGCCGGAACCAGTTCGAAGATCGAAAACTATCTCGGTTTCCCTACCGGCATTTCCGGCCGGGCGCTGGCCGGCCGGGCGTGGATTCAAGGACAGAAGTTCGGTGCGCAATTCGCGATCGCCCGCGCTGCCACGGCGATCTGCCAGGAACAGGACGTGTTCGAAATTGCCCTGGAGAACGGCGACCGTGTCCGGGCCCGCGCCGTTGTGCTCGCGTGCGGTGCGACATACCGAAAGCTCCCGTTAGAGAATTACGAGCAGTATGAAGGTCAGGGAATTCACTACGCGGCCACCGCCATCGAGGCGCAGCTCTGTGTCGGCGAAGACGTGGCCGTGGTCGGTGGCGGAAACTCCGCAGGACAGGCGGCGGTATTCCTGTCCGGGCATGCGAAGCATGTTCATGTATTGGTCCGCAGCGGCGGTCTTGCCGCCAGCATGTCGGACTATCTGATACGCCGGATCGAGCGGTCGCCCAGAATCACGCTGCATACCAAGACGGCAATCGCCGAATTGCAGGGGGACCGGCTGCTCAGGCAGGTGGTCTGGGAAGACCGCGAAAGCGGCGAAACCGCGCCGCGCGACATCCAAAATGTTTTCGTCATGATCGGGGCGGTGCCGAATACCCGATGGCTCGGCGATTGTGTGGAACTCGACGACAACGGCTTCGTTCTGACCGGCGAGGCGGCCGGCAAGGACAAGGCCGTTTCACCCTTCGCGACGTCGGTCGACGGGATATTCGCGGTCGGCGATGTCCGGGCCGGATCGGTAAAACGGGTCGCTTCCGGTGTCGGCGAAGGGTCGGTTTGCATCAGCTCGGTACATGAATTCCTGGCAAGTCGGGACGACGAGGCGGCGCGCCAATCCGGATAGATCGAGCGCGGCCCCTTCCTGAATCGCCAATCCGAGAAGAGGTGTGGTGCCGGCTAACGTTGGGGCTCGAAGATTACAAATCGCCGACAATCTCGGGCAATGCTTTCAACACCGCGTCAATTTCCGCATGGGTGTTGTAGTGGCAAAACGAAACGCGCACGCAGTCTTCCAACTGTACGGCATTCAACACGAAGCGCGAGCTTGAGGAAGCGTCGCTGCCGCGGTGATGGATGCGGATTCCCCGCGCGTCGAACGCATCGATGATTTCAGTACTCTTGCGCCCTTTCACCGCAAAGCAAACGGCGCCTTCCCGGTCTTCCAACTCAGTGTCGCCGATCAGCGTCACCGAGTTGTAGGCGGCGAGGCCGGCAAGCTCGTCGGTGCCGTTGATCAGCCGGTCGATGAGGCTGACCTCATGGGCCGTGGCGGCATCCATGCCGGCAACGAGCTGTTCCCGTGCGTCCTGCGAGTCCGTGAAATGACCGCCGATCCAGCACAGATAGTCATGCACTGCGGTGAAGGCCGCATACAGGCTGGGGTCGGGGCTGCCGAGCGTCCAGTTGGTGTTCGGCTTGCCGATCATCCGGTCGTTGTGCGGCATGCCGGCGAGGCGCTCGGACATCCAGACGAATGCGCCGCCGCGCCGTGCGAAGGCTTTGTAGGGGGCGAACACATAGGCGTCGACATTGTCCCGCTCGGCGTAAATCGGGCCATGCGGGGCGTGCTGAATACCGTCGCAAATGATCAGGCAATCTGGCGCCACGCTCTTGATCGCCGCCGAGATACCGCCCAGGTCGACCCGCTTACCGCTGACGTGGCTGGTGTGGATGATCGTGGCAAGCCGGGTGTCCGGCCGCATCGCGTCGGCGTAGTCCTGGGGCGAAACGACACCCGTGTCGGAATCGAGTGGGACATCGATATGTGCGTGCCCAAATGCTTCCGCCCAGCACTGCGCGGCATCGTGGCTGGCGGCGTGTTCCAGTGACGACGACAACACGGATCCCTTTTCCGCGTTCTCCAATCCGGACCGGACCAACCGGAACAGGATTTCGGTGCCGGTCGCGCCATACAGAACCTGCCCGCTTTCCGCGCCGAAGAACCGCATCAGGTTTTCCGTGGTCTGCCGCATCATATCGCCGATATGGCCGGCGGCGACGTTCCGGCGGCTCGGCGAATCCGGATAGGCGGCGATCTCCGCGCTGCGCTCGATGGCGTCCTTCAGGAGCAGCGATCCGCCGCCGCTCTCCAGGAAAATGCGCGGGCCGGAAACCGGGTCGCTCTCCACGTGGAAAAAGCGCTCTCGGATTTGTGCCATTAAGGCGCCGTCGATGGGGCTTTGAGGGGCGCTCGACCCCGAATCATTTGTCATGGTGAGGTCTGGTCCTGAAGTGGTTTGGGGCGGTTGCGATACTCGATCGCGGGTAGTGTAGGAGCCTGGGCCCAGCCAGGGCAAATTGGTAAAGGTGGCGCTGGGCGTCCGGCTTTCTGGACTCCCGCCAGGCGAAATCCATCCCGCCCCTTCAAGGTCCGGACGCGGCTGGAACACTCAAATCCGCGCGCTTCCGCCGGCGGTGTTGCACCAGTATCAGCAGCGCGACAATCACCAACACAGGCGGGTACACCCAATTCTTGCTCGGCTGTTTTTGCGGCACCTCGACCGTGAGGATCTCCCAATCGAAATCCAGTCCCGCTGCCTGCGCCGGACCGTTTGGTTTGATGTCTTCGACAAATACCTTGCCGTCTTCGATGCGAACCGCGAGCCCGCCTTTCTCAAGAAGGCGTTCATCGCCGGCTTGCCCTTTGGCGCCGAGCGGCAGGGCGATCAGGCGTTCGACCTCCTCGCCCGAAAAGTTCTCGCCCAATGCGCGCACGCGAAGCAGCGAATCCGCAGGCGCGTCGGCGGTAAACTCGGCGATCCTCAACGCATCGACCACCTTGTAGGGAGGATGGAACAGGTTGATCCAGAGAGTCGGCAGCAACAGGCTTACGGACAGGACGAGCAGCAGCACGGTCTCGTGTAGCTTGTTGCGCGCGAAGAAGTAGTGCTGTGTCGCGGCCACGAACAACAGCATGGCGATCGTCGAGATCGTCGCGACGACGATGAAATGGAACGGACCCTCGACCCCGATCAACAACAGCTCGGTGTTGAAGACGAAAATGAACGGCAGAAGGATCGTGCGAATGCCGTAGTAGAAAGCTTGTAAGCAGGTCCGCATCGGGTCCGATTGCGCCAGCGCCGCGGCGGCATAGGCATCGACCGCGACGGGCGGCGTGTTGCCCGACATCAGGCCGCAGTAGAACACGAACATATGCACGGCGATGGCGGGGATGACGACCCCGCTTTGTGCCGCCAGCGTCACCACGACGGGCGCCATGATCGAGGCGACGACCACGTAGTTCGCCGTGGTCGGCAGGCCCATGCCGAGGATGATGCTGATCACGGCGGTGAAGAACAGCATCGCGAGCAGATAGCCGCCGGACAGCACCTCGATGACGTTGACCATCACCAACCCCAACCCGGTGAGCGACACCGCGCCGACGATGATACCCGCCGCCGCGAGGGCGATGGCGATGCCGATCATGTTGCGGGCGCCGGCGACCAGGCCGGCGATCAGTTCTTTGAACCCCTGTACCGTCGCGGCCGCATACGCGCCGTTGCCCCGCATGAAGGCGATCAAGGGGCGTTGCGTCAGCATGACGAAGGTCATTGCCAGGATTGCCCAATAGATCGCGTAGCTGGGCGAGAACCGTTCGATCATCAAGCACCAGATCAGCACGACGACCGGAAGCAGGAAATGCAGTCCGGCGAGCAGGGTGGGGCGGGTTTCCGGCAGTTCCTCGAAGGTGGCGTTCGGGTCGTCGAGCGCCAGTTCGGGCATTCGTGTCGAAACCCAAAGCAGGCCGAGATACGCCACGAGGAACACAACGCAGGCGATATAGATGCTGGCCGGGCCGAACACCGACTTAACCCAGCCGAACCCGAAATAGAGGACGCCGGAAAGGATAACGAGAGCAAAGAACGTCAGCGTGAAACCGATGACCTGCTGCGCCGCCGTGCTGCTGATCGCCCGCTTCAACGTAGGCAGGTTGAGTTTAATCGCTTCCAGGTGGACGATGTAAAACAGCCCGATGTAAGAGATCGTCGCCGGGAGGAAGGCATGCACGACGACTTCCCGATAGGAAATGCCGACGAATTCGGTCATCAGGAAGGCGGCGGCGCCCATCACGGGCGGCATCAACTGGCCGTTGATCGAGGACGTGCTCTCGATGCCGGCCGCTTTCTCGCCCGGGAATCCGACCCGCTTCATCAAGGGAATCGTGAAGGTGCCGGTGGTCACCACATTGGCGAGGGCCGATCCCGAAATGACGCCCATCAGGGCGGACGACACGACGGCCGCTTTCGCCGGACCGCCGCGTAGGTGTCCAAGCAGGGCAAAAGCGGTCTTGATGAACCAGTTCCCGGCGCCGGCTTTTTCCAGCATGGCGCCGAACATGACGAAAAGGAAAACCACGCTCGAGGATATGTCGAGCGTGAAGCCGAAGACGCCTTCCCGCGATAGCCACATATGGTCGGCGGCGCGGCTGATGCTTGCGCCGCGATGCGAGATCAGTTCCGGCATATGCGGGCCGGCGAAGATATAGATGAGGAAGACCACCGCGACGATCACCAGGGACATCCCGACGGTGCGGCGGACCGCCTCCAGCAGGCACACCATCCCAATGGCGGCGACGATCATATCCTGGGGCAAGGGGGCCGCCGCGCGGCGCGATAGTTCGTCATACAGGACGAACATGTAGAGGCTGGAGGCCGCGCCGATCGCGGCCCAGATCCAATCGACAAAGGGAATGCGCGACCGGTCGGAGGATGCAAATGCCGGGTAGGCGCAGAATCCGAGAAAAATCGCGAATGCGAAATGAACCATCCGGGATTGATCGTTGCCCAGAATGAACGGCTCGCCGATCGCGTACGGCAAAGGCGACGCGACATAGATCTGAAAAAGCGACCAGACGAGCGCCATGTAAAAGAGAAATTTCTTGGTCGCGCCCGTCGGTTGGCGACCGCCAAGATCGGATTCGGCGACCATTTCCTCCAACGATCTAGAGGTTGGCGCACCCGGTTCTTGCTTCACGATTCAAGACTTTCCGAAAAAGAAACGCATCCGTTCTTGAACCGGTACGCGCGCAAGCCGGCGGAAGACCCGCCGCCTCGCGCTTGTGCCGGATAAGGAAGGGGCAGCCGCTACTTGATGAGGCCTGCTTCCTTATAGTATTTCTCGGCGCCGGGATGGTACGGCACGTGTTTGCCGAAGGTGGCCGAGCTTTTGCGTTCCATGAGCGAGAACATCGGCGCGGTCTTCTTGATCTTCTCGAAGCCGTTCATGACCGCTTTGGTCAGGTGATAGCCGATTTCCTCGGGCAGGTCCTTGGTCGTCAGCAACGCGGCGGCGTAGCCGAACGTGACGATGTCCTTGTCGTGGCCGCGGTAGGAGCCCGCCGGTATTTTGACGCGGCCGAAATAGTCGCGGTCCGCGAGGATCTTGTCCAGCTCCGGTCCTTCCAACGAGACGATATTCACGTCGCATGTATTGGCGGCCTCCTCGATCGTCGCGACGGGAACGGCCGTCGGATAGAGGAACGCGTCGATCTTGCCGTCACAAAGAGCCTTAGACTGTTCGCGGGACGGCAGTTTCGAGTCCAGCGCCAGGTCTTTCTTCGGGTCGATGCCGAAATACTTGAAGACCATGTAGGCGGTCGCCTCGGTACCCGAACCCGGGTTGCCGGTATTCACCCGTTTGCTTTTGAGATCGGTCATCTTTTTGATGCCCGCGTCCTTCCGGGCGACCACGTGCAACCGGTTCGTGGTGAACGACATGACGAACCGCAAATCTTTGTGCGGGCCGGCTTTCTTGAACGGGCCGCTGCCGTTGTAGGAGTGATACTCCAAGTTTGATTGGGCGAAGATGAGGTCCAAGTCGCCGGCTCGCAATGCGCGCAGGTTGCTCACCGAGCCGCCGGTGCTTTCGACCGTGCACCGCAAAGTGTGCTTCTGTTTCTTGCGGCTTTTATTCACCAGGTTGCAGACCTGACCGCCGGTCGCCCAAAAGCTGCCGGTGATCCCGGCGGTGCCGATGTTGAACAGCACGCGTTTGGATTTCGCCATCGCGGTCGAGGACGTGGCGGCGATGCCGAGCGCAGCCGCTGCGGCAAATGCAAAGGGAATCGCTAGTTTTTTAGATTTCATTGAAACCCGTCTCCCTAGGTCAGAATTTGTTGATCGGTATTGTGCGCGGGGGCGCATACCCCTCCTAGTATCGCGAGACCGCCATTCGAGGGCAAATCGGCCGTACCGGGGTAGGGGCGTTCTCGCTGCAGGCGCGAAGCGCCACCGGGCGTTATCCGATCTTCAGCGTGGCGTTTCGACGGCGCACCGCGTCGACGATGCTCATCGCGGTGAGCCATGACGATTTCCGGTCCAGCGGGCTGACGGTATTGGCAAGCTCGATCGCCATCGTCCCCGTCGCCCCGGCCAAGGTGATCTGATGGGTGCTTCGCGGATAGGCAGGGTCGGCCCAGAACTGAACGCGGGTCTTGTCGAATCCGAGACCGGCGAGGGCCAGGGTCGCGGTGACGTTCGCCTTCTCCGCAAACAGCAATGCGGCGCGCTCCGCCGTGTCGTCGAAAAATAGGACAGGCTCAGAAACCGCCGACAGATCGACCATCTCTTCGGCGGGCGTGTTCTTCCAGAGGTCGGGCGCCTTGCGTGTGATATAGGTGACGCGCTCCAATTCCGCATGGCGGGCGGCGGTGATGACGTCGACCCCTCCGATCGCGCCGGACGGAATGATCAACCGCGCGCCGCCTTGTTCCGCCGCGCTCAACACTCGGGTGCGATAGTCCGGCTCGGCGAGGATGCCGACCGATACGGCGATGAGATCGATCCCGGCATTGAGCACGGCTTCGCCGTATTGCCGCAGTGCCTCGTGGCTGGCGCATTCGACGACAAGGTCCGGTCCCGGCATCAACAAGTCCGCTGCGGACTCGACCACGGGAACCTTGCCCAAAGCCGCCTGCACGTCGGCCGCTTGGCGCTGCCGTGCCGCGATCGCCGCATAGCAGGTGTCCGAATCGGTTTTCAGGGAGTCCGCGACGGTACGCCCGATCCCGCCGAATCCGATCTGTGCGAGTTTCACGCCGGTCCGGCCCGGCGGTTGTCCGCGTGGCGTGCGGCGTTTGTACCGGCGATCCGGCCGAACACCGCGCCGGCGACCAATCCGGACCCGCTGGGATAGTTGAAGTAAAACAGGCCTCCGATCATCTCGCCCGCGGCGTAGAGTCCGGGAATCCGGTTGCCGGAGCGATGGATCACGCCGCCGTCGGTGTCGATCCGGACGCCGCCGAAGGTGAAGGTGAGGCCGCAGGTCACCGCGTAGGCCTGGAACGGCGGCGTGTCGATCGTGTTCGCCCAGTTGGATTTCGGCACGGCCAGCCCGTCCGTGCCCTTGCCGTCCTTGATCACCGGGTTGAACGGGACGTCCTGCCGAACCGCCGCGTTGTACTCCCGCACGGTGTTGAGGAAGCCGTCGGCGTCCACGCCGTCGAGTTTGGCCGCCAGTTCTTCCAGGCTGTCCGCGGTCACCTTGGTGACTTGCCGGATGCGGTATTCGTCGCGCAGCAGGTCGTCGACCTTGGCGTCGAACACCTGCCAGGCGAACATACCGGGCTGCTGCTGCACGACATGGCCGTATTTCGCATAGGTGAAGTTGCGGAAATCGGCGCCTTCGTCCACGAAACGCTCGCCGTTGGCGTTCACCATGATCGAGAAGATGTAGCTGTGCTTCTGAAAGCCGTCGCCCACGTCGCGGTCGCCGAAGGGCGGCGCGTTCAAGTCCCATCCGACCGCATGCGCCCCGGACCAGTGACCCCAGGGCATTGCGCCGATATCGAGGGCCATGGTAATGCCGCCGCCGTTGTTGTGCTGGGTGCCGCGCACTTTGGCGAGGTCGTATCCGGACCCTAGATACCGGGTGCGCATTTCCGCATTCGACTGGAACCCGCCGCATGCCAGGACGACGGCGTCCGCCTGAATCTCGCGTGTCTCGCCATTGTGTTCCGCCACGACGCCACACACGGCCCCACCCTTGGTGAGCAGCGATACGGCGGTGGTCTCATAGTGAACCGCGATGTCGTGCGCGCCGGCGGCGTTGTACAGCGCCGCCGTCAGTTCCGGACCGCCGCCCCAGAACATGCAGATCTGCCCGCCGAAGAACTTTATCCGTCCGTCGACTTTCTGCGACTGCCCCTTGTACATCGGCGCGAATTTAACGCCCTTGGACTTCATCCAGACCAGCGCGTCCCGCGAATTGTCGACCAAGGTTTCGGTCAGGTCCGGATCGCAGCGGTATTGCGTCAGCCGTCCCATATCCTCGAGATAGTCTTCCCGGGTGTAGGTGCCGAAATCGACGGTGCGCAGTTCTTCGTCGGTCAGGTCCATGACCTCCTGAATGTCGTCGAGATCGTTGAAGACCCACCGCGACGACCCGGCGACGAAAAACGTGTTGCCGCCGCGTTCCGATTGCGGCGCCGTCTCGAGCACGATCGGGTTCGCGCCAGCGTCCTTCGCTGCAAGGGCCGCGCACAGGGCCGCGTTTCCGGCCCCGACTATGACGACATCGGCGTTTTCCACCTGCATTGACCTCGAGGCTCCTTGTTCTGCAACGATCCCATTTTCCGCCATTGCCGCATGGACCGTGGCGCCGCGTCAAACGCGGGGCTGTGCGGCCCTTCGTTCGGCGGGTATCGCGCCATTCAGGGTTAGGCAATATCCTCATTGGATTCACTCATGCAGCCGCGCAAGTGGTCGATGAACACTTTCACCTTGCTGGGCACGAAGTCGCCACGGGCATGCACGGCGTAGGTGGCGGCGTCATAGCCGGCCGGGTAAACCGGCAGGTCGGGGAGGCACCGCACGAGGGCACCGCGCTGAAGGTCCCGCGCTAAAAGCCAGCGCGGCAAGACCACGAGTCCGAGTCCGTTCGTCGCTGCCGCCAAAAGCGCCTCGCCGCTGTTCGATATCAAGGGGCCCGAGACCGGGATTTCGACGGTCCCGTCCGGCGCTTCGAAGAGCCACAATGCCGGTTCATGTCCTTGCCGGTAGAAAAGGCAGTCATGCGCCGCCAGCGACTGCGGGTCGCCGGGCATTCCCTTGCGGTCCAAATAGTCGGGGCTGGCGCAAAGCAGCCGCTCGCTCGACGCCAACTCATGGGCGATTAAGGACTTCTGGCTCGGCAGGCCGAGACGGATCACCACATCCGCCTCCTCGTTGGGAGTGATGTCCAGGACTTCCGTCAAGGTTAGCGCGATGTCGAGCCTCGGATTGGCCGCGCGAAAACGCGGGAGGGTCGGCAGGATATGCGTCAGCGCGAAGGACCGTCGGGCGGTGACGCGCAGCTGGCCGACAGGCTCGTCATGCAGGGCGCCGGCTTCCTGCAGCGCCTTGTCCAGGTCGCCGAGGAGACCGCCGATCCTTTGGAACAGATGTTGTCCCGCCTCCGTGACCGCGACCTGCCGCGTGGACCGGTTGAGCAGCCGGACGCCGAGTGTCGCCTCGAGATCTTGTATCGCCTTCGATGACGCCGTCGACGACATGCCCAAGGTTTGCCCGGCGCCGGATATCGTGCCGACGTCGATGATGCGGGTGAACAGTTTGAGCGCGGTCAACTGATCCATCGGTGTCCTCTTTTTTGAGAGCAACATGATTCCGGATTTTCGGGAAAGTATTTCCTAAATTATCACCCTATTCCCGGATTTCGGAAAGAGGCATGTTTGTCGGCATCTCAATACACCCGACCGCGGATTGACCGAGCGGACTCGGGTTTTTAAATCCAGGAAGGCCCATGAACATGGATATCAAGCCCCTACACCCGATTTTCGTTGGCGGCGTCGACGGGATCGACCTTCGCCGCCCCTTGACGCCGGAGCAGGTCGACGCCCTCGAAGCGGGGCTGGACCGCTATGCCGTCCTCGTGTTTCGCGACCAAGCCATCGATGACGATCAGCAGCTCGCCTTCAGCCGGAATTTCGGCGCGCTGGAGCAAGCGATCGGCAGCAGCGTCACCAAGCCCGAGAACCGGCGTCTCGGTATGGAATTCGCCGACGTCTCCAATCTCGGCAAGGACAATCGCATCATGCCGCCCGATAACCGCCAGCGCATGTTCAACCTGGGCAACCAGCTTTGGCATTCGGACAGTTCCTTCCGTCCGGTCCCGTCGAAATACTCGATCCTGTCGGGCCGGATCGTGGCCACGTCGGGCGGCAATACCGAGTTCGCGGATATGCGTGCCGCCTACGCGGCCCTGGACGACGCGACGAAGGCGAGGGTCGAGGACCTCGCATGCGAACACTCGCTGATGCATTCCCGCGCGCAGATCGGGTTCGACACGTTCACCGACGAGGAGCGGGAGAGTTTCCGGCCGGTGCTTCAGCCGTTGGTTCGGACGCATCCCGCGACCGGGTGCAAATCCCTCTATCTCGCCTCGCACGCAGGCACGATCGTGGGGTGGCCCGTGCCGGAAGCGAAGGCGTTTCTGCGCGACCTCATCGAACACGCCACGCAGCGCACGTTCGTCTATGCCCATGAATGGCGTGTCAACGATCTCGTCATGTGGGACAACCGGACCACCATGCACCGGGTACGGCCCTTCGACGCGCATAACGTCGTGCGCGACATGCGGCGGACCACGGTGGCGGGCGAGGGCGCGTTGGTTGCGCAGGCGGCGATGGCGGCCGAGGGCGGTGTGGCGGCGGCCCTTCGGGAGGTTCGCGGTTAAGACGCGCTGACGCCGGTGGGCTTTGTCCGATCCTGGCATTATGTCGTAAGATTTGAGGGCGAAGGAATGCCTGTGCGAACAGACCCGGCGGGAGAGTTGTTGATGGAAGTTGTTCCACTGGCGCATGCGCTTGGAGCCGAGATACGGGGCGTCGATATCACGGGCACGGTGACGGACGCCGATGTCGCCGCGATCAAGAAAGTCTGGCATCAGGCGCACGTCATCGTCTTTCGCGGCGTCGACTGGACGCCCGACCAGCATATCGCCTTCTCTCGGCGATTCCGCGACCTCGACGATCATGCGGCGACGCCGCATGACACGCTCGACGGCTATTCGGAATTGTTGGAAATCACGAACATTCCAAAGAACGGAGAGCCCTCGCAAACACGCAATACCGGCCGCAATTGGCATTCCGATTATTCCTATACGAACCGTCCCGCCGCTGCTTCGATGCTGTATTGCGTGACAAAGCCCCCCATCGGCGGCGACACGATGTTCTGCAATATGGTGCGCGCCTATGACGACCTGTCCGACAGGATGAAGGCGATTGTGGACGATTTGCAGTCGGTCTTCGATTTCAGCCTCGTCTCCGGCGTCGGGAAACGCGATCCGGAAAAGATCAAGGAGCTGCTCGAGATCAATCCGCCGATCGCGCACCCTTGCGTGCGGGAACACGACGAGAGCGGGGTCAAAGCACTCTATGTCAGCGAGCGCGCCTCGCATTTCGATGGCATGACGCGGGCGGAAAGCGCGCCGCTCATCCAATTTCTCTGCGCCCACGCGACCCGGCCCGAGAATGTCTACCGGCATCGGTGGCAGGTCGGCGATCTCGTCTGCTGGGACAACCGCACGGCGATGCATTTGGCCTTGGGCGATTTCGACGAGAGCCAGCCGCGCCGGATGCTGCGCACGACCTTGCGCGGCGAACCCTCCGGATATGTCGTGCCGCCGGCGGGATAGGCATCACCCTCACCAGCTGGAAATCATCCCGGTATAACCGGCAGTTCGACGCAGGAGGCCCGCGCCGCGTCGTGGTAGAGCGTCTGGCGGGCGACCGCCGTGCATCGGCTCAGTCCGAGCGGTTCGCCGGTGTTCGGATTGGTGTCGTAATGCGGGAAGTTGCTGCTGGAAACGTCGACCCTGATCCGGTGGCCCGGTGCAAAGAAATTGCTGGTCGCCTGGAGTTGTAGCCGGATGCGGTAGACCTCTCCGGGCTCCATGAACACCGGCGCGGCGAAGCCCTCGCGATACCGCATCCGCAGAATCGAATCGCCCAGGTTCAACGCGTACCCGTTGGGATAATCTTCGTTCGGCGGGTATTCGTCGATCAGCTTGACCGTGAAGTCGGTGTCGACGGCGGATGAACTGACCCACAGATGACAGGTGACCGCGCCGGTCACTTCCACGCCCTCCTCCAAGGGCGGCGTGCGGAAGACGATGACGTCGCGCCGCGCGGCCAATGGTAGCTTCGGGCCGCTGTCGCCGGACATCGTGCCGCTGTGCTGGTCGAAACCCCCGCCTTCGAGGAAGCCCGTGGTCCCGTAGTTGGTGAAATTGCCGCCGACCGTCGGGACCGGGTTCGCCGGGTCGAAATCGTATTCCACGGGGGCCGCATTTGCTGCCGGGCGATTCGGCGACAGGGTGCCGTCGGGGTGGAAATACAGCGTCGTATCCTTGGCGCGCGCCAACGGCCATTCCTGCTCGTCGCGCCAGCGGCCGCCATGCATCAGGCGGCCCGCGCCGTCGCGCCGGCCGCTGCCGCCGCCCATCACGAAGATCTTCACCGGGGCTTCCTCGTCCAGGCCGGTATCGAGGCCTTTCAAGTGCTGATCGACCCAGCGCAGGCGCAGGCCGTTGTTGTCCTCGAGCGCGGCCTCGGCCCCGAACTCCACGTCGCCGGCCCAGGATTGGGTGAACATGTCGCCGCCGTGCAGCCATGTGCCGATCACCAGTTTCTTCGGCGTGCGGTGGCGTTTCTTCAGCTCTTCGTATTTCCACAGCGTTGCCGTGATGTGATGCCCGTACCAGGAGGTTTCGAGGAGCAGGGGAATGTCCGGGTAGTCGTCGATGAATTCCTCGATGCACAGATCGGGCGTCTTCCAATAGTCCTCGTAATCGCTACGGGTGAGCATGTCGAAGAACCATTGCTCGTATTCCGGCGTGAGGCGCAGCGGCGAACTGCCCTGGCGGAGCGGCTGGTGGATCAGCCACTTGGGGAGCGACGCCCACATCTCCGCAAGCTGTGTCCTGATTTTTGGTTCTGCGAGGGCCTGTTTGCCGTTGAGGGCCATGAACACGACGTATTGAAAGGCGATCGCGTATTCGCACGCCCCGCCGTGCCGCATGGTCTGGCGGAAATAGTTATACGGCCCGTCGAACAACACTTGGGTGGCGAGCTTCGGCGGATTGCGTACCGCCAGGGCTTGCTGCGTGGCGGTGGTGTAGGAGATTCCCAGGGTGCCGATCCCGTCGCCGCACCATGGCTGCTCGGCAAGCCACTGCATGGTGGCCAGCCCATCGTCGGCTTCGTTGCGCAGGAACTCGAAATCCCCGTCCGAGGACCATCGCCCGCGCACATCCTGGATGACATAGACATAGCCGCGCTGCGCGAAATACCGCCCGGCGATGGAATAGGACATCCGGTCTTTGTTATAGGGTGACCGCTCCAGAAGGACCGGCCATGCGCCCTCGACGGCTTCCCCCTGCAACGCCGGGCGATAGACATCCAGATACAGCACCGCGCCGTCATCCATGGCGACGCCGATATGCCGGTCGACAATGCTGTCGTACTGGCGATACGACCCTTCAAATGCTTTCATGTCCCTATGCTCACCCGATTGTTGGGACTCGTAGCGAACCGGAGACGGTGCCAGAGCGACGGTGGGGCATACTGCTCGATTTGATATCTTGAATTTGCCGCGAGGGCGACGGTCAATCGTCCGCTACCACCCCTTATCTTCCGCACGACGCGCGCGATCACGACGAGAATGGATATCTACCATGACGCCTGACGACCTAAAGGGAGCGATTTCCGGTGGCCTTATCTCCTTCCCGGTGACGCCTTTCGACGCCGATAACCGGTTTGACCCTGACGTGTTCGGCCGGCATATCGATTGGCTGGGCGGCTACGACCCTGCCGCGCAATTCATCGCCGGCGGCGCGGGGGAGATGTTCTCGCTCAGGCCGGAAGAGTTCGGCCCCATTATCCGTACCGCAAAGGAGGCCGCGCCGAAAACGCCGCTCGTCTCGGGGTGCGGTTACGGCACCGAACTGGCGATCCAAATCGCGCGGGACGCGGAAAAGGCCGGGGCCGATGGCATTCTGCTGCTGCCGCATTACCTGGTCGCCGCCCCGCAGGCGGGAATACGGGCGCATGTGAAAGCGGTCGCGGATGCCGTGGGGATCGGCGTCATTCTCTACAACCGCGGAAACGCGAAATTCAGAGCCGACACTCTGGCCGCTCTGTGCGACGAATGTCCGAACGTTATTGGGTTCAAGGACGGCGCGGGCGACTTGGCCGTTGCGCGCGAGGCGATCGCCAGGGTCGGCGATCGCCTGACCTATCTGGAAGGCATGCCCACTGCCGAGCTGTATGCCGAGGCCTATATGGCCGCGGGTTTCTCGACCTATTCCTCGGCCGTGTTCAACTTCGTACCGGATTTGGCCACCCGGTTCTTCAACGCGGTCCTTGAGAAAGACAGGGAACAGATCGATCGTTTGCTGACGCGCTTCTACTACCCATTCATCGCCCTGCGCGATCGCGGTGAGGGGTATGCCGTGTCGGCCATCAAGGCAGGAGTCCGGTTGCGCGGTTTCGACGTCGGGCCCGTCCGTCCGCCGCTTGCGGACTTGAGCGCGGCGGAGGAAGCCATGCTGAAAGACCTAATCGAGTCGGTCTGAGGCGGCGGCTGCACTACGGCCAAATCTGGATTCTCGAATTTCCTGCCAGGGTGACAATCTATGGTTTCGTGACGGGCGAATCTGGTGTGGCCGACTTGCGCGGGCGTTCCTCATCTACTACCGTCCGGCCGTCCACAGAGGAGACCCATCCATGGCTGACGACCACCCCCACGCCGAATGGTCCGGCGTGATGTTCGATATGATGCGGGATGCCGGAGTCAAACTCTTCGCCCATGTGCCCGACGCCGGTAACGACCGGCTTATCGCGTTGGCGGAGGAACACAACGACACCCGCACCGTGTTGCTGACCACCGAAGAAGAAGGCGTGGGAATCTGCGCCGGCGCCGACCTTGTCGGCGAACGCGCCGTGCTCTGCATGCAGTCCAGCGGCCTCGGCAATTGCCCGAACTATCTCTCGCTCGCCAAAGGCGCGCGCTTTCCCTTGCTGATGATGATCAGCATGCGCGGCGACTACGGCGAACAGAACCCTTGGCAGTATCCGATGGCGGGGGCTGTGGAATCGTTGCTGGAGTCCATGGGCGTGTTGATCTTCAATGTCGAGAGCCGGGACGATCTGGAGAAGGCGATTGCGGCGGCGATCAGCGCGTCCGGGAAAGGCGCACAGTCGGCCGCGATCGTGCTGAGTCAAAAATTCTTGGGCGCGAAGGGATTCTGATCATGGCGATATCACCGACAGCCAACATCGATCGGCGCGAACTGCTGCCGCTGCTGTTTCCGAACCATCAGGACTGGCTTTTCGTGAGCGGACTGGCCGGCGCTTCCAAAGATGCGGCCGCGCTGACGAACGATGGGGCCAACATCTACACGATGGCCGGCGCGATGGGGGCCGCCGTTTCAATCGGGCTCGGCATGGCGCTCTCGGCCCCGGACCGCAAGATCGCGGCGATCAATGGCGACGGCGAGATGCTGATGGGGATCGGGTCGCTGATCACCGTCGCGTCCGAAGCGCCGCAGAACCTGACGATCGTCTGCCTGGACAACTCCATGCACGGCGAAACCGGCGGCCAGACGGGGCACACCTCGGCCACTGCGAACCTGGAAGCGATCGCGCAGGGCGCCGGCATCGGGTCGACGATGACGATTTCGGAGCCCGACCAAATCGCCGACGCGGCCGAATTCATCGCCGAGGCACCCGGCCCGCGGTTCCTGCTGGCCCGTATCCTTCCCACAGCGCCGAGCGCGTTCAAACGAAATTTGGATATGGCCGCCTGCCGCGTGCGGTTCAAGCAGGGACTTGGCGGTGGCTGATAAACGTTCGTCCTGGGCCGACGGCATCATTGTTACTTGATCGCGACTTACTTTTCGGTTGCCGTCGTTTCGCAATTGATAAGCCGTTGGCTGGGAAAAATGTCGGGTGAAGACCGCCCGGCCTCACCCCCGCTCGTATTGCCTAGGATCACGTACGGGTCATCGACACACTATAGTTCCGTCGAGCAGAAATTTGTGCGGCGAGACTGAATGCCCTACTTCATATGCCGGGCGGTCTGTCACGGTTTGAGCTATTAGATAGCTCGATTGTGAAACGCGTAGCCGGCGCGTTGGTTCCAGATACGCCTTTCAGAGCTCGGTCCCGGAAACCTGTGTCGGCGGGCCGGACCCACATACTGATTCGGCGCGATTGTCGAGGTCTCACCGAAGCCTACGGGGCCGCAACGCCCAGCCTTTATGTTGCGGATTGACCGTGCTCAGCCGACCGTATCAACGCCGTTGACGCGCTGGCTGGCCCGCCATGCCAGTGTTTCCCCGGCGTGGAACGGTACGACTGTCACGTCTCCTTGGGTTACCGTCTCCGGCACGGTCTGGGTTTCGCGGCGCAGCGTGATGGTGCCTTCGTTGAGCGGCAGGCCGTAGAAGCGCGGCCCGAACTCGGACGCGAAGGCTTCGAACCGGTCTAGGGCGTTTTCCTCGTCGAAGGTGAGCGCATAGCTTTCCAACGCCACCGGCGCGCTGAAGATGCCGGCGCAGCCGCAGGCGCTTTCCTTGTCGTGCTTCTGGTGCGGCGCCGAGTCCGTGCCGAGGAAGAATTTCGGATTACCGGAGACGGCGGCCTGGCGCAGCGCCGTGCGGTGACGCCGGCGTTTCGCGACCGGCAGGCAGTAGGCATGCGGCCGCATTCCGCCCTCGAACAGGGCGTTGCGGTCGATGCGCAGGTGATGGGCGGTAATCGTGGCCGCCAGGGTCGGCCCGGCATCCTGGACGAATTCCACCGAGTCCGACGTGGTGATGTGCTCCAGCACGACCTTCAGCGCCGGGTAATTGTCCAGCAGCGGCGTCAGCACGGTCTCCAGGAATACCGCCTCGCGGTCGAAGATATCGATATCCGGTGCGGTCACCTCGCCATGCAGCAGCAGCGGCATCCCGATCTTCTGCATCCGCTCCAGCACCGGCCCGATCTTGCGCACGTCCGTCACGCCGGCCGCCGAATTTGTGGTCGCACCGGCCGGGTAGAGTTTGCAGGCGGTGAAAACGCCTTTTTCGAAGCCGGTCTCGATCTCGCCGGGATCGATTTCGTCGGTCAGGTAGGCGGTCATCAGGGGCGTGAACCGGCGGCCTTGCGGCAACGCCGCGAGAATGCGGTCGCGGTAGGCCTCGGCGGCGGCGGCGGTCGTCACGGGCGGCACCAGATTGGGCATCACGATGGCGCGCGCGAATTGGCGGGCGGTGATACCGGCGGCGAGGGTCAACATGGCGTCGTCGCGCAGATGGAGATGCCAGTCGTCGGGCTCCCGGATGGTCAGGCTTGTCTGATTGGCCGTCATGGGCAGGTTCCTTCAGGGCCGCAACGAGAAGGTTGTGGCTTGGATATTTTTGCAATCAATCGGGATGCTGCGGTCTCGGCGGTCTTTTCGCATGATTCGCGGCCCGGACGGAAGGGGTGAAGCACGCGGAACCCCCGGATTTCGGGACGTTAATCGCATTTTAAGTGCTGTCCGGCCAAAATTGCGCTTAATGGGGAATGACGGGAAGACCTTGGAAATGCTTGCAATCCGGCAGCGATTGATCGAGCGGCGCCGCAATGCGCGCTACTTGATCTCCAAGAATGCGAAAATTTTATTCGACGGCGGGCGCGGCGAAATGTCCTGCACGATCGTCGAGATGTCCAATACCGGCGCGCGGCTGCATCCCGCCGACCCCCAGACGCTTCCCGATACGTTCGATCTCGTAATCGCCCCCGGCGAGGAGGCGAGGTGCGAGGTCGTCCACCGCGCCGATCTGGAAATCGGCGTCCGGTTTATCGCCGAATAGCGGCCGTCGCCCGGATCGGGCCGGTCCATTCATAAAAGAACGAACGCGCTTTGCCGACGCGCCCGCCGCCCCGGTATAAGGGTATCAATGCCTTGGCGCAGCCGCTTTGTCCTGCAACGCGTTGTGACTGTTGGCGGCGAGTACGGCGGCCCATCCGGTGCGCGCGTTATCGGCGCGGGATATTTTTCGGGCCGGCTAATAAAGAAATAGGGGTGCATCCATGACATTCGAAGTTCGCCGGGTCGTTACCGGCCATGACGAGAATGGAAAGGCGAAAGTTCTGATTGACGAGATTTCGGACAACGTGATCTCCCGCCGGCCCGGCCAGCACTCGACGGTCATTTGGGCGACGGACCGGCGGACCCCGGACCTTGGCGCGCTGAATGATATCTCCGCCGAGGTCGCGCAAACCACCGTGCCGGGCGGAACGGTCTTCCGCGTTTCGCGGCTGGCGCCCGGCGTCACGCCGCGGACCCACCGAACGGAAAGCTTGGACTATGCGATCGTTCTTGCCGGTGCGGTCGACATGGAACTCGACGACGGGGAGGTCGTGCACTTGAAAGCCGGCGATGTGGTGGTCCAGCGGGGCACGGTTCATAATTGGATCAACAACGGCACCGAAGACTGCATCATGGCCTATGTGCTGATTGCGGCCTCTCTGCCGGACGGTCTCGAAGGGGCCGGATAACGGCAGGGGCTTTTGAGAATGAACAGGAATTGAACATGACGAGTTCCGATGATCCTTTTGATCTGATCGTAATCGGCGGGGGCCTTGCCGGACTGACGGTGGCGCGGGAGGCTGCGGCGCGGGGACTGTCCGTCGTGTCGGTCGATGACGGTGGGCATATGGGCGGGCTGGTTATGAATGTCGGTCATGTCGAGGATTATCCGGCGGCGCGCGACGCGTCGGGCATGGACCTGGCGGTGGCGGAACTGGAAGCGCTGGTCGAGCATGGAGTCGAGATCGTTCCGGAGACGGTGACCGGTTTGGACATCGACGGGGACATCAAGGCGGTGGCCACCGACAGCGGTACGTATCGCACCAAGACCGTGGTGCTCGCGTCGGGGGCACGGCTGAAATCGCTCGGCGTGCCGGGCGAGGAACGGCTGTTCGGGCGTGGCGTCTCGCAATGCGCCGGCTGCGACGCCGGGTTCTTCGTCGACCAGGACGTGGTCGTGGTCGGGGGCGGCGACTCGGCGCTCCAGGAATCGTTGCATCTGACCGATTACGTGCGCGGCATTACCCTCATCACCCACGGCGACGCGCTTCGTGCGAAGCCGAGTTTCGTGAGCCGAGCATCGGACAACGCCAAGATTGCCATTCGGTACGAAACGGTCGTAACCGAAATCGTCGGTGCGGATGACGTGTCCGGCGTGCGGCTTGCGCCGGCCGGCGGCGGCCCGTCGGAAGACCTGGCGTGTTCCGGCGTCTTCGTCTTCGTCGGGCTCGAACCCAACCTGAATTATCTCCCAACCGGTATCGAACGGGATGCCACCGGCCGCGTCGTGACCGGGCCAAACTGTCAGACAAGTGTGCCCGGTATCTTTGCGGTCGGGGCCGTCCGCGCCGGCGACACGGGACAACTGGCCGGCGCGATCGAGGATGCCGTTGCCGTTGCAGCGCACATCGCCGATTGAGTCATGAGCAAGTAACCGGCCCGTCTAGTTGCCCAACACGCGCACGGGGCGCGTGACCGTCGCGCTGCCGCCGGACCAGAGCGGCAGATAGGTCATCTTCACGCCGACGCCGCCGGTCACGATGGGATGGATATCTTCGGGTGTCCGCGCCAACGGGCGGTCATCCAAACCATCCCCGGTATCGAAGGGATAGGGATGGCGTTTTTCGAACAAATACTCCTGTACTTGGGTCAGCGACCATCCGGCGTCCGAAATGATATCCGCCATTTCCGGCGGCAGCAGGAAGACCTGCTCGCCGCGCTCCGGCCGTTCCGACGATCCGGTGGAGTCGAGGGCCGCGTTCATCGCGGCGGCGACCGGCTGCAGCACCCGTTCCGGGGCGCCCCACGGTTTCGCCGGCAGGACTTCGCCCGTGCCGGATACGCCCAAGACGGTGACGCAGCTCTCGTCCGCGCCGAAACCGCGGCGGACCGGCAGCGGCGGGAAAACGCCGTGCGTTCCTTCCGCGAAGCAGAAGGTGTATTTCCCCGGCTGGCCCATGGTCGCCATATCGCCGACACCGGGTTTCGCCCCGCCGACATTCCGCATGATCAGACTGACCGCCCGGCCGATGCAGGCGTTGACGCGGTTGCCTGGCCCCAAGATATTGCCGCCGGCATTCAAGCCCAATTCATCGATGACCGGGCCGTGGACGCAGACGGCGACCGCCGGTGTTCCCGTCGTGCTCAACACGCCGAGCAGATTGAATTGCTCGGCCATCGCCGCTTCGACGGCGGTCAGCACGACCGGCAGCTCCGCCGGACGGCAGCCCGCGAGGACGCAGTTATAGGCGACGGCCTCCAGCGTGAGGTCGCCCATCAACGGCATGACATGTCCGAAGGAATGCCCGGTCGCTCCGCGCCCGTCGACCATGGCGCCGAACCGGTCCAGCGTCGGCGGCGCGAGCGGCAGCCCGTCGCCGAGGTCGAGCGCTTCCAACGCCGCCTGCGTCTCTTCCCAAGGATCGGAGTCGGCGAAAAGCGGCAGGTCCTTCGATGCGGTCATTCGAACGGTCTCAGTTTCGCTTGATACGGACGGAGCAGGCTTCGTTGTGACCGAAGGTCGGGATATAGGCGGAATGCTTGCCCGGCCCGCCGGCGACCAGGATTTGGATATCCTCCGGGCTGCGCGACAGGTGGTAGTGGTCGTTTACCAGTTCGGTCGTCCGCTCCTTGTAGAACTCCCGCTGCTCGTCGGAAACGCGGGAGACATGGATCGCCGAGTCTTCATAGAGTTTCTGCTGGATGTCGGGGATCGTCCAGCCGTCGCGGTGGATCGTCTGCGCATGTTCCGGACCGAGCACGATCGTGTAGGGCGCGTCGCCGGAGATTACGTTCGCGCCGACCTGCGAGATCGTCCCCGCGATCGTCTTCAAAAGGCCCTTACCGGTGGTGCTGGCGTGGTCGTTGATGTTATGCGGCGGTTCGCTCGGCAGCAGCGTCACGACATTGTCGCCGGTGTCGAAACCGCGGCGGACGTGGAATGGCTCCCACGGGCTTTCTTCCTCGTTCTCGCCGAAGCAGAAGCTGTATTTTGCCGGCGAGCCGTGCGTCGCCCGGTCCATATCGCCCGGCTTCGCGCCGCCCACGTTCAGCAAGGTCAATTGCAGCGCCCGGCCGATGGTGGCGTTCGCCTTGGTGCCTTGGCCGAAGCAGTTGCTGCCGCAGTTGATGCCCAACTCGTTGCGGATCGGGCCGTTCACGATGAGTCCCTGGGCGCAGGGATGCGTTGTCGCGAGCGTGCCGTGCAGGTTGTAGTCGGGGTTCAGCACCGCCCGTACGGCGCCGACCACGACCGGAAAGTATTCCGGCCGGCACCCGGCCATCACCGCATTGGCGGCGATGCTTTGCAGGGTGGGCGCGACCCGGCGCGGCGACATCGGCGGGAAGGGTTCGTTGTCGCCCCGGCAGGCTTCGACCATGCGCTCGACCTTATCCTCGGTCGGCGGCATGAGGGGGAAGCCGTCGCTCCACCCCTGCTCGGCGGCATAGTCGTTCCATTGATCGAGGTCGAGGTCGCCGACCTCGATCACCTCACTCTCGGCAAGGTCTGTCATGTCTTTCCTTCCCGCCAGCCGTCAGGCGTCGACGGCGCTCTTCAATTCGGCCGATGCAACGTCGATGCGATCAACCAGTTCTTCCGCATTCAACCCGCCGACCGGATGCTTGACGATCAGCAGTTTTGGGTCCGCCTTACGGGCCTTGGCTTGGGCGCGCACCAGCGGCAGGAACGTTTCGGTGACGACGATATAGGTTTCGACGCCGCGTTTTTCGAGTTCGATACTGTCATGGAAACTCCACGACGAGCACGACCCTCAATCGGCTAAGGCAACGATAGCGCCCTTGTATTTGTCGGCCACCTCGGCGTAGAGCGCGTCCGGTGCCGGTTTCGCCGCACTGTCCTTGAAGAAGTAGTCGATATTGTCGGTGGCGCGGAAGGCGCTCATCTTGTCGCGCACGCCTTCGAGCAACTCGCGGGCATTCGGCTTGGAATTCGAGATGATGGCAATGGCGTCCCGGCTCCAATCGGTCGAACCCGTCTCGACCGCATCGCTCCGGTTCTCGCTGCCTTCCTCGAGGCCGAAAGACGGATTAACGATTCGCATCTTTTCCTCCTGAATGGTCCTTCGATTTTCGGACTGCCGATGAATATACCTCAGTCCGAGCTCGGCCCCAACTTGCAGTGACATTTTGGTGATCGATGCACTGCTTGATTTGCCGTTTATCTGCTGTACCTAATTTCCTATTCTTCGACACATTGACTTACTGCGGGGGATCGACCGGTCCCGTCGCCCAGTAAAATTAGGAGAGAAGCGCATGTCAGGACCGCTTCGCGGCTATCGCGTGGTGGATGTCACGGGTGTGATTGCCGGCCCCTTCGCCACCATGATACTGGCCGATCAGGGAGCCGACGTCATCAAAGTGGAAGCGCCGCACCGCCCCGACCACACGCGTCATGCCGGCCCGGGAGAACCGGGTCTGCGCGCGTCCTTCCTGAACAACAACCGGAACAAGCGATCGGTCGCGATCGATGTGAAAAGCGACGAAGGCCGCGAAGCCTTGTTGAAGCTGGTTGCGACGGCGGATGTGTTCATCCAGAACTTCCGGCCGGGCGTAGTCGAACGGCTCGGCATCGGCGAGCCGGAACTGCGCAAGGTGCGGCCCGATCTCATCTACGTCTCGATGAGCGGATGGGGTGAGAACGGGCCATTTGCCCACAAGCCCGTCTACGATCCGATCATCCAGGCGCTGTCGGGCTTGGCGACGGTCCAAGGGGGATCGGATGCGGAGCGACCGCGGCTGATCCGCACCATCCTGCCGGACAAGCTGACCGGCGTGACGGCGGCGCAGGCGGTCACGTCCGCGTTGGCGGGCCGGGCCAAGACGGGTGAAGGCCAGCATGTGAAGGTCTCGATGCTCGATTCGATCATCGCTTTCCTGTGGGCCTCCGACATGGCCGGGCAAACCTTCGTTGGGCAGGAAGTTAGCGAACAGAAGGCGGCGACCTTCATCGACCTGATCTATGAAACCAAGACCGACTACATCAGCGTCTCGACCATGACCGACCCGCAGTGGACCGCGTTCTGCAAGGTTGCGGACCGCGAAAATTTGCTGACCGACGAACGCTTTCTGACGCCGTCGTTGCGGGACGAAAATGCCGATGAGCGGCTGAACCTGATCCAGGAAGCGTTGATGGAGCGCCCGGCGGCCGAGTGGCTGAAAATTCTCGACGATGCCGGCGTACCGTGCGCGCCGGTGCTCACGCGCAGTCAGATGATCGATCACCCGCAGGTCGAAGCCAGCGGCATCGTGATCGAATACGACCACGCCCAGGCCGGACGGTTGCGCCAGGCGCGACCCGCCGCCCGTTTCGAAGGCACGCCGACGGAAATCCGCAGCGGCGCGCCGGTACTGGGCGCGCATACCTATGAAGTGCTGACCGAGATCGGCTACAGCGAGGCGGAGATCGACGCCATGGTCGACGCTAACGTGCTGCATGCCGCGCGCCCCGAAGCGGCGGAGTGATCACTGAATGACCTATCGTCTGTATAACCGTGTCGGGTCCGGCGGATTCGTTGCCGAAGCCGCCCTCGCGCTGGCGAAAGCGCCTTATGAATTGGAGGAATTGGACTCGAAGCCCGGCACGCCCCTGCCGGATGGTTTTCGCGCGACCAACCCGTGGCGGCAGGTGCCGACGCTCATCCTGCCGGACGGGTCGACGCTAACCGAGACGGGGGCGATCCTGATCCACATCGCGGCCTGCTTCCCGGACAAGGGGTTGGCGCCGCCGCCGGGCACATCGGAACATGCCGCTTTCCTGCGCTGGATGATCTTCGCGAACGTCAACGTCTACGAGGCCGTCCTGCGCCGGTCCTATCCGTCCCGCTATACGGCCGATCCTGATGGTCTCGAGGCGACGCAGGCGGCGGCGATCGCGCGGATGGGCGACGCGCTGGCGGTGTTGGAAAACGCGATCGATCCCGGCCCGTTCTTGCTGGGTGAGGCGATGAGCCTGGCCGACATCTATGTCGCCATGTTGTTCGTCTGGTTCCGGGGCGAGATCGACGCTCCCCGCCTGACCGCGATGACGGAACGGGTACGGCAGCATCCCGTAGTCGGCCCGATCTGGCGCCGCCATTTCGGCGACCGGTAACGGGCCGGTTTAATCTCCGGCCGGCGCGGCGGCTTCGATCACCTGCGGTGGTTCGCCTGCCAAGTGACGCTCCCACATCTGCCGGTAGGCGTCTTCCAACCCGGCAACAAACCGATTGGCGTCGAACAGTGGTGCGGTCCCGCGCGTCCTGGCGATCCGGGTCTTCAGGTCCCGCACGGCGCCGGCGTCCCGCGCCAGTTTGATCGCCAATGCTTCGTAGTCTGCCGCGCTGTCCGTGATCAGTTCGTCCAGTTCGATGGCTCGCAGAATGCTGGACGACACCCGCGACGCGAAATGGCCGCCCATCCGCGCGACGACGGGCAGGTCCGCGCGCAAGGCGTCGCTGGTCGTGGTGTGGCCGCCATAAGTCCAAGTGTCGAGGGCGATATCGGCGCAGCGGAGGCGCTGCAGATGCTCGTTCCGGGGCAACTTGCCCCCAAACAGCAATCGGCCCGCGTCGATCCCGCGCGCGGCGGCTTCGCGCTTTAGATTGGCCGTCGCGTCCGCGTTCGTCTCATAAAGCCAAAGAATGCTTGCCGGCGTGGCGTCCAGAATCCGCATCCAGGAATCGAAGACGTTGGGCTCGATCTTCTGCGAACCGACATAGGAACAGAAAACCACGGCATCCTCCGGCAGGCCGACATCGGCCCGCGCGATCGTGAGTTTGATCTCCGTCTCCGCCGGGCCGTTCATCTGATAGCAGTCCGGCAGATAGGCGAAGGTCTCGCTGTAGTGCGCCGCGTGATCGGCCGGGCTGACCGTGCGGTCGGTCAGGATATAGTCGATATAGTCCGCACCGGTCGTGCCGGGGAAGCCGAGCCAGGTCACCTGCAACGGTGCCGGGCGAAGGGCGCAGATTTGCAGCCGGTTGCCGTGGGTGTGGCCGTTCAGATCGACGAGGATATCGACCTTGTCGCGGCGGATGTGGGATGCTGCGTCCGTGTGCGATTGGGCGAGCAGGTTCCTGAACGCATCCGCGTCGCGCTTGACCTTTTCGATGTTGCCGCTGCCGTCGTCGCCGTAGGCCGCGTAAGCCCGCAGGGTGAACCGGTCGCGGTCATGCAGCTCGAACAGGCCGCGCGTCAGATGGCCGACCGCATGGTCGCCGAAATCGCTCGACAGGTAGCCGATGGTGATGCGGCCATCGGATGAGGGTTTTCCCCGGCGGGGTTTTGTCCCGGCCTGTGCGTGGAGTCCACTCCAGTACCGGGCGATGTCGAGATTCCGCGCCGGGTCGGTAATCCGGGTCACGTTGAACAACGGTTGTTCGCCGACGCCCGATCCGTGCGCCAACCCGTCGGCATTCTGCCGGTCGATGGCTTGCGACAAGGCATCGAGACGGGACCAGTCGCAGGCATAGGATGACGCCTTGAACAACTCGGCCGTGGCTTGTGCGGATTGCGGGTCCAAGGCGACGGCATTCCGCAACGTCTCGATGGCAGACGTGAGATCGCCGTCCGCGTACAGCGCGGCGCCCAAAATGATATGCGCGTCGACATAGTCCGCCCGCCGTTCGATGGCGCGTTCCGCGTTGGCGATGGCGTCGTCCAGGTAACCGAGCAAGTGTTGCGCATGGGCGAGTCCGACATAGGGCTCGGCGACGTCGGCCGCGAGATCGATCGCGGTGTCGAAGGCCGCCATCGCGGCGTCCAGTTGGCCCAATGCGGCATAGGTGTGGCCCAGGTTGTTATGGGCCAAGGCGAAATCCGGTTTGATTTTGATCGCCTTGCTGAAACTCTGCACGGCGCCTTCCAGGTCTCCGAGGGCCTTGAGCGCATTGCCGAGATTGTTGTGCGCTTCCGCCATCGCCGGATCGAGCCGGACGGCCTTGCGGAAACTTGCAGCCGCATCGTCCATCAGGTCCATTTCTTCATAGATCGTGCCGAGGTTGTTATGGGCCGCTGGAAATTTCGGGCGGGCCTTGATCGACCGGTTGACGTAGTCGACCGCCTTGGCATTGTCACCGGCTTGATTGCAAAGCATGCCCAGCAGGTAGTTGGCGTCCGGCTCGTTCGGGTTCGCCTCCAGAACTTGCCGATAGACCTGTTCGGCTTGCTGGAGCTGCCCGGCCTGATGGTGTTGCAGGCCGGCCTGCAACATTTCCAGGTGCGCCGGGTCGGTGCCGCCGGATTTGCGCTGGTTGGCGCGGCGCTGTGACCGGTTCATGACGCCCCCTATGCCACGACCCGTGTACCGGGGGCCGGCGGGTCTTCCGGCGGGCCGGCGAAGCATTGCGCGACGCTCATCCAGCGCTCAGCCGGGGCGCCGGTCACGGTCAGGTCCGTGTCCTGGATGTTGCGGACCTGCGCCGCGACCTGACAAAACGCCACCGCATCGCCGTCGACGAGATTATCCGGCGACGGGTCGTTCCATTCCCAGATTGCGCCGGAGGGCGCGGTCAGCCGGACATGAGGCGCGGGGCCGGGGACATTCTCGCCGCGGTTGGCGAAGGTCCAGCCATAGGTCTTGACGCCGAGCACGGCGATATTCTTGATCCGGTCGGAGTTGACGCGGTCGACCCCTTTAAGGTCGTAAATCTCCTGGCCGTGCGCCCAGGTCTCCATCTGCCGCGCCGTGGTGAACATGCGGACGCCCATGTCGGGACCGGCCCAACGCAACCGGTCCTTCGGGTCGCGCTTTTCAAGCATGTCGCAGAGGTCGTTCAGCGTCTCGCGCCATGTTGCCAACAGGCGCCGGCCTTTCAGATCACCGAACCGTTCGCGCGCTTCCTCGACGCGGGTCAGGCCCGCATCGCGCCGCGCCAGGATACCGCTGCGCAGGCGGGTGTATTCTTCGGGATCGCGGGCCGATGCGGCGGCGAGCAGGTCGGAGTCGTGCAGATGCTGAATAACGTCATTGACGGTCCAGGCCTTGAACGTGGTCGCCCGGTCCCAGTCGCCGTCGTCCAGGCTGTCGAGCAACGTATGGAGAGCGTCGCCTTCTTCGCGCAGATCCACCGCCTGCTGTAGCATGGGGATAGTCCTTTACGTCGTATCGGCCGCACGATGCGGCCAGCGGGACCGACTGTAGCGTCCCGGTTGCGGCGCGTCGAATATGTTGGTTGTGTGGTCGAAAGGTACCGTGAAGTTTGAAATGGAGCGAGTGTCAGCGTGACCGAGATGTCGAAGCCAGTCTGTCTCGTCATCGGCGCCGGGGATCATCTCGGGGCGGCGATTGCCCGCCGATTCGCCCGCGAAGGGTTCCATATCGTGGCGACCCGGCGGCGGGGCGATCTCGCGCCGCTTGTCCGGTCCGTCGAAGCCGCGGGCGGCGCCGTGACCGCGCTTCATTCCGACGCGCGGGAGGAGACGCAGGTTACCGGCCTGATCGCCAAGATCGAAGACGATGTCGGGATGTTGACGGTCACGGTCTTCAATGTCGGCGGCAATGTCCGTTTCCCGATCGCCGAAACGACGAGCCGGGTCTACCGTAAAGTCTGGGAGATGTGCGCCTTCGCGGGGTTCCTCGTGGGCCGCGAGGCTTCCCGGCCCATGGTCGAACGGGGGCAGGGCACGATCCTGTTCACCGGGGCGACCGCGAGTGTGCGGGGATCGGCCGGCTACGCCGCTTTCGCCGGCGGCAAGCATGCCTTGCGCGCCCTGGCCCAGAGCATGGCCCGCGAACTTGGACCGAAGGGCATACATGTGGGGCATGTGGTGATCGACGGACCTATCGAGAACGAGAACACGCGCGCCTTGTTTCCGGAATCGTTCGAGTCGCGTCCGCCGGATGGCATCGTGCAACCGGATGACATCGCCGAGATCTACTGGCATCTGCACCGTCAGCCCCGCTCGGCCTGGACCTTCGAGGCCGATGTGCGCTCTTATGCCGAACCGTGGTAGCCACCGCCGAATGGAGAAGCGCAGGATATGAGTTTCGAGAAACCGTACGAAGGCCTTCGCGTCGTGGACCTCAGTCAGGGTGTCGCCGGTCCGTACTGCGCCATGCTGCTGGGCCGGCACGGCGCCGACGTGATCAAGGTGGAGCCGCTGGACGGTGATTGGGCGCGGTTGCTGGCGCCAATCTATGGCGACAACACCGCTTTTTCGGTTGGTGCCAATATCGGCAAGCGCAGCATCGCGGTGAACCTCAAGAGCGATGCGGGCAAGGATATCGTCGAGCGTATGATCCCGGAGGCGGACGTCTTCCTGGAAGGGTTCCGGCCCGGCGTCATCGATCGGTTGGGTTTCACCTATGACCGCCTGTCGAAGATCAATCCGGGGCTGCTATACGTGTCGATCTCGGGCTTCGGACAGGAGGGACCGCTTCGGGAGAAGCCGGCGATGGACCCGGTGCTGCAGGCCTTCACCGGGTTCATGGCGGAGAACAAAGGACAGGACGGCATCCCGCACCGCACGCCGACGATCATCAACGACATGTCGACCGCGCTCTATACGCAGCAGGCGCTCGCCGCCGCCTTATATGCGCGGCGCGACAGCGGGCGCGGGCGGAAGATCGAGATCAGTCTCATGGAAGCCGCTGCCAACCTGCAGACGATCCGGCTGATGAGCGGGTATCGCGACGGCCCTTACAAGCCGGGCATGGTGCCGAACGGAACCTATGTGACGCGCGACGGCTGGATCCAGCTCGTCATCATCCGTGACCACGAGTTTCAGAAACTCTGTGCGGCTCTGGGTCTTGAAGAACTGGGTGCCGATCCGCGCTTTGCGACGGCCACCGGCCGGTTGGAGCATCGGGAGCATGTGAACACCGCGGTGAGCGACCGGCTCATGAGCGAGTCGTCGGCGCATTGGCGCGACGCGCTGACCGAAGCGGGTCTGCAGAACGAAGTGGTTCAGGATTACGAGCAGTTCATCCACCACCCGCATGTCGAGGAAACCGGACTGATCTCCTGGCTGGAACAGCCTGGCTCGGAGACGCCGTGGCCGGTGCCCAACATCCCCGGCCTGCCGCGCCTCGATCCGGCGGACATGGAAACCGTCGCGCCGCGGATCGGCCAGCACACGCGCGAGGTTCTGTCGGATATGGGGTACGGCGCCGACGAGATCGATGCATTGGCCGAAGCCGGGGATGTCGGGCTCTAGGAGACGTCGCCGGGCGGATTCCGGGCCGAGTCAGCCTGCGCTGACCTTTTCGACTCGGAGCGCAGCATCGATTCCGGTGAGCACCTGATCGAGCGTTCGCGCGCGATGGGTCTTGATCAAATCAGTCGCCGTATCGACATCGCCCGCGATCACCAGGTCCATGAGCTGCTGGTGTTCCTTATCGATATTCGTCGAGTAGTCTTCGTCGTAGACCATGTCTCTTAGAAAGATGCGGCGGTAGCGTTCGGCGTGGCTGGCCAGCTGATCATAGAACTTCAGGAGCCAGGGGGAGCCGCAATCGCTCAGCAGTTCCAAGTGAAACATACGGTGCCGGTCTTCGCGCCGATTGACGCTTTCCATATCGCTGAGCCGTACCACCGACGCTTTCTTGAGCCGGTGCAGGGCAATCAATAGTCGCTCCTCGAGGTCTTCGCTCCGGTTAGCGATGGATTGGGCAAGAGCCTTACACTCCAGGTCGTTTCGCAGTTCGTAAATATTGAGAAAATCCTGCCGCGACAGGCCGCGGACGCGAAACCCCTTCTTCCCTTCGGCGATTACGAACCCTTCCGCCGCAAGCCGCGCCAGCGCTTCACGGCAGGGGCTGGTGCTGGAGCGATACGTGGATTTCAGCCAGTCGACGCGCAACTGCATGCCGGGGTCGAGCTCACCGTCGCGGATACGCTGCCGCATGTCCGTATAGAGCCGGAATGCGATCGTGTCGGGCTCGTGATCGGTCAGTGTTTCCGTGACAGGTACTAGAACGCTCATCCGGTCTCCGATGGCAAATTCGTATCCTTCAATCCATCCCGGTCTCTCAAACTGCGTTTGGATCGGGCTGAGATATGACAATTGTCAATAAATGGTCCATAAATCATCGTGCTGCTGTTGGAGCGATGTCGTAACGGAATTTACCGCTCGGCCGTTACCGTAATGTCCATTGGTCAATATCCGATAAACGAAGAAATTACGATAATCGTAAGTTCGAATTTTATCGTTCATTTTACGGCGACACCACCAAATCTCAAACCCACGCCGGCGTCACTTTCGTAGGGCGGGAAGCCCAACACCGGTCGATTCAAAACCGCCGTCGACCGCCACGACTTGGCCGGTGACGTAGCTGGCTTTGTCCGAGCATAGAAAGACGATGACCTCGGCGATTTCGCGTTCGACGCCGTAGCGGTTGAGCGGAATCGCATCGTGGTAGGCGGCGCGGATTTCCGGCGTGTGGACCGCGAGCGCCAGCTTGGTGTCGACCGGGCCGGGTGCCACGCAATTTGCCCGCACGCCGAACTCGCCCCATTCGGCGGCCTGTTGCTGTGTCAGGTGGATGACGCCCGCCTTGCTGGTGCCGTAGGCGACCCGCAGCGTACTGGCGCGCAAACCCGAAATCGAGGCGATGTTCACGATCGCGCCCTTACTTTCGATCAAGGCCGGTGCCGCGCCCTGGGAGCAGAGAAAGACCCCGTCCAGATTGGTCGCCATCACCGTGCGCCATTGTTCGAAACTCGTTTTGTCGATGGGGCCGAAATCGGCGACGCCCGCATTGTTCACCAGTGCGTCGAGGCCGTTGAAGTCCTTCAGTACCTCGTCGAACATTCGGTCGACCTGCTCCGGCTGCGAGACGTCGCAAACCATCGGCAAGACGTTGTCCAGATCGCGGGCTGCCGCGAGCAAGGCGTCGGCATCACGGTCGATCATGGCGACGCGCCGCCCTTGCTCCAGGAAAAGCTGGGTCGTAGCCAAGCCGATGCCGCGCGCCGCGCCTGTTACGATCGCTGTCTTGTCGGTCATGCTGTCCTCGGTCTTCGGATGTCGATTTGTGCTTGCGCAGACAGTACATCTTTCCGGGCGCGGCCGCAGGGCGATTCGCGGGATTTTGCCGCCGCCGCTATTATTCGGCGGGAGAGATCCATTCATATCGACCGGGAAAGGAATGCGTCATGGCCAGCACCGAAGAGGTCCGCGTGTTAGCAGGGTCCGGCGTGTGCGGTGCCGGTTTTCGCGCCGAATCGCTGGAAGAAGGGATGGGCAAGAAGCCCCATTTCATCGGATGCGACGGCGGCTCGACCGACCCCGGCCCCTTTCCGCTCGGCTCCGGCCAGACCAGCTTTGCGCGCACGTCGATCAAGCGCGACATGCGGCTGATGTTGCTGGCCGCGCGAAAGGCGAAGATCCCTCTGCTGCTGGGCACGGCGGGCACGTCCGGCGGCGCGCCGCATGTGCAGGCCGCCCGGGAAATTCTGCTCGAGATCGCCGAGGAAGAGGGGCTGAAATTCCCGCTCGCCGTGATCCATGCGGAGCAAGACAAGGAATACCTCAAGAAACGGCTCCGCGAGGGCCGGATCAAGCCGCTCGACCCGGCGCCGCATTTCGACGAGGAAACGATCGACAAGTCCGAGCGCATCGTCGGCATGATGGGCGAAGAGCCGTTCATGAAGGCATTGGATAACGGCGCCGAGGTCGTGTTGACCGGCCGGTCGAGCGATTGCGCGATCTACGCCGGCATTCCGATCCGCAACGGCATCCCGGCAGGAATCGCGTGGCACGCCGCCAAAATCCTCGAATGCGGCACGGCGGCGGTCGAGCAGAGAAAGGCGTCGGACAGCCTGTTCGCAACCTGCCGCGGCGATCATTTCGATATCGAGGCGTTGGATGATACGCTCCGCTGCACGCCGCAGAGCGTGGCCTCGCATAGTCTGTATGAAAACGCCGATCCGTTCCGGCTGGTCGAATCGAACGGGACGATGGATCTCAGCGGTTCGACTTACGAAGCGCTCGACGGCAAGCGGGTGCGCGTCTCGAACAGCGCCTTCGAGCCCGCCGACCGCTACACGGTGAAGCTGGAAGGCGCCGAATTGGTCGGCTATCAGACGATCGTCATCGGCGGCGTTCGCGATCCGTACATCCTGCGGCAGCTCGACAGCTGGATCGAGAAGATCTACGCGAGCGTGCACAAGCGCGTGCACGACATCTACGGCGATTCGATCAGCCGCGACGACTACATCTTCAACATTCGCGTCTACGGTAAGGACGGGGTGATGGGACCGCTGGAGCCGGAGACGGAACTGCGCACCCACGAGGTCTGCATGATCATGGAGGCGACCGCGCCGACCCAGGATATGGCGACCTCGGTCGCGACCGTCGCGCGCCACAAGGCTCTGCACGAGCCGATTCCGGAGTGGAGCGGTCTGATCACCGGCCTCGCCTGCACGTACAGTCCCGCGCATCTCGAACGCGGTGCGGTTTACCGGTTCAACGTCAACCATGTGGTCGAGCCGGACGACCCGTATGAAATGTTCCCCATCGAATACGTGAATGTGGGCTGATGGCCAGCGCGGGAGAGTGACGGCATGGCGACATTAGGCGAATTGGCGAAACTGATCCGGTCGAAGAACGCCGGTCCCTTCGTCATGACGATCGACGTGATGTTCGGCGATGCGGAGACCTATGAAAAGGTCAAACGCTCCGGCGTGTTGAGCCGCAAGCTGGTCGCGGACACCTACAAGATTTCGGAGAACCAGGTACAGTTCTTCGAGGTCGATAACTGTTATGCCTTCAAGGCGTCGATTCCACGGCCCTATTTCCAAGGCGACCTGATGGACAGCGACAGCCACGCCGGGCAGCAATACGCGCCCTTCGTCGATATCGAGGTGCCGGGAACCTAGCCCGCGTTATTCGTCGAACAGGTTGCGCCAGCCGGACCATTCACCGATAAGGGCGGCCATCAGATCATACCCCGCGGCTGTCGGATGCAGGCCGTCCGACGCGCGCAGCGCATCATCCCAGGCCGGGTCCGCGCTTAGCGGCGCAAACATGTTGAAATAGGGAATATCGAGGCTGGCCGCCATCGCGGCATAGGCCGCATTGTAGGCGGCGATATCGTTGTTCCGGAAATCGTAGATCACGCCGGGAAGGCGATCCAACGGCATCAATTCTTCGACCACCGGCGTTGGGCCGATCGCGAGGACGGGGCCGAACGCCTTTGCCTTGGTCAGCATACCGCCGATCAGATCCAGCGATTGATCGAGCGGTACGCGCTGTCCTTCCATTGCTTCGCTTTTCTCATGCGCGCTATCGTTGATGCCGACGGCAAAGACCGTGGCGCAATTATATCCGGGTTTGAGCCGGGTGCGGCATTCCGCTTCCCAGCGGGGCGCGATCAGCGCCGATGTGTCGGCGCGGATACCGAGATTGTAGACCGTGACGTCATGACCGCGCGCCACTTCCGCCTGCCCGACGCGCGTCGGCCAGCCGAGCAGGGTTTCGTCCCCGGTGCCGTGGATGATGCTGTCGCCGATGAAGCCGATGCGGATCTGGGTCATGCGAGGCTATCCCTGGTGTTCGTTCTATCGGAGCGCCGCTCGCAGGTCGATCATGACCGGCGCGTTTCGAGGCAGCCGCATCATGCCGAGCACGCTTCGGGGATGTTTTCCGGCGTCACCGAAGGCGGTCGTAAAGACACCGGAGGCGTGATCGGCAATGCGCGAAATGCCGTCGAATTCCTCGGTGCAAGAGACGTAACAGCGAAGCTGCAGGATGCCGGTGACGCGGCTGAGGTCGCCGTCCGCCGCATGTTTTATCCAGTTCAGCGCCTGCAGCGCGCAAATCTGCATCTGCCGCGCCGCTTCCGCCTCGTCGACGTCTCGGTTCACCTTGCCGAATGCGGCAATCTCGCCGTCTTCCTTGGCGAGCTGTCCGGCCAGATACACGATGCCGTTGTGCAGTTTGTAGGGTTCGTAATCGAAGGCGGGCCTGCCGGGTTCGGGCAGCGTCAGGCCGGCGTCGCGCAGTCGGGTTTCGGGGTCCATGGAGTCTCCAGTGCTGAATCCTGCCGCGGGCGGTCAGCCGCGGCGCGCCATATAGCGTTCGTGCTGGCCGATGGCGGCAACGCCGTTGGATGCCGCCGGTAGTTCGTCATACGTCGGGATACCGCGGTCGAGCGCGAGCGCGCGGTACCGCACCTTCGCTTCTTCATAGCGCGGATTGCCGTCGGACCGAAGCACCAGCAGGAAATGCGCCTTTTCCGGATGATCGCGCCGGACACGCTCGCCGGCGTCCAGAAAATTCACCATCAGATCGTCGCCGTCGTCGGCCTGGCTAACGATGACCGACATATTGATATGCATCACGACCGCCTGCGGCGATTCCTCTTCGAAGATAGTGCGCAAGACCGTCTCGGCGTCGCGCCCTTCATTGGAGATCAGCACAGGGCGCGGCGCGTCGACCGGATTGGTGTAGGTGGCGCCCGGATCGAGCGCCAACGCGTCCAGCATGTCCACCGTTGATTGACGGAATGGCGCCACGGTAATTCCGGCGCGCGCGAAGGTATCGACGCCCAGCACGCTGGTCCCGCCGCCGTTGCCAAACAACACGGCTTCCGTCGTCGGCCGGTCCGGGCGCGGGGTTAGGCATTGCAGGGCCAGCAGCTTGTCGATGAATTCGTCGAAGGTCTCGGCGAGTATTGTTCCGGTTTGCCGCGATAGCGCTTCCCAGACCCGGTCGTCCCCGGCGAGCGCGCCGGTATGCGAAACGGCGGCGGATTGCCCGAGATCGCTGCGGCCGCCTTTGAGAATGACCACCGGCTTGATCGGCGTGCGGTTGCGCAGCAGGTCGAACAGCCGCCGGCCGTCCTTTGCGCCTTCGAGATACAACCCGATCACTCGCGTGTCCGGATCGACGAGGTGGAATTCCAGTAAATCCTCCGGTCCGATATCGGCGCAATTGCCGACGGTCATCACGCCGCTGAAGCGCAGCCCGCGATGGTTGCCGCGCCGGATCGTATCGACGCCGAGCCCGCCGCTTTGCAAGATGACGCCGACCGACCCCCTATCCGGCAGCGCGTCGTAGCAGAAGGTGAGGCCGCCGCGCGGCGAGTGCCCGCCGTTGCAGTTCGGACCCAGCACCCGTACGCCCGACTCCCGTGCCGCCGAGATCAGGTCCTGCTGCAGGGCGTCGTTGCCGCTTTCCGTGAACCCGCTCGACGTGACATGGGCGAACTTCAGGCGGCCTTTCGCTTGGCGCAGCAGGCCGGGCACGCCTGCGCCCGGGATCGCGACATAGGCGTAATCGACCGGCGCCGGTGTGTCGGCGAAACTGGGATAGGCCTTCAATCCGTCCAAGTCCGCCGCCGTCGGATGTATGGCGATTAGCTTCTCGCGGTCGAAGCCGTAGGCCAGCAATTGATCGATGACGATGTTGGCGCGGTTCGGACGGCTGGTCGACGCGCCGATGACGGCCATCAACTGCGGTTCGAACAACGGCGCGAAATTCGCGCGGATGGTTTCGGCGGGTCGTTCGGCTTGCGAATGGCGCTCGGCGCCGGTCTTCAGGACGATGTGGGCATCCGCGGCGACCGCGCCGTCGCCGGAGACGATCAGCGGATTGATGTCGATTTCCTGGATCTGAATCCCGTGGCGCATCATCAACCCGTTGGTCCCGCCGACGCGCAACAAGACGTCGAGCAGCGCGTCCTTCGACGCGGCGACGCCGCCCCGCGCACCCGCGAGGACCGGGGCGGCGGTCAGTTCATCGAGCATGTCCATGGCGTCGCCGCGATCGATAGGGCAAAGGCGGAATGCCACGTCCGCGAATATCTCGACGAACACACCGCCCAGTCCGACCATTACGACCGGGCCGAATTGCGGATCGTCGAATCCGCCGACAATCACTTCATGTCCCGCTGGGGCCATTTCTTCGACCAGGAAACCGTCGAGCACGACTCCGTGCGCACCGACAGTCTCCTGAATCTCTCTAGCCGCGGCGCTTGTGTCGTCGGGTGAGGCGAGGTTCAGCCGGACGGCGCCCGCATCGCTCTTGTGCACCAAGGCCGGCGCGATGCCCTTGAGCGCGACGGGAAACGTCAGCGCCGAACAGGCCTCCGGGACGGCGTCGGGGCCGGCGGCGGTGCGGCCGCGCGGCACGGCAATACCGAGGGCGGAAAGAACCGCCTTGCTGTCGGGCTCGCCGAGCGTGGATTGGCCCCGGTCGATGGCGGATGTGAGAAGCGCGGCCGGATCGGAAGGTGGCGGCGGAATGGCGGCATCTCCAAGCGTTGGGATCGTTCTTCGGAAATCAGGCAGTCCCGGGAACCATACCGCCAATCGGGCGTTCCGATCCAATCCGCTTTGAATTCCTATTCTGCTGCCTGTTGCAACTCCGGCTCAGGATACAGGTCGTTCATGGCGATGCTGCGGCCGTTATCCAGCACGATGCGGGCGTGATAGCGCTTCAGCAGGCGCGGCTCCGCCACGCCGCAGCTATGGGCGATGATGCAGACTTCCTTCTGCATATTCTTGGCGTAATTCGCCACGCGCACCGATTTGTTTGCCGGGTCGAGGCCGAACTGCAAATCGGGGTCATGGGTCGTAATGCCGGTCGGGCAGGTGTTCTTGTTGCATTGAAGCGCTTGGATGCAGCCGAGCGAGAACATGAAACCGCGCGCGGAGTTTACGAAATCCGCGCCCGCGCAATAGGCCCAGGCGACATCCGACGGATTGACCATTTTGCCGCTGGCGCAAACTTTCACCCGGTCGCGCAGGCCGTGCGCCTTCAGGATATCCACGACCAGCGGCAAGCTCTCGCGGATCGGCATGCCCATGTTGTCGATCAGGCTCATGGGCGCAGCACCGGTGCCGCCGTCCGCACTGTCGATGGTGATGAAGTCGGGTGCGCATTCCTGGCCGCGCTCGTTGATTCGCCGGCACATGGATTCGAAGAATCCATAGGAGCCGACCACCGCCTTGAAGCCGACGGGCTTGCCAGTGACGTCGCGGATGTAGTTCAGCATGTCGATCAGATCGTCGTCGCTATCGACTTCAGGATGGCGGTTCGGGCTGATGGCGTCCTGGCCGACGTTGATGCCCCGAATATTCGCGATCTCCTCGGTGACCTTGGCGCCCGGAAGGATGCCGCCCTTGCCGGGCTTGGCACCCTGGCTGAGCTTCAGCTCGAACATCTTGACCTCATCGTGCGCGGCCACTTCGCGAAGTTTTTCTTCGTCGAAGCCGCCCTCGGGCTTGCGCACGCCGAATTTCGCGGTGCCGATCTGGAAGACGATGTCCGCACCGCCTTCGAGGTGGTAGGGCGATAAACCGCCTTCGCCGGTATTGAGCCAGATTCCCGCTTTCTTCGCGCCCGCGGACAGCGCGCGTACGGCGGGAATCGAAATCGCGCCGAAGCTCATGCCTGAAATGTTGAAGGTACTTGCGGTTTTGTAGGGGTGTTTGCAATAGGGGCCGATAACCACCTCACTGGGCTCCTGAGCGTCCTCGTCGAGTGTCGGGAAAGGACAGTTCACAAAGTAAATCGTCCCCGACGGCCGCAAATCGCGCGTCGACCCGAATGCGACCGTGGAATCAAGATCTTTTGCCGCGCGATAGACCCAGGAGCGCTCGGCGCGGTTGAACGGCATTTCCTCGCGGTCGAGTGCAAAGAAGTATTGCCGAAAGAATTCGCCGAGGTGCTCGAAGAGATAGCGGAAGCGGGCGATCACCGGGTAGTTACGCCGCAGCGTGCTATCGGTTTGCGTCCTGTCGCGAATATAGAAGAAGGCGAACAACAAGACGCCGACCCCGATCGCGAATATGAACAGGAAGGACAAAATTTCCAAAACGGTAACGACGACTTGGGGGAGTTGGCTCATATCCATCGGGGGGTTGCTCCAAACCTAACGTTTTCGGCGGGGACGGCCGTCCGGTCGCGGATCATTCTACCGCAAGCCGTCACGCGGCCCGATCACATTTGAGTGGTCGGGCGTGCGGCCGTGCCGGATCATTCGAATACCGGCGTTTCCTTGGCATACTGCTCTTCCAGTAAGGGACGGAAGCGTGCCATCAGCTCATCATTCGTACCGAGCGGGGGTTGCTGATCGGCCGGTAGAAGAGGGCGGTAGGTGACGTCGCCCAACTCCTCGGCGTGGGTGTCCTTGGCGCGCTCGACGATTCCCGGATCGATGAAGGTGTCGAGCACCGAGGCCGCCAGTGTCTTGGCCCCGGCCACCGCGCCCTTATGCGCGATCGAATGCGCCAGCACCGCGCCGCCCGTCCAATGGTGATAGCTCACGCCGGGCACGTTGCCGGGGAACCATAGCCGGGCGCTCGGCACTTTCCAGGTGACGTCGCCGCAGTCGTTCGACGCCATGATCATCTCCGCCGGGCCCGTCAGCGGCCGCGGCTCGGTGTGCAGTCCGATCTCCGGCGCGTCGGCGGCTTTCTGCAACGCCTTGGCCAGCGCCTGTTCCTCATCGCTCCAGGCCGGCGCGCCGATCATGTCGATGTTCCGCTGCACGGTTTCCGCCAGGGTGCGGTTGGCCCGCACCGGCCAGACGGCGCTTTTTACCATGACGTCCCAGGTGGTCTTGGTCATCAGCGCCGCGCCCTCGGCGATCTTCTTGGCCTGCTCGAACAACGCTTCCGCGCCGTCCGCCGACGGATCGCGGAAATACCACCACACGCTCGCCTCCGCCGGGATCACGTTCGGCTGCGTGCCGCCGTTGGTGATCGCGCGGTGCGCCCGCATCGTCGGTTCCATGTGCTCGCGGTACTGCGCCACGCCCATATCCATCAGGACGACCGCGTCCAGCGCATCACGGCCGCGCCACGGTGCCAAGCCCGCGTGCGCCGTCTCGCCGTGGAAGGTGAACTCGGCCGAGACCGCGGCGATTTGGATCTGTCCGTATTCGGTGGCGAGCTCGCCCCAGATGTGATCGTGGAAGGCGGCGTCCACATCGTCGAAATAGCCGTCGCGCACGAAATACGGCCGGGCCAGCACTAGTTCTTCCGCCGGTGCGCCGAACACCTTGAGCGTGCCGCCGATGCCGAATTGGTCCATCGCCTTCTTGACGGCCAACGCCCCGGCGACCATCACCGCGGCGTTGACGTTGTGGCCTTCGCAATGGCCGGGCGCGCCGGGGATGATTTCCTGTTTTTCCGCGATGCCGGAAACTTGCGAGTTGTCCGGATTGGCGTCGTATTCGGTATGCATCGCGATGACCGGGCCGCCGCTGCCGTAGGTCGCCAGGAAGGCGGTTGGAAAGCCGGAGATGCCGCGCTCGACGGCGAAGCCGTGCTCTTCCAGAATTCCTGTCATCAGCTTGACCGTTTCGACCTCCTGCAAGCCGGGCTCGGCGAAGCGGAAGATCGCATCGCCGAGCGACGCGATCGCCGGGGCGTTGCGGTCGAGATAGTCGAAGACGAAGCGCGTTTCCGCGCCGACATTGCTGGCTGACATTGTGCTGATTCCGCTGCGCGGTGGAGACTGGGGTATATTACGGAACGAGCCGCCCGGTTGAAATTGTAATCCTGCGGCGGCCGAATGCTTGGCCAGAATAGGTGACCCATGGATGCCCTCCTGCCGGAAGAAATCGGCGCGATCCGCGACACCGTGAATCGCTTCATGGAAACCGAGGTCAATCCGGTGATGGACGACTTCGAGGCGCGCGGTGAATTTCCGCGCGCGTTGGTGAAGAAGGCGGGCGCGACCGGGCTTTACGGATCGGTCTTTCCGGATTCGGTTGGCGGAACCGATATGGGCTATCTCGCGGCATCGGTCATTTCGGAGGAAATGGCCCGCAACGACGTGCGCTTTTCCGCCTGCATCAACCAGCAATCCTCGACCTGCCCGCAATGCATCTATGCCGGCGGCACGGTCGATCAGGTGATGAAATACGTGCCGGCGCTGCTGGCCGGCGAAACCATCGGCATGATGTCGCTGACCGAGCCGGACGGCGGCTCCGACCCGCTGGGCGCGATGAAAACGACGGCGAAACGCGACGGCGACGTTTACCGCATCAACGGGTCGAAGATCTTCGCGTCGATGGCCAATGAGACCGATGTCGGCGTGCTGCTGGCCAAGACCGATCCGGACGCGGGCCCCAACGGCGTATCCGCCTTCATCGTCGAGCCGAAGAAGTATCCCGGTTTCGACGCCCGGCCCATCGACATGCACGGACTGTCGAAGGCGCTGCGCACCTGCGCGGTCTTCCTCGACGACTTCACGGTGCCGGCGGAGAACCGTCTCGGTGAAGAAGGCGAGGGGTTCAAGATCGTGATGCGCGCGTTGCAGCCGGGCCGGGTAACCGTGGCGGCTAAGGCGCTCGGTGTCGCCCGGGCCTGCTTCGAGGACGCGGTGCAATACGCGAACGAGCGCGAATTGCGCGGCCGGCCGATCGGCAAGTTCCAGATGATCCAATCCGAGATCGCCGAGATGGCGGTGGCGATCGAGGCGAGCCGGGCGCTGATCTACGAGGCGGCGCAGTGCATGGACGCGGACCTGCCGTCGAACCGGATCGCCTCGCTCGCCAAATACCATGCGTCGCAGACGGCCAAGATGGCGGCCGATAAGGCACAGCAAATTTTCGGCGGCTATGGCCTCGCGGCCGAATACCGGGTCTCCTGGTTGAAGAATTACGCCGACCTGTTCTTCACCGGCGAGGGTACGGCCAACGTGCAGAAGATCGTCATCGCCGAGGACGCGCTGGGCTACAAGGTGGCGGACCGGCATCACGGCCGGACGGGGCTGCGCGACCCGCGCAAGGATGACGTGGCCAACGAGCGGCGCGGTACCGCGGCCGATTAGGACCGCAGCAGGCGAGCGATTTCGGGCAACGCGCCGGGCAAATCGAAATCACGTAGTGCTGTCAGCAGCGGTTGTGCACGGGTGCCATGCACCGGTTCGGCCAGGGTCATGAACTTCTCCCCGAGGTCGTTCCAATCCATCGGGTTCCCGGGATGGCCGAGGGATAGCGCGGTTTCGCCGCGCAAGATGCGGCCGTCTTGCAACGTTACCTCCACCGCGGAGTCGAGCATCTTGCGGTGTTCTTCCGGTTTCACGTCGACCAGTGCGGTGAGCCGGCGTATGGCCGGATCGTTCACGGTGGCCGCCGTGAAACCGCTTGCGCCGGCCTCCCGGCCTGAAAGGGCCAGCGCCACGCAGAAGGCGACGCTGAACTTCGCTTCCAAGGGCGTTTTCGGGTCGTTGATATGGCCGACTTTCTTGACGCCCGGCGCCACATAGGCGGCAATCGCCGTAATTGCGGCCGGGTCGATATGGCTCGCGATGTCGCGCGCCGCGTCGATCGACGGGTGAATCCCGTGCAAGCAGGCATAGAGTTTGAAGGATGTTTTCAGGACGGCCCAGTCCGTGCCGAGCGTCTCGCCGTCCAGGCCTGCCAACTGGGCGCTGCCGTCCTGCACGAAGGCGCGGGCGAAACCGCCGTCCGGTTCCAGCAGGTCGAGCGCTGCATCGAACCCCGACCGGGAGAGATTCGCGCAGGCGATCCCATCCGCCGCGGCGCGTCCCACCTGCAACGGTTTTGCCATGCTGCCGAGCGTGCCGCGCAGGCCCGATGCCTGTGTCATTGCCAGCGCCACGGCATGCGCCGCCCGGTCGGCATCGAGCGCGAGAAAGGCGGATGCGGCGGCGGCCGAGGCCATCCGGCCCAGCACGCCGGACGGATGGAACCAGCGGAACTGCAAGCTGAACCCCATCCGGTGGCCGGATAACTTGGCCGCGACGTCGTAGCCGGCGACGAAGGCGCGGAGCATCCGGTCGCCGTTGTCGAATTTGGGATCGGTCATCGCCATCAGGGTGGCCCAGAGAACCGCGCTGAAATGCGAATCCGTCGGGATATGGGTGTCGTCGAAGTCCAGCGCATGCGCCGCCGTGCCGTTGAGCAGTGCGGCCTTTTCCGGCTCGGCGTCGATTGCGAAGAGCGGTGCGGCGGCATCGTCCAAGCCCGCGTAACGCGCGACGGCGCGGGTGACCGGTTCGCGGCTTCCGGCAAGGGTGACGCCCGTCCAATCCACCAGGCATTTGAGCGCGATTTCGCGGGCGTCGTCCGGCAGGGCGCGGTCGCATGCGCCGGATACGAAACGGCCGATCAGGTCCGCATTGGCCATGCGCTGCGACGCTCCCTACGCGGCCTCGTCGCGGATGCGCTTCGCGACCAGCATGCGCAATTCGCCGTCGAGGCAGAGTTCGTCCTTCTGGTTATGAACAGTCGCGCGCAGCACCATCACCCCGGTCGTGCGTTGTCCGATCAGTCCGACGATCTCCAGCATCGGGTACAGCGTGTCGCCCGAATAGACCCCTTTGGCGAATTTGGCCGCGCATTCCAGCATACCGATGATCCGGATCTCGCTGTCGCCGCGCGACATGTCCGACGCGCCGGGTGCGCATTGCGCCAACACCTGGAATCCGTGCGCCAGCAGGCCGGGCATGCCCAGCGACTTGCAATACTCCATGTCGTAATGCAGCGGCCGGTTGTCGCCGCTGACGAGCTGGAAGGCATAGAACAGCGATTCCGTGTGTGTCCGCGAGGGCGCCTCCCAGGCTTCGCCGATTTCGAGGTCTTCGAAATATCGGGTCTTTTTAATCGTGCGGCGCGGCATGTGCGGCCTCCGGTTTATGAGGTTTTTCGCTGTACCCGTAACTAAAATCCGAATCTCCGGACAGCGCAAACCGGTTCGATTTCATGCGGTCCCACGACGTATGCGATAATTATCGTTCAGCGGCTGTTGATGGAGGGACGCATGACCGAGAATCAGATAGACGCCATCACCGTCATCCCCACCGGGGAGGCATTGGGCGCCGAGGTGCGGGGGATCGATCTCGCGAAGGACGTATCGGAGGAGTTGATTGCCCGGCTCAAGGAAATCTGGGCCGAGCATATGGTGTTGCTCTTGCGCGGCCAGTTCCTGGAGAAAGAGCGGATGGCGGAGCTTGCAAACATGTTCGGCGGGTTGATGGTCCCCGGATCGCACAGTTTTTACCTGAAGGACGGCCACACGCCGGGCGATTCCGCGCGGATCGCCGATGTGCCGGGGGTCACCTACATTTCCAACTTGGACAAAGAGGGAAAGCCGCAGCTCAAGACCGAAGGGTCCGGTAGCGCCGAACTGCTCTGGCATTCCGACAATTCTTATATGGAGACGCCGCCAATGGGCAGCCTGCTGAACGCGGTGCGGGTGCCGACGAACGGCGGCGGCCATACCCGCTTCTGCAACCAGTACCTTGCCTATGAAACGCTACCCGATGACCTGAAACAAGAGATCGAAGGCAAACACATCAAACACGACCGGAGCCGCAACACCTCGGGCAAGGTGCGCGTGACCTTCGAGAAAGCGGCGACGCGCGAGGACGTGATCGGCCCGGTCCATCCGATGGTGCGTGTGCACCCGATCACGAAGAAGCGGGCACTCTATCTCGGCCGCCGCTATGACGGGCCGTCCTCGCATATCGTCGAATTGTCGGAACCCGAAAGCGAGGCGCTGCTCGACAAGCTGTGGGCGCACGCAACGCAGGAGAAGTTCGTCTGGGAACAGGACGATTGGCAGCCCGGCGATTTGATCATGTGGGACAACCAGGCCGTCATGCACGCCCGCACGGCGGTCGATCACACGCAGGCGCGGCTGCTGCACCGGGTGCTGGTGCAGGGCGGCCCCGTCGTGGCCCCGTGGGCGAAAGACGCGGCGGCGGATTAAGGGGCGCCGTCAATGACGTTCGAAATTCATCCGCTCTCCGATGTCCTAGGCGCCGAGGTGATCGGGCTCGATCTATCCGTGCCGATGGACGACGAGACTTTTGCGCGGGTCCATCGTGCCCATCTCGACCATCACGTCCTGGTTTTCCGCGATCAAAATCTTTCGCCGCAGGCACAGATCGATTTCTCCGCTCGATTTGGGCCGTTGGACCAGCATCCGGCCGACGATGCCGTGCTCGACGGCTTTCCCGAAGTGCTCTTGGTATCGACCAAGCGTCAGAACGGCAAATACATCGGCCTCCCTGACGGCGGCCCGATGTGGCATTCGGACCTGGCCTACAAGGAGCGAACGGCGTTGGGCACTACTCTCTATGGCGTCGAAATTCCGGACGATGGCGGCAACACCGGTTTCGCCAATATGCATGAAGCGTATGAAACATTGCCGTCCGCTTTGCGCGAGGCCGTCGAGGGTAAACGGGGCGTTTTTCTTGCCGGGCGCAACAACGCGAAGCAGTCGTTCAAGCGTCCGCTCAATCAGGCGCAAAAGGATAGGACCCCGCCCGCCATCCATCCGATCATCCGCACCCATCCCGAGACGGGGCGGAAGTCGGTCTTCGCGAATCCGCAGCACACGATCGCCATCGAGGGCATGGATGAAGCCGAGTCCGGCCGTATCCTGGCGGATCTTTTCGAGCACTGCGCCCAGCCGGAATTCGCCTACCACCACAAATGGCGGGTCGGAGACCTCACCTTCTGGGACAACCGCTGCGTCCTCCACATCGCCGACCTCAGCCGGCTCGATGACCCGTCCTATATCCGCCACCTGCATCGCACAACGATCGAGGGCGATGCGCCTTTCTAAACAAGGATACCGACATGACCACCGATGTGATCGAGTTCGATATTTCGTTCGCGGACGGCGTCATCGGTGCGGAATGCCGCGGCGCCGATCTCTCCCGGCCAGTGGACGCGGCGGCTTTCGCACGGATCGAAGCGGTTTTTAACGAACGGTCGGTCCTCTGCATCCGTGGCCAGAACCTGACCGAACCGCAATATGTCGACTTCGCCCGCCGGTTCGGCGATATCAAGAAAATCTTCCTGACCGACTTTGCGCATCCGGATCATCCGGAAATTCTATTCGTGTCGAATATCAAGAAGGATGGCCGCGATATCGGGCACGCGGACGCCGGGTCGGTCTGGCATTCGGACATGTCCTTCACCGAGCATCCGCCGCGGGCGACGATGCTGTACGCGGTCGAGGTGCCGGTGCGCAATGGCGTCGTTCTCGGCGCGACGAATTTCTCGAGCGCGGCGGCGGCCTACGAGTCGCTCGCGGCGGAGATGAAAGAGCGCATCGACGGCTTGACCGTCGTGCACGACGTGTTCGGCCGCCGCGCCAAGACCGGGACGCATAAGCAACAGGACGAGAACCGCAAGCGGCAACCGAAAGTGACCCATCCCCTGGTGCGGATCCATCCGCATACCGGGCGAAAATGCCTGTATGTCAGCCCCGGCGAGTGTACGGGGATCGTCGGCATGGATGATGCGGAGGCGCTGCCGCTGATCGACGAACTGGCCGCGCTGATCCCGCGGGAGCAGTTTCGCTACAAGCACGACTGGCAGCCCGGCGACGTGCTGATCTGGGACAACTGCGCGGTGCAGCATCTGGCGACATTCGATTACCGCTGGCCCGAGGAGCGCCGTCTGATGTGGCGTATCACGGTCGGCGGCGAGACGAGCGGCGAGGATGACGGCGACCGGTAATAGGCCATAGGACAGCATGGCGCGGGACTGGCCTCTCGCGCATTCCCCCTATACGGTACGCGTCTCTCCGACCGACTCCACATATTTGACGAGGAAGCATCATGGCCGACGATCGCCCGAATATTGTTCTGATTCTTGCCGACAACCTGGGCTGGGGCGAACTCGGCTGTTATGGCGGCGGGGTGTTGCGGGGCGCGCCGACGCCGCGCATCGACGATTTGGCGACGCAAGGCCTCAAATTCCTTAATTTCAATGTGGAGAGCGACTGCGTGCCGACCCGCTCGGCCCTGATGACCGGGCGGCAGGCGATCCGCACCGGCGCCTTCCAGTCGGTGCCCGCCGGTCTACCGCAGGGCCTGACCCAGTGGGAAGTGCTGCTGCCCGAGGTGCTGTCCGCGAACGGCTACGCGACGGCACACTACGGCAAATGGCATCTCGGCGATATCGAGGGGCGGCTGCCGAACGACCGCGGCTTCGACGACTGGTACGGCCTGCCGCGCACCAGCAACGAGTCGATGTTCACGTCCAGCCGAACCTACGATCCGGATATCGTTGGCTTGCCCTACATCATGGAGGGCAAGAAGGGCGGGAAGTCCTCGAAAGTCAAAGTATTCGACGAGGATACCCGGCGCACGATCGACGGCGAGTTGATCGACAAGACCATCGATTTCATGGCCGAACAGACCAAGGCGGGTACGCCCTTCTTTGCCTATGTGCCGATCACGCAGATGCATTTTCCGAACCTGCCGCATCCCGATTTCATCGGTGCGACGGAACACGGGGAGATGGCGGATTCGCTGGCCGAGATGGACCATCGGGTCGGTCAGGTCGTGGACGCGATCGACGACCTCGGCATCGCCGACGACACGATCCTGATTTTCGGGTCGGATAACGGGCCGGAATTCCGCACGCCCTGGCGCGGCACCGCCGGGTTTTGGCGCAGCACCTATCACACCGCCATGGAGGGCAGTCTCCGCGTGCCCTTCATGATCCGTTGGCCGGGCCGGATCGCCGAGGGCGGCGTCACCGACGAAGTCGTCCATATCGCCGACCTCTTCCCGACAATCCATCGCATCATCGGTGCGGAGGTGCCGACCGACCGCGCGATCGACGGCATCGACCAGCTCGACTTTTTCACCGGCAAACAGGAGAAGTCGAACCGCGAGGGTTTCGTCTATTACATCAAGGACGAACTGCGCGCGGTGAAATGGCGCGAGTGGAAACTGCACCTGGTCTGGGAACCGGAGGTGAACGACGGTGCGATCAAGCTGGAAGCGCCCTATCTCTTCAACCTGATTCAGGACCCGAAGGAAGAGACCAACGTGATGATGGCGAACAATTGGGTCCGCAACGTCACCATGCGCATGGTGCATGAGTTCCGCGAGAGCCTGAAGGAATTCCCGCCGGTGCCGCCGGGGGCGCAAGACCCATATACGCCGCCGAAGAAGTAGCCAGATTTTTTAGATCACGTCGGGCTTTCGCGCGGTCACGACCAACGTGGCGCCGCGCGCGTCGGCGGGCGGTTTGATCGCCTGCAGGAGGCCAGCCGCCAGCCAGGCGAGAATCTTCATCGACCGCCGGGACGGCCCGAAATGCGGCGTGCCCGGCCGTTGGAACCGGCGGGCGATCCGCGCCATCCACCATAATCGCCTCTCCCACCCCTCGACCGGCGTCGACTGGAATGTCAGGTGCCGTATGCCGTGCTCTTGCAAGAGGGCGCTTAGGGACTCTGCATTCCACCACGTCAGGTGATGCGGCGGAGCGTTGAGCGCAAAATCCGGCAGCGCAGAGACGTACGTGTCTCGATCCGGCACGCCGAGAATAAGACGCCTGCCAGGCGTCAGGCATCGCAGCGCGTCGGCGACAAACGTATCCGGGTCCGGCATGTGTTCGAGCACCTGGAACGCCGTGACCACGGTGTAGGGCGGCCGGGTGCCGGCGGCGATTTCCGCTGCGACGTCGGACAGTGGCCGGTCGGATACGGTTCGACCTTGATTGCGCGCCTTCTGCGCGCTCTGCCGGTCGAATTCGAGCCCTTCATACGCGGCGTCATTCACATGGTCGCTGAAGGCGCCGTCGCCCGCGCCGATGTCGAGAACGCGATCCTCCGGTCCGATCACCGCACCGGCCAGGCAGTGTTCCGCTTTATCGTCCGGATGGTACCAATCGAACTGGCGCAGTTGAGCGTAGAAATCCGGCGATCCGGCGATTGGCGGGTCGAAGTAAACCCGCTCCGTGAGACGGTCCTGGCATAGGCGAAGCGTGGAGATGCCGTCAAGAACCGGCCCGACATCGACGTTGAAATCTTGCCGCCAGCTTCGCACCAGGGCGGCGGAATCGATCTCTTCGATCACGACCGGTCGCGTTTTGATTTTCGGGAAGGTGGAACCGTCAGGCACGGGGCGATACTTTCATGGGCGTTGCGAGCGCGGTGAACGGGTCGCGCAGGTTGCGGCCGACCAAGCGGCCGCAGAGCAGATTACAAGACGATGCCTTCGAACAAGCGTCGATCGCGGGGCGGTCGAACGCGCCGAGGATTTCGTTCAGGCTGGACTCCCGCAGATTACCTGCGTGCGGCATCGCCAGGCACGGGGCGACATTGCCCGAGGCGTCGATGACGATGCTGTACCGGCCGGCGTCGCAGCGGCCGAGTTTCTTGCCGCGCAGCCAATCCGCGTTGTCGCGCGCGAAGCCGCGGTAATAGCCCGGCGGCAACAAGTTGCCTTCCAGAATCGCGTCGAATGTCCGTGCCGCCTGTTCGCGCGAGAAGGTTAGGCTGTCGTCGGTCTTGCCGTATTTACCCACGTCCCAATGATAGGCGCCGAGGATGGGGGCGAATCCGTTGTCGCGCGCGAAGGCGCAGACCGCCTCGACATCCGCGCGGTTCTTGTCCGATACGATGCAGGCGATGAATTTCGGGTGCGGGTAGTCTTCGAGAGCTTCGATGCCGTTCAGCACGCGCGGCAATTGGTCGGCGCCGCGGATCAGCCGGTAGATGTCCCGGTCCAATGTGTCGAGGCTGACCGATACCGAGGCACCGACGGCGGCGAGGCGCTCGACGACGGCGGGGGTCAGTTTTGTGCCGTTGGTGACGAGGCAGAGCCCGAATCCGATGCCGGCCAAATCCTCCAGAACGTCCAGCGTGTCGCGCCGCACCAGCGGTTCGCCGCCCTGCACGAAAAGATAACGCAGCCCGTCGCGGTAGAGACCGGAGAAGATTTCGCGGATTTCGCCCCGGCTCATCTCGTAGCGGCCTTGGTTCAGCGGCAGGTCGCAATAGCCGCAGCGCGAATTGCAGCGAAGGCAGATTTCGAACACCGCCATCAGGGGGCGGCCCCGGGTCAAAGACCACACCGGCTGGATCGTCTCGCGCCAGGTCATGACTTTCCTTTACGTTTGCGTGAGGGGCCGTGCCGCACAATTGAAATCGCGCTTTTCCGCCCTTTAGTCATTCCAGAATTGATGCCAACCAATTTGGACCGCTGATATATGCGGAACGAGGGCGGCGGGGAACCGCATATGCCGGGAATGTGATTCATTGCGATTGGATTGACGGCCCTTGGTTGACGATTGTGCCGTTTCCGTTCGGTCGAGAAGGAAGCATCGATGAGACTATTGAAACGTAATCGCGCCGCCCTGGTCGGGCTGGTCGTTGCCGCCGCCGCAATCGCCGGATGTTCCCGGGCGGAGATCGAGGCCAAATTCGTGCCGGCGTCCGACCCGCTGCCGCGCTGGGCCGCCCACAACGAGGCGGCGAACGGAACCATCGATCACGCGGCGTGGGATCAATTTCTTTCGCGCTATGTCCGGACCGACCCGACCGGATTGAACCGTGTCGCGTATCGCAAGGTCACGCCCGCGGATCGGGCGGCGTTGGCGAGCTACGTCGGCGCCCTCGAACGCATCCGAATCAGCAACTATCGCCGCGCCGAGCAATTCGCATATTGGGTCAATCTCTACAACGCAGTCACGATCCGCACCGTTCTGGACGAATACCCAGTCGAGTCCATCCGTAAGATCAACGACGGTTTCTTCTCGCCCGGCCCTTGGGACCGGAAGTTGGTCACGGTGGAAGGGCAATCGCTGAGCCTGAACGATATCGAAAGCCGCATCCTGCGCCCGTTATGGGACGACCCGCGAACGCATTACGTGATCAACTGCGCATCGATCGGCTGCCCCAATCTCGACGGCAGCGCCTATCGCGCGGCGGGACTCGAAAACCGTCTCGACGACGCGGCCCGGCGCTACATCAACAACGCGCGCGGTGTCCGCATCGAGGACGGCGAGTTGATCGTCTCCAGCATCTTTGCCTGGTTCCGGGTCGACTACGGCGGGTCCGAGGAGGCCGTGTTGAAGCATCTTCGATCCTATGCGGACGCGGACCTGAAGGCGGCGTTGGCCGGGCGCACGAAAGTCGACGGATACGAGTATGACTGGGGTCTCAACGGGGACTGACGGCGGTGAATTTCCGGTATCGTCCCGCCCGGTCTGCCCGCGCGCGGGTGCTATTCGTTTTGTGTTTTTTGGTCGCGGCCGGCGCTGCCGCGGCGGATTCGCCGCCGGCCATCGACGAGGCGCTGAAGCGGGCGGGCTGGACGCTCTTCAGCGATGACCGGTGGTCGCCCGCGCGGTTCCGGCTTCGGCCCGACGGTGCGATCGAGGCGCGAACAGACAACAGCACGTCGCTGATCTGGAAAAAGGTCGATGAAAAGGACGCGCAAAAGGCGCGCCTATCCTGGGACTGGCGCGTCGACGAAATCATGCCGCCGACCGACATCACCGTGAAGGGCGGCGACGACCGCCCGCTTGCCCTGCATGTCTGGTTCATGAAGCCGCGCGGCCAGCTGAATTTTCTCGAACGGCTGCGGGCGGATTTAATCGAATTGTGGGTCGGCCTGCCGGTGCATGGCCGATTGCTCACCTATGTCTGGGGCGGGCGCGGAAAGATCGGGGATGCGCAGCCGAACCCGCATGTCGGCGACGGCAGCTGGATGATCGTGCTGCGGCGCGGCGACGCACCGACCGGTGTCTGGTTTGCGGAAAACCGCGACCTCGTGGCGGATTACCGCGCCGCCTTCGGCGAGGATCCGCCGGGTCGCGGCATCATCGCCCTGGCCGCCGATTCGGAAGACACGCAAACCCGCAGCCGCGCCGCCGTCCGAGCCCTGCGGTTCCAACCCTGACCGTGCAGCCGTTCCGGTTTTCGCGCCTAGGGGTTGTTTGGGCGCCGCCCATATTCATGATACAAAACAGGCGTCTAAACGAAGGGTTTTCGCATGACCGACCATATGGATGGATTGGATTTCGCTGTCGCCCATGACGAGCCGATCCGATACCGAGATCGAATAAGTACCTATTATCAGACGCTTGGATACGGCAAACCGTATCGCTGGGCGCAATATGCCGATGTTCCGTTCACGCCGTTGCAGCGGCCGTTGTCGGACAGCCGGGTGGCGCTCATCACGACCGCCGCCCCCTACCAGCCCGACAAGGGCGATCAGGGACCGGGCGCGCCGTATAACGCCGCCGCGAAATTCTACCGCGTCTACTCGGACAGGACGGACACGGACCCGGACTTGCGGGTATCCCATATCGGGATCGACCGCAAGCACACCTCGGCCGAGGACATGAACACGTGGTTCCCGCTCAAGCAGCTTCGGCGGCTTGCCGCCGAGGGCCGGATCGGCGAAGTCGCGCCCCGCTTCCATGGCGCGCCGACCAACCGCAGCCAGAAGACGACGATTGAGCAGGATTGCGTCGATATCCTGGCGCGGGTGCGCGAGGACGAAGCCGACGTCGCGGTCATTGTCGCCAATTGACCGGTGTGTCACCAGACCGTGAGTCTGGTTGCACGGCATCTCGAAGCGAACGGCATCCCGACAGTCGTCATGGGATGCGCCAAGGACATTGTCGAGCACGCAGGCGTGCCGCGGTTCCTGTTCAGCGATTTTCCACTGGGCAACGCGGCCGGACGGCCGAACGATGTCGAGTCGCAGGCCTACACGATGGAACTCGCCCTGACGGTGCTGGAAACCGCGCCGGGGCCGCGGACCACGGTGCAGTCGCCGCTGCGCTGGAGCGACAATCCCGACTGGAAGCTGGATTTCAGCAACATCAGCCAGCTTTCCGACGAAGAGATCGCGCAGCGCAAGCGCGACTTCGACAAGGTCAAGGAAGTCGCCAAATCGCGCCGTGCCGAAGACGGCCTGAAGGTGGATGCCGCCGAATGAGCGCGCTTCCGTTAGCGGGTATTCGGGTCCTCGATATCGGACAGCTCATCGCGGGGCCCTTCGGCGCCACGATGCTCGGCGATTTCGGCGCCGAGGTGATCAAGGTGGAACAGCCGGGCGTCGGCGACGCCCTGCGCGGCACACCGGTGGACGGCAAGGCCAATCGGTCGACCAACTGGATGGTCGAAGGCCGCAACAAGAAGTCGATCACCCTCAATTTGCGGGTCGAGGCGGGACAGGAAATCCTGAAGGAACTGGTCCGTGATGCGGATGTGCTGTTCGAGAATTTCACTCCCGGCACACTGGAACGCTGGAATCTCGGTTGGGAAGACCTGCACGCCATCAATCCCAAACTGATCATGGTGCGCGTCTCCGGCTACGGTCAGGTCGGGCCGTATTCCAAGCGTGCGGGCTACGACCGGATCGCGCTCGGATTTTCCGGTTACATGTACCCGACCGGGTTTCCCGACCGATTCCCGGTGCGGCCCGCATTCCCGACGGCGGACTACAACACCGGCGCGTTCGGCGCGATGGCGGCGATGTTCGCGCTGTATCAGCGGGACGCGCAGCCGGACGGCGGCGAGGGACAGATGATCGATCTCGCGCTGTACGAGCCGACCTTCCGCATCACCGCCAGCATGATGACCAACCACGCCAAGACCGGCGAGGTGCGGGAACGCATCGGCAACCGAAACCCGACCTTCTCGCCCGCCGGCACCTTCGAGACAAAGGACGGCCGCTACGTTCAGATCGCGGCGGGCGGCGACAAGGTGTGGGCGCGCCTCGCCGAGGCGATCGGCCGGCCCGACCTGATCGAGGACGAACGCTACGCCCGCAGCCGCGCGCGGATCGAGCGCGCGGACGAGTTGGAGCAGTTGCTGGCCGACTGGATCGGTCAGCACGATTTCGCCGAGGTCGAGGAACGCTTGGTCCCCGCCAACGTGCCCTTCGGTGGCATCTACACGGCAGCGGATATCGCCAACGATCCGCATTACGAGGCGCGCGACAACGTGATCATAGTGGCGGACGACGACGAGGGCGAGATCACCATGCCGGGTATCTTCCCGAAACTCGCCGCGACCCCGGGCCGCGTGGCGCATGCCGGCCCGCCCTTGGGACATCACAACGCGGAAATCTATGGCGGCCTGCTGAAGAAGAGCGACGCTGAACTGGCCAAGCTGGCCGAGGACGGCGTGATCTAGATCGGCTCGTCCGGCGGCAGCACGACGGCAGGAGCAAACGCGATGACGCCTCCATCCGGCCTGGAGTATCAACAGCGCCCGAGTCCCAACGCTGACCTCGTTGGTCAGGCAAGCGGGCGGAATCAACTTTCGACGCCCTGCCTGATCCTCGATATCGACGCCTTCGAGCGCAACGTCGCGCGCATGGCGGCGCATTGCGAGGATTTGGGGATCGCGCTGCGGCCGCATGGCAAGGCGCATAAATGCGTGGAGATAGCGCGGCGCCAGGTCGCGGCCGGGGCGGTCGGCCTGTGCGTTGTGAATATCGGCGAGGCCGAAATCTTTGCCGCCGCCGGCATCCCCGGCATCCTGATCACCTCGCCGCTCAGCACGGCGGCCAAGATGCAGCGTTTTGTTCGGCTCGCCGCCGACGCGGATGTTACCGCCGTCGTGGATGACCTGGACGGCGCGAAAGCGCTGGCGGCGATGGCGCAGGCCGTCGGCGTCCGAGTGCCGGTCATGCTCGACCTGGATCTGGGGCGCGCCCGCACCGGCGTGACCGAGATCGCGGACGCGATCGACCTCGGGAAATATCTCGCGGCGGACCCGGCCTTCGATCTGCGGGGCATACAGGCCTATGCAGGGCACCTGTCGCATGAACCGGATCACGCGGCCCGGCGCAGCGGTTCGGCAGCCGCCGCGGTGCAGATCCGCGATGTGGTCGATGGCTTGGCGGCGCAGGGTGTCGCGATCGAAACCGTGTCCGGCGGCAGCACGGGGACGTGTTTCATGGAGCCGCAGGCCGGCGGCATCACCGAGGCGCAGTTCGGCAGCTACATCTTCATGGATGCTGAGTATGACGCGATCCCGTTGACCGAGCGGGACGAACGTCCCTTCGAGCCGTCGCTCTTCGTCGCGGTCTCGGTGGTCCACCGGTCGCTGCCGGATCAGGCGACGGCGGATGGGGGCTACAAGCATTTCTTGGGCAAATCCGCCGCGCCGCAAATCGTTCGGGGCTTGGCCGACGGCACGGCGGCGGCCTATGCGCTGTGGAGCGACGAGCACGGCCGGATCGATATCGCGGCGGGCGGCGGCGAGTTGGTGCCCGGCCACGGCATCGAATGCTACGTGCCGCATTGCGACCCGACGCTCAACCTCTACGACCATGTGCATGCGGTGCGCGGCGACGACCTTGTGGACATCTGGGCGATCGATGCGCGCGGCGCATATTAGAGCTACTCGATTGTTCTGTGAACGCGACGTACGGACGACGCAGTGGAACTCTAGTGTGCTGCAGATGACGGCAAATTGCCGGTGGGCAACGTGTATTTGAATGAGCAGGCACAGTCGTGTCGCCCTATATGCGCCACGACCGCTAACGCCACCAATGGCCTATAGCGTAGCCGAGAAGGTAGATTAACGACATTGGGAACAAGTACATCAACGCTATGACGATCAGTGAGTTGGTTCTTGATGCTGGTTCCTCTTCATCGGCCTGCCGCTGCCGGTCGAGAGAATAGTTGATCCCCATCAAAGGAATCGCAGCGATCGTCGGCCAAAGTAGGTTAAGGCCCTCCAGGCCGCCTATGAAGGTGCCGATAGGCCACAGGCCGAATTCATAGATGCCGTAGAGCGCCCAAGCCACGCCATACTGATGTCGGTCCGGTATCAAATCGATGATCCGCGGCTAGAAAATGGATTTCAGTATTCTACCGTCCAGTTGTTTCGATACTCTGAAAAGGCCGGGGTATGGTGGGCCAATCAACCTGGGTTTCGCAGCACGGTTGGGCGGATTTAGCCGACTGGTTCGCTTGTTCGGCGTGCCCTATATCTATCACAGCTGATAATGAACCAAAGTGTATGAGATGAGCGAAGCAGCGGAATTGGCCCTGCAGGCCGACCATGTCGAGGCCGAGCTGAACTACATCGTGGATGACGGTATCCCGCCGGTCCGCTATGTGGACTGGCCGGAAGAGGAACACAAGGCGCATCGCGCGACCTACGAGCCGCGCCGTGTCCGCATCCGCAACGGCCGCACGGCGGGCGAGGGCTTCAGCCTGCCGTCGCACGGGTTCCGGCTCGTGGATCATCCGACGAAGGTGCGGAGCTTCCTCGACGAGGACGAGATCAAGCGGGTGTACTACCCGGAGATCGAGACGCTGATCAAAACGGAGAGCGGCGCGCGCCGCGTCCTCGTGTTCGACCACACGGTCCGCACGCCCGACACCGGCCAGCATGCGGAAGGCTGGGTGCGCGACACAGTCCGCTACGTCCACAACGACTATACCGAGACATCGGCGCCGCAGCGGGTGCGCGATTTCCTGCCGCCGGACGAAGCGGAAGATGCGCTGAGCCGCCGCTTCGCGATCATCCAGGTCTGGCGCTCGATCGCGCCGCGCGTGGAGTCCGAGCCGCTGGCGATGTGCGACGGGCGCACGATCCCCGAGGTCGGCTTCATCCGCAACCAGCGGCGCTACCGCGACCGCACGGCGGAAACCTATCACATCGCCTACCATCCGGATCACCGCTGGTTCTACTTCCCGCTGATGACGCGGGACGAGGCGATCGTTTTCAAGGTGTTCGATACGGACGCGGACGCCGGCGTGCGCTTCACCGCGCACAGCGCCTTCGACGACCCGACCAGCCCGCCCGACGCCGCCATTCGGCAGAGCATCGAGATGCGGGCCCTCGCATTTTTCTAGGGGTTACGCGCCCGAGGCGTTCGCCAGCGCGCGGTCGAGAAAATCGAGCCGGTCCTGGCCCCAGAACAATTCGCCGTCGAAGACATAAGTCGGCGCGCCGAACACGCCGAGTTCCTCCACCTCGTCGGTGTTGCGGCGGTATTCCGCGACGACCGGGTCGCTGCGTTCGATGGCGATCAGTTCCGCGCCGTCCATGCCGTTCTCGTCGGCGATCGCCTTGCGGGTTTCCGGCAGGGCGACGTTGCGCTCCTCCCACCAGATGGCGCGCAGGATCGCATGCGACAGGCGCAGCGAGTCGAGGCCCAGCTGCTGCGCCGCGATCACCGTATGGCCCGGCGTCTTGTTGTCCTTCGGCGGGTAGAAGCGCGGCTTCAGGTTCATCGGCATGCCGAGATACTTGCTCCAGCGCGCCAGTTCGACGCGGTGGTAATCCTGGCGCGGCTGCGGCCGGGTCAGGATCGGGATGCCCCCGGTCTTCGGCGCGACCTCCTGGAAGTCATAGGGCTTGAGGTTGATCCGCGCGTGATGCCGCCGCGCGATCTCGACGATGCGCGGCCCGGCGAAATACGCCCAGGGCGAGGAAAGGGAGTAGAAGCAGTCGACGGTGAGGGGCATAGAGTTTCCGGATATGGGTAGCAGGTGCGTCATGATGAGGAAAAAGCGACGGAAAAGACAATCGAATTTATCCGGCGGGTTCATGCCGTACTGGTGGATAACGCCGGGCATCCCGGACCGAAGCGCGGTCTATTCGAAGATTCTCATGTTACCCTGAACGGTGGCGGATGATCGGCCGAACGACCGGGGAATTCCGCTCGGCCGACTCGCCATTCGACACAGCAATCCGGGAGTGGATAGTCATGCCGACCTATATCTGTCTGATGAGCTATACGGAACAAGGGATGCGCAGCATCAAAAAGGCGCCCGACCGGATCGACGCCGCCCGCCAGGCGGCCGAAGATCTTGGCGGCAAGATCGGCGATCTCTATCTGACGATGGGGCGCTACGATCTGATCGCCGTCGCCGATTTTCCCGACGATGCGACGGCCGCGACATTTTCGCTGCGCGTGGGCGCAATTGGCAATGTACGCATCAGCACCGCCAAGGCCTTTCCCGAAGCTGCCTACCGCAAGATCGTCGAAGCGGTGTGACCCGGCTGCCGGGCCGCGACAGCCCGGCGGGAACGCGCTAATCTTCTGGAAAGAAAAACAGCCGTGGGGTGGGGAGCAATGCAGGCGGATTATGTGATCGTGGGGGCCGGGTCGGCGGGATGTGTGCTGGCGAACCGGTTGAGCGCGGACGGCGCGCGGGTCGTGCTGCTGGAGGCGGGGCCGCCCGACCGGAACCCGATGATTCATATCCCGGCCGGGGTGCGCACGCTGATGAAGCATCCGGTGATCAACTGGAATTACACGTCGGAGCCCGAGGAAGGCACCGCCGACCGGCGGGTCGATTGGCCGCGCGGCAAGACGCTTGGCGGGTCCAGCGCGATCAACGGCATGCTGTATGTACGCGGCAACCCGTCGGATTACGACGGCTGGGCGCAGCGTGGCTGCCAGGGCTGGGCCTATGATGACGTACTGCCGTATTTCAAGAAATCGGAGGATTTTCGCGGCGAGGGCGATCCCGACTACCGCAGCAAGGGCGGCGTGCTGGCGGTCGAGAATTACCGGACGATCCTGCCGCTGACCCATAAATTCGTCGAGGCGGCGCAGCAGGCGGGCTTCCCGCTGACGCCGGACTATAACGGCGCGCAGCAGGAAGGCGTCGCCTACTCGCAGATGACGCGGAACAAGCGTTTCCGGGCCTCGACCGCGCGCAGCTTCCTCGCCGAGGCGCGCGCGAGAGAGAACCTGGAGGTTGTGACCGAGGCCGTCGGCACGGGGCTGCTGTTCGACGGGACCCGCTGCGTCGGCGCCACTTACCGCCAGGGTGGCGCGGACAAAGAGGTACGCGCCGAACGTGAGGTTATCGTCTCCGGTGGGGCGGTGAACTCGCCGCATCTGCTGCACCTGTCCGGCATCGGCCCGGCGGAACACCTACAGTCCATCGGCGTACCGGTGCGGCACGACCTGCCGGGCGTCGGCGGCAATCTGCAGGACCATTACGTTGTGCGCATCTCGCATCGGGTCGAAGGCCTGGTCTCGATCAACGAGTTGGCGCGGGTGCCCCGCGTGCTCCCGGAGATTGCGCGCTATTTCCTGTTCGGGGACGGGGCGCTGACCTTCGGCGTCACCGCCGCCATGGTGTTCACCCGCAGCCGCGAGGGGCTGAGCAGCCCCGACCTGCAGCTTCTGTTCACGCCGGCGAGTTACGACGCGGTCGAGATCAAGTCCTTCGACAAGGAGCCGGGCATGACCATTGCGGTCTGTCCGGTCCGGCCCGAGAGCCGTGGGACGATCATGGCGGCGAGCGCCGACCCGCTGCAGGCGCCGGCGATCCGGCCGAACTACCTGTCGGCGGAGGGTGACGCCCATGTCTTGCATGCGGGGCTGGAGAAATGCCGCAGCATCTTCGCCGCCCCGGCGCTCGCCGAGGTCAGCCGGGGGGAACTCGCGCCGGGACCGGAGGTGAACTCGGTGGAAACGGTACGCGAATACACCCGCCACAAGGGCAACACGCTGTATCACCCGGTCGGCACCTGCAAGATGGGCGACGATCCGATGGCGGTGGTCGATGACCGGCTGCGGGTCCACGGGGTTCAGGGGTTGCGTGTGATCGATGCCTCGATCATGCCGACCCTGACCACGGGGAACACAAACGCGCCGACCATCATGATCGCCGAGAAAGGGGCGGACATGATCCTGGAAGACGCCAAGGCGGTGTGACGGTTCGATGCCCCGGTGTTTTCCTTACCCGAATGCGCCTCCTCACCCGCACAAAAAGTTAATCGCCCCACCGAAACCCGGATGCTATCTTAGCGCCGCGCGGGCCTGGATCGGCCCGCGAATCCAACATTTCTGACTGTGATTTTGGACCGAGGAAACGCGTAATGACGGCAACAGCGACAATGTCCGGGGTTTTGACGCCCGTCGTAACCCCCTTCGATGACGATCTTAAGCCGGACGCGGCGCGCCTGCTGAAGCAGTGCAAATGGCTGCAGTCGAACAATTGCGGCCTCGCCATCTTCGGCACGAACAGCGAAGGCAACTCCATGTCGACCGGCGAGCGCATCATGCTGATGGAAGCGCTGGTGGAGGGCGGGATCAACGCGGCGGAATTGATGCCCGGCACCGGCTGTTGCGCGCTGACCGATTCGGTCGAATTGTCGAAACGCGCGACCGACCTCGGCTGCGGCGGCGTGCTGATGCTGCCGCCCTTCTACTACAAGGGCGCGGACGACGACGCGCTCTATCGCAGTTACGCGGAGATCATCCAGCGGGTCGGCGACGACAAGCTCAAGATCTACCTCTATCACATCCCGCAGGTCTCGAATGTGCCGATTACGCTGACGCTGATCGAGAAACTCGTGAAGGACTTCCCGGATACGGTGGTCGGCATCAAGGACAGCTCTGGCGATTGGAGCAACACCAAGGCGATGCTCGACAATTTCCCCGGCTTCGGTGTGTTCGCCGGCAGCGAGACTTTCCTGCTGCAGAACATGCGGAACGGCGGCGTCGGCTGCATCTCGGCGACGGCGAACATCAATCCGGGCGCGATCCACAATCTTTACGAGACATGGCAGAATGACGACGCCGACGACCAGCAGGCGCGGCTCGATACGGTGCGCGGCGTGTTCGAAGGCTTTCCGATGATCCCGGCGATGAAGGCGGCGATCGCCCATTTCGCGGGCGACGGCGTGTGGAAGAACGTACGCCCGCCGCTGATGAACCTGCCGGACGACGCGACGAACAAGCTGCTGGCCGAATTGGACCGCATTTCATTCAAGATCGAAGGCGTGTAATCACCCGCACAGTGTCATTCCCGCGTGCATGACATCAATGACTGCGTCTGCATGGGTTCCATGCGTCGACAGGCTCAGCATGAGGGTGGAGAATGCGTGGATTAGAGCACGGTCCTCATCCTGAGCTTGTCGAAGGATGATTGCGCTCAGGCGGCGACGGCGGCGCGCGGTCCGCGGGTCGTGCGCCACAGCAGTAACAGCATGATCGTGATGTTGACCATGTTGAAGGCGATGCCGTTGATCAACGCCGCCTGATACGACCCGGTCGCGTCGTAGATCCATCCGGACAGCCAGCCGCCCAACGCCATGCCCATGATCGTCATCATCATGACGGTGCCGACGCGCTGCCCGGCCTCGTGGGCGGGCAGGTATTCGCGCACGATGATTGCATAGCTCGGCACGATGCCGCCCTGCGACAGACCGAAGATCAACGAAACGACGTAGAGCGAGGTCAGGCCGTCGAACGGCAGGTACAGGCAGAGCGCGATCGCCTGCAGGATCGATCCCAACAGCAGGGTGCGGATGCCGCCCATGTAATCGGCAAGCAGTCCGAAGACGAGCCGGCTGATAACGCCGCCGGCCAGCATCAGCGAGAGCATTTCCGCGCCGCGCGCGACGCCGTAACCGAGATCCACGCTATAGGCGACGATATGGACTTGCGGCATCGACATGGCGACGCAGCAGCCGATCCCGGCGATCGCCAGCATGATCTGCAACCGCCGCGGCGAGAGATCGATACTGCGTCCCGGCTGCGGCCCGACGGTGCCGTCCGCGCGGACCGGTTGGTCCTGCGGCGGCGGCCGGCGCAGGCACAGCGCCAAGGGCACCATCACGCAAACGCAGAGGACGCCGATGCCCATATAGGTCGTGCGCCAGCCCTCGGTCCGAATGAAACCTTCGATTAGGGTGGGCCAGATCGCGCCGGCGAGATAGTTGCCGCTGGCGGTTGCTGCGACGGCGATGCCGCGCCGCCGGCTGAACCAGTGCGAAACATCGGCGATCAGCGGGCCGAAACTGGCCGAGGTGCCGATGCCGATGAGCAGGCCCTGGATCGCCGCAATTTGCCAGATTGCGGTCGATATCGCCGCCAGAATGAATCCGAGCGCGAGCGCGGTCGCGGCAACGATGATCGGCAGGGTGATGCCATACCGGTCGACGAACCGGCCGACGATGGCGTTGCCGATCGCGAAGCCGACCATCGTCAGGGTATAGGGCAGCGACGCATCCGCACGGTCGACGCCGAACTCGGCCTGAACCGCGGGCATGACAACCACCACCGACCACATGCCGATACTGCCCATGGTGGCCAGCAGGATCGACACGGCGAGACGAAACAGGGCGTAAGGCCCATCGATCGCGCTCGCGCGCGCACCGGATGTGTCGCTGTGGGACGTCACGTTCGCTCCGTGTAGTCGTGTGTCGGAAAGGCTACCGGTTGGTGAGTGGTAATTTAAAGCATGCCCTCTGCATGGGTGCCATGCCGAAATTGCGTCTGGTTGTTTGGCAGAAAATCTGAAATTTGCCGTTCCGGACGCGATTGGCCGCTTTCCTGAGCCGGTTTCTATTCGATAGTATCAACAGGGACTTCGGGGGCCGCTCGTGGTGTCCGGGAACCACCGACTGTCACCGAATTGGCGCATGGAGGAATCGCTACGATGATACTCCCCGAATTCTTTCTCGGCCTCGGCCTACCGCAGAGCCATATGCTCGATGTGAAACGTCGGCCCGGCTAACGCGATGGCGCGCTTTTCCTTCCCGGCATTGGCGCGAAAGGCACTCGGCGGGCACCGCGACTGGCCCGGACAATGGCCGCACGCGGCCCCCAAACCGGAATACGATGTGGTTGTCGTCGGGGCGGGCGGGCATGGACTCGGCACCGCCTATTATCTCGCCAAGGAGCATGGCATCACCGATGTCGCGGTGCTGGATAAGGGATGGCTCGGCGGCGGCAATACCGGCCGGAATACAACGATCATCCGGTCCAACTACCTGTTCGACGAAAGCGCACGGCTCTACGACCATGCCCTGGATCTTTGGGAAGGGCTGAGCCAGGAGCTGAACTACAACGTCATGTTCTCGCAGCGCGGCGTGTTGATGCTGGCGCATTCGGTGCATGACGAACAGGTCATCAAGCGCCACGTCCACGCCAATCGCATCAATGGCGTCGATAACGAGTGGATCACGGCGGAACAGGCCAAGGATTTTTGCCCGCCGCTGAACGTTTCCGCATCGGCCCGATACCCGGTGATCGGCGGTGCGCTGCAGCGGCGCGGCGGCGTGGCCCGTCATGACGCGGTTGCCTGGGGGTATGCCCGGGCGGCTGCGGCGCGCGGTGTCGACATCATCCAGAACTGCCCCGTCACCGGAATCCGGCGTGCCGCCGATGGCCGGGTCGAAGGCGTCGAGACACCGCAGGGATTCATCAAGGCGAAGAAGGTCGCCGTCGCGGCGGCGGGCAGCACGTCGCTGATCATGGAAATGGCCGGACTGCGGTTCCCGCTCGAGAGCTATCCGCTGCAGGCGCTTGTGTCGGAACCCATCAAGCCGGTCTTGCCCTGTGTCGTCATGTCGAACGCGGTGCATGCCTATATCAGCCAGTCCGACAAGGGCGAGCTGGTGATCGGTGCGGGGACCGATCAGTATGTGTCCTATAGCCAGCGCGGCGGGCTGCATATCATCGAGGATACGGTCGCGTCGATCTGCGAGATGTTCCCGATCTTCACGCGGCTTCGCATGCTGCGGAAATGGGGCGGGATCGTCGACCTGACGCCGGACCGTTCGCCGATCATCGGCAAGACACCGGTGCTGGGCCTTTACGTCGATTGCGGCTGGGGCACCGGCGGGTTCAAGGCGACGCCCGGCGCGGCGCATCTCATGGCCTGGATGGTGGCAAAGGACCAGCCGCACCCGATCGTCGCGCCGTTCACGCTGGACCGCTTCCGCACCGGGCGCTTAATCGATGAATCGGCCGCCGCGGCCGTGGCGCATTGAGGGACCGTCATGCTGTTGATCCCCTGTCCCTACTGCAATGCGGCGTATCCGGAACTGGAGTTCACCAATGCGGGTGAGGCGCATATCGCCCGGCCGTCGGACCCGTCGGCCTTATCGGACGAGGAATGGAGCGCCTTCCTTTTCGAGCGGTCGAACCCGCGCGGCATCCTTTTCGAGCGCTGGTATCACGTCCACGGTTGCGGCCGGTATTTCAATGCGGTCCGTCACACGGTCTCCGACCGGTTCCTGCTGACCTATCCCGCAGGCCAGCCGCGCCCCACCTTGGCCGAGATCGAGAAGCTGCGGTCATGAACGCGGCCCGTATTTCCGGACGCGGCCGTATCGATTCGAATTCGCCCGTACGGTTCGCCTTCAACGGGACCGCGTATTCCGGATACGCGGGCGATACCCTGGCGTCGGCGCTGCTGGCGTCGGGAACGCATTTCGTCGCCCGCTCGTTCAAGTATCACCGGCCGCGCGGCATTCTCTCCTGCGGCTCCGAAGAACCGAATGCGCTGGTCGGGATCGACCGGGGGCCGGGCCGGTTCGAGCCGAATGTGCGGGCGACCGTGCAGGAACTGTTCGATGGGCTGACGGCAATGAGTCAAAACCACTGGCCGTCGCTCGCCGCCGACATCGGGGCGGTCAACGATCTAGCGCATGCCCTCATCCCGGCCGGGTTTTATTACAAGACCTTCATGTGGCCCCGGTCGTTCTGGGACAAGCTCTACGAGCCGATGATCCGGCGTGCGGCGGGATTAGGCCGCAGCCCGGCGGAACCCGATCCGGACGAGTATTCGAACCGCTATGCCCACTGCGACGTGCTGGTCGTCGGGGCCGGGCCGGCGGGACTGGCGGCGGCGTTGGCGGCATCCGAGACCGGCGCATCCGTGATCTTGGCCGACGAACAAGCGGAAATCGGTGGCAGCCTGTTGTCGGATGTCACGTCGGTGATCGATGGCGGGTCGGCCTGGGCGTGGGTCGCTATGGTGAGGGCAACGCTTTTGGACCGCGCCAATGTTACGGTTCTAAGGCGCACCACGGGGTTCGGTTACTACCACCAGAACTTCGTGGCGCTGGCCGAGCGGTTGACCGATCACCAGGCCGATCCGCCGGCCGGGGCGGCCCGCGAACGCCTTTGGCAGGTGCGGGCCCGTCAGGTTGTGCTCGCGCAGGGCGCGATTGAACGGCCGTTGATCTTCGACGGCAACGATCGGCCCGGGATCATGTTGGCGGGCGCGGGACGCAGTTACTTGAACCGGTATGGCGTTGCCGTCGGCGAGCGGCCGCTTGTGGTGACCGCGCATGATTCGGCGTATGAAACCGCTTTCGATTTGGCTGCGGCGGACCGGCCGCCCGTGGCGATCGTCGATCTGCGTCCGGAGGTCCCCGGTGGGTTGCGGGCCAAGGCGCAGGAATTGGGTATCGAGCTCTTGCTGAATCATTCGGTCGCGGCGACCGAGGGACGACGTCGCGTGACGGGCGCGCGAGTGTCGCCGGCCGATTCCGATTCAGGCACGGCGCGGCGCGTCTCCTGCGATGCGATTTTAATGAGTGGCGGCTGGACGCCGAGCGTGCATCTGCACTCGCATGCTCGAGGCGGCTTGGATTGGCGCGAAGATTTGGATGCCTTCGTGCCGGGCGGCTCGATTGAAGCGTCACGAAGCGCGGGTGCGGGCAACGGCTCGTTCGGTTTGGCCGCTGCGCTTGCCGAAGGGGCCTTTGCGGGCGGCGCCGCGGCAAGCGATGCAGGATTCGCCGCCGGCGACCCAACGGTCTATGCCGTCGACGGGTCCGATTTATGTTCGGGCATCGCCCCGGCAGCGCCGGTGACCGGCCGTGCCTTCGTCGACTATCAGAACGATGTGACCGCCAAGGACATCCGCCTCGCGGTGCGAGAAGGGTTCCATTCTATCGAGCATGTAAAGCGCTACACCACGACCGGCATGGCAACCGATCAGGGCAAGACGTCGAATATCAACGGATTGACCATCGCGGCGGACGCGGTCGGAAAGCCGGTACCGGCGGTCGGCCTGACCACGTTCCGGCCGCCCTATACGCCGGTGACCTTCGGCACCCTGGCGCACGCGAATCGCGGAGCGTTATTCGACGTGACGCGCCGTTCGCCGATGGACGAGTGGGCCGAGGCGCAAGGCGCGGTCTTCGAGCCGGTGGGGCAATGGCGGCGCGCGCGGTATTTTCCGCGCGCCGGGGAGGACATGGCCGCCGCCGTCGCGCGGGAGTGTTTCGCCACACGCCGGTCGCTCGGCATCATGGACGCCTCGACCCTCGGCAAGATCGAAGTGGTCGGCCCGGATGCCGCCGCATTCGTCGACCGGATGTATGCCGGCCCGTTCGCGACTCTGGCGGTCGGGCGATGCCGATACGGGCTGATGCTGGGGGAGGACGGATTTATCCTGGACGATGGCGTGATCGGCCGGCTGGCCGAAGATCGCTTCCACGTCACCACGACGACCGGGGGCGCCGCGCATGTGCTCGCGCTGATGGAAGACTACCGCCAGACCGAATGGCCGGACCTCGCCGTCTGGATCACATCGGTGACGGAACATTGGGCGGTGATCGCCGTGAATGGGCCGCAGGCCCGAACCGCGTTAACCCCCTTGGTCGACGGTATCGATCTGGACAAGGACGCCTTCCCGCATATGGCGGTGCGCGAAGGCCGGATTTGCGACGTGCCGACGCGCCTGTTCCGGGTCAGTTTCACCGGCGAACTCGGCTTCGAGGTGAACGTGCCCGCGCGGTTTGGTCCGGCGGTTTGGGAAACCATTCTGAAATCGGGGGCGGACGCGGATATCACGGCCTATGGCACGGAAGCGATGCACGTCCTGCGCGCGGAGAAGGGCTACATCATCGTCGGCCAGGATACGGACGGCACGGTGACGCCCGCCGATGCTGGCATGCCCTGGGCCGTCGGGAAGAAGAAAGCCGATTTCGTCGGCAAGCGATCGCTGTCGCGGCCCGATATCGTCGCGCCGGGGCGAAAGCAACTCGTTGGGCTGTTGACGGCCGATCCGTCGGTGGTGCTCGCGGAGGGTGCGCAAGTTACGTCACGGAGCGAGCCACACCGGTCGATCGGTCACGTCACCTCTTCCTATTGGAGCACGGCCGTCGGCCGGTCGATCGCGATGGCGTTGGTCGAGGGGGGGCAGGACCGGATGTATGAGGAACTGTTCGTGCCGGGCGACGGGGACGATGCCCTGGTCACGGTAACCGGCACCGTCTTCTACGACCCCGATGGGGCTCGGCTCGATGTCTGAGCTTCGGCAACGGAACCCGGTTCAGGGCCGGCGCCATGCGACAGCCGATGGATCGCTCGTGCTGGAGGCTTTGCCGGACAAGGCGCGCTTCAACCTGCGGGCGGGCGCCGATCATCGATCCGCGTGTGCCGGTGCGTTCGGATGCGATCTGGCAGTGGAGATCGGCGCCGCGGCAAGCGGCGAATGGCGCCACGCGCTTACCTTGGGACCGGACGAATGGTTGCTTTTGGCGCCCGAGGATGACCGCGATCCGATTGTGGAGGCCTTTTCGGCGCTCGGTCCCGGCGTCCCGCATAGTTTGGTCGACGTCGGCCACCGCAGCGTCACGATCCGGATCGCCGGCCCCGGCGCGCGCGATGCGCTGAACAGCGGGTGCCCCTTGGATCTTTCCGCCATTCCCGTCGGCGGCTGTACGCGGAGCGTCTTTCACAAGGCGGAAGTCGTCGTGCTGCGGCTGGATGCGGACGATTTCCGGCTGGAGATCGTGCGGTCCTTCGCCGAGTATGTCTGGTCATTGCTTGAACGCGCGGTGGACGAGGCTGGTTCCGGCGTGTGATCCGATCCGCCGGGCGGCCCCTCTTTCGCGGTTGCCTTCCCACGCAAACGATAAGAGTATGCCGGTCGACGAGCAGACGGGGCGGGTTCCTTGGCCAAAAATGTCGCATTCATCACCGGGGTTACCGGGCAGGACGGCGCCTATCTTGCCGAGCTTTTGTTGCGCAAGGGGTATGAGGTGCATGGCGTCAAACGCCGGTCGTCGTCCTTCAATACGGAACGGATCGACCGTCTTTATCAAGACCCGCACGAAGACGACATTCGGTTCACCTTGCACTACGGCGACATGACGGACGCGACGAACCTGCTGCGCCTTGTGCAGCAGGTGCAGCCGACGGAGATCTATAATCTCGCCGCGCAATCGCATGTCATGGTCAGCTTCGAGACGCCGGAATACACCGCCAACGCGGACGCCCTCGGGACGCTTCGCATGCTGGAGGCGATCCGAATACTCGGCTTGGAGGACAGCGTCCGCTTCTATCAGGCCTCGACATCGGAACTGTACGGCAAGGCGCAGGCCACGCCGCAGAATGAGACCACGCCCTTCTATCCGCGCAGCCCGTACGGTGCGGCGAAACTCTATGCCTATTGGATCACGGTGAATTACCGCGAAGCCTACGGCATGCACGCGAGCAACGGCATCAGCTTCAACCACGAGGGGCCGACCCGCGGCGAAACCTTCGTCACCCGCAAGATTACCCGGGCGGTCGCCGCCATCGAGCAGGGCCTGCAGCCACGGTTGTTTCTCGGCAACCTGGATGCGGAACGGGATTGGGGGCACGCGCGCGATTTCGCCGAGGGGATGTGGCGCGTGCTGCAGCAATCCGAGCCGGACGATTATGTGCTGGCGACCGGTGAGAGCCATTCCGTCCGGGAATTCGTCGAGTTGGCCTTCCAATGCATCGACCGGACGGTCGAGTGGCGCGGCACGGGCGTGGACGAGAAGGGCGTCGATGCGGCGACCGGCGACGTTCTGGTCGAGATCGATCCGGTCTATTTCCGGCCGACCGAGGTCGACAAACTGCTCGGCGATCCGACGAAGGCGCGGGAGAAACTCGGCTGGGAAGCGGCGACGCCCTTCGGTGACCTGGTCAGCGAAATGGTCGTGTCCGACATGGCGGCCGTCCGGGACGAAACGGCGCGGAAAAACCGGCATGACTGACGCGGTGTTCGATTTTTCGGGCCGGCGCGTCTGGGTTGCCGGCCACGCGGGCATGGTCGGAGCGGCCCTGTGCCGCCGGCTGGAATCGGAGGACTGCGAGGTCGTCACCGTCGACCGGACCACCGTCGATCTGCGGCGGCAGGCGGACGTGGAAGCGTGGATCGCGGAGGCGCGACCGGCGGCGGTGTTCCTCGCGGCGGCGACCGTCGGCGGCATCCTGGCGAACGACACGCGACCGGCGGATTTCCTGTACGACAATCTGGCGATCGAGAACAATGTCATCCATGCCGCGCACAAGTCCGGCGTTGAAAAGCTGCTGTTGCTGGGCTCGTCGTGCATCTATCCGCGGGACGCGCCGCAGCCGATGACGGAAGACGCCTTGTTGAGCGGCCCGCTGGAACCCACGAACGAATGGTACGCGGTCGCCAAGATCGCCGGAATCAAACTGTGCCAGGCGTATCGCCGGCAGCATGGCTGCGACTTCATCGCCGCGATGCCGACGAATCTATATGGCCCGGGCGATAGCTTCGATCTCGCGACCAGCCATGTCGTGCCCGCGCTGATGGCGAAAGCGCACCGGGCGAAAACGGACGGCGCGGCGGAACTCGAAATCTGGGGCAGCGGCAAACCGCGCCGCGAGTTTCTCTATGTGGACGATGCGGCGGACGCCTTGGTGCATCTGATGCGATGCTATTCCGGCGAGCAGCATGTCAACGTGGGCACCGGCGAAGATCTGACCATCGATGCGCTGGCGCGGATGATCTGCGAAGTCGTCGGTTTCGAAGGCGATTGCCGCTATGACGCGTCGAAGCCGGACGGGACGCCGCGTAAACTTCTCGACGTGACCCGCCTGACCGCCTTGGGGTGGACCGCCGCCACACCGCTGCGGACCGGATTGACGCAGACCTACGACTGGTACAAAGCGCAATGTGCGGCATAGCGGGCATCCTCGATGGGTCGGGCCGTCATGGCGATCCGGCGCAGCATGTCCAAGCGATGACCGACACGCTGGTGCATCGTGGCCCCGACAGCAGTGGAATCTGGCAGGATCGGGATGCCGGCATCGCCTTCGGGCACCGGCGGCTGTCGATCGTCGACCTGTCCAACGCCGGACATCAACCGATGGCGTCGGCGAATGGCCGCTGGACCGTCACCTATAACGGCGAGATCTACAACGCGAACGAGCTGCGCACCGAACTCGAGGCGGGCGGGGCGCGGTTTTGCGGCCATTCGGATACCGAAGTCCTGGTCGAGGCCTGCGCGCAATGGGGCGTCGAGGCGACCCTGCCGAAACTGATCGGCATGTTCACCTTCGGTCTGTGGGATTCGGAAACGCGCACGCTTTTCCTGGCGCGCGACCGGCTCGGGATCAAACCGCTGTACTGGGGCCGCTTCGGCGACCTGTTCCTGTTCGGCTCGGAACTGAAGGCATTGCGGGCGCACCCCGGCTGGACGCCCGCGGTCGACCGAAACGCGCTGGCGTCCTTCATGCGGCATAACTACGTGCCGGGACCGGGATCGATCTATCGGGATGTCGGCAAGCTCGCGCCCGGCCATCTGCTGGTCGCGAAAGCGGGCATGACGCCGAAAATCATCGCGTATTGGTCCTTGAAGGATGTGGTCGGCGAGTCGCAGTCGCCACGGATGTCGCTCGATGAAGCGGCTGCGACGGACGAACTCGAAAAACTGCTCAGCGATTCCGTCAAGCGGCGCATGGTGGCCGACGTGCCGCTGGGCGCGTTTTTGTCCGGCGGGATCGATTCATCGGCCGTCGTTGCCCTGATGCAGGCTAACGCGAGCCGGCCGGTGCGGACATTCTCCATCGGGTTCAACGAGCAAGGCTACAACGAGGCGCAGCACGCCAAGGAGGTCGCGACGCATCTCGGGACCGATCATACGGAGCTGTATGTCGAGCCGCAGCATGCGATGGACACGATCCCCCGCATGGCGGAGATGTTCGACGAGCCTTTCGCCGACTCGTCGCAGATCCCGACATTTCTGGTGTCGGAAATGACCCGCAAGCATGTAACGGTCGCGCTGTCCGGCGACGGCGGCGACGAGTTGTTTGCCGGCTACGTCCGGTATTTCCAAGCCGTTAAACTGCTGCCGTTCATCGACCGGGTACCGCCGCCGGTCCGGTCGGCGATTGCCGGCGCGATCCGCATGCTGCCGCCGACCGCGTGGTCCACGTTGCTGCAAGTCGTGCCCGGCCGTTGGCGTCCGCCACAGCCCGGCGACAAGATGCATAAGCTGGCCGGCGTGTTGACCGAGCCGGGCGACGCCTACTACCGCTATCTGGTGAGCCATTGGACGGAACCGGACAAGCTCGTCCTCGGCGGCAAGGAGAATCGGGGGCCGCTTTGGGATCCGACGGTGCATGATATCGTGCCGGACGCGATCGAACGCATGCAGTATCTCGATACGATCACCTACATGCCGGATGACATCCTGACCAAGGTGGACCGCGCCTCGATGGCGGTATCGCTGGAAGCGCGGGTGCCGTTGATCGACCACCGTGTCGTTGCGTTCGCCTGGTCTCTGCCGACACATTTGAAGGTGCGCGACGGCAGTGGGAAGTGGTTGTTGCGGCAAGTCCTTGAACGTCATGTGCCGCGGCGGTTGATCGACCGGCCCAAGATGGGCTTCGGTGTGCCGATCGATTCCTGGCTGCGCGGTCCGCTGCGCGATTGGGCGGAAGACCTCCTGTCGGAGAAACGCCTGCATGAAGACGGATACTTCGATCCGCAGCCGATCCGCGAGAAGTGGCGGGAACATCTAGGTGGCACCCGCAACTGGCACTACCTTCTTTGGGACGTGCTGATGTTTCAGCTTTGGAAAGAACGCTGGCTGTAAGGGCTTCGGACATGGCGGTGGATCGAGACGAAGCGCCACAAGCCCTCGTGCTGTGCGCGCATGGCAGCGGTGGCGGTAGCGCCACGGCGGAAAGTCTCGCGACTATCATTAGGGTGCGCGGCGAATTTGATCGCGTGGAGGTCTGTTGTCTCAAGGGCAGCCCCGGCGTTGCCGATGCATTGCAGGCGGTCGCCGGGCACGACGTCGTATTGGTGCCGTTGTTGATGGCGGAAGGGTACACCTACGATGTGGTGTTGCGCGGCCAAGTGTCGGATGCCGGTCCGGCGGCGGCGCGGGTGAATGTGTCGCGTCCGGTCGGTGTGCATCCCCGCCTTGCCGACATTGCCATGACGCAAGCGCGCGATGAATGCGGCCGAAAAGGATGGGCGTTGGATGACGTGCACGTTCTGGTCGCGGCGCATGGCACGCCGAAACATCGTGCAACCGGTGACTCCGCGCGGGCGCTGGCGGCGGGGATCGAAGCGCAGGGATTCTTCAACACCGTTCAGACGGCATTCCTGGAAAACCCGCCGTCGATCGAGGACGCGTTGCGGGCGGCGGCGCCTGAGCCCTGCGTTGTTGTCGGGTTTTTCCTCGATGCCGGGGATCACGCGGAATCCGATGTGCCGGCGGCCATCGCGCGGGCGCATCCAACAGCCGGCTATACCGGTGCGATCGGGCGCGACCCGGCGCTCGCCGATATCATTGTGAATCTCGCCCGCCGATAGGCTGGCGCCAGCGCAAGACCTATCTGAGGACCAGCACCGGTATCTTGCTGAGCGCAAGGACCTTGGCGGTTTGGCTGCCGAGCAGGGCGAGGTTGATGCCGCGGCGGCCATGCGACGCCATGACGATGAGGTCGCATCCCTTCTCATCGGCGACCTCGATAATGCCGTCCGCGGGGGAGCGGTCGGCGACATGGAGCGTGTCGCAATCCATCCCGGCGGCGTCGGCGGTGCTCTTCGCGTCGGCCAGGTTTTTTTGCGCGACGGCGGCGACCATCTCCTCATAACTTTTCATCGGGATTTCGGACCCTCTGACGGGTTCCCCCGCCATTTCCACGGGCGACCATATATCCGTCACCGTCACGAACAAGACCGAAGCGCCAATACCCTTTGCCAGCATCAATCCGTGATCCACGGCCCTGCCGGCGAGCTCCGATCCGTCGGTGGCGATCAGCATATTTTGGTACATTCCGTTCTCCTGCGCTTCGGCAAAATAAGGGCCGCTGATGAACTCACGCCGGAGTGTCCGCCGATTCGGTTCCGGCGGCTCTGACCTGAATCAAATGGCGTTGGTTGACCTGAATCAGGGCCGGTTTTTCGGGGGGATGGCCGAATGTAAGAGAAAGCTATGGAGTTTCATCTCGCATATCTTGCTCTCGGGGCGACCTCAGCTTCTCGGTATGGGCGCCGGGGCGGTGATGAGCAACTTTGCACGCCGTCACACGCGGACCGTTTCGGCTGGAAGCCACCTTCTCGTCACGGCAGGTCTCGTGGTGTTTTGCGATTTGACCTTCCAGTGACTAGAAGATTTAGTGTCCAGCCCGCGCCGACGAGATGGGACGGCGGGCTGCGGCGGCAATGTCGGGAGCGCATCTGGGGCGCGCCTTCGGAGACATCGGTCGAAGCTGCAAGAGTTGGCACAAGCGTTACCCGGAAAAGAGATAGGGAATTGTAATGAGTTTGCTTCACCCATTACGACCAGGCACGACTCGCCGTTGTGTGCTTCGGGGCCTTATGGCGACAGCGTCGGTTGTCTCTTTGCCAGCAAACAGTTTCGCGGCGATCGGAGATGCGAATCGATGGCGCCGAATAACCGCCAAACCCGCGGATGCTGCACTTCTCGATGCGGCGGGCACCGCTCGGACCAAAATCTGGGGTTACGATGGGCGCGTTCCCGGGCCACTCCTGCGCTACCGGCAAGGCGATACTGTCCGGGTGCGGTTGGAGAACGATCTGCCCGATCCTACGAGCATTCATTGGCACGGCGTTGCCATCGACAACCGGATGGACGGCGTCGTGGGCTTAACCCAAACGGCCGTCGGTCCGGGTGAACGGTTCGATTATGAATTTATCGTGCCCGACCCTGGAACGTTCTGGTATCACACGCATAATCAGTCGTGGGAGCAGATGGCCCGCGGCCTCTATGGCGTTCTCATTGTCGATGAACATGACGTCCCCGCGGTCGACCAGGACCTGTTATTCGTCATCGACGATTGGCGGCTGCGGCGCGACGGCCAGATCGACACCGATTCGATAGGCGATATGCATGATTGGGCGCACGCGGGCCGACTTGGCAATAGCTTGACGGTGAATGGTGCGGATCGGCCGCAAATCCCCGTTAAATCGGGAGACCGCATCCGGTTGCGTCTCGTCAACACGGCCAACGCGAGGATCTTCCGATTGGATCTTCGGTCGCCGGATCATTTGGGGGCGGTGGTTGCCATCGATGGTTTTCCACTGGAGTCGCCGCGGGAGCTTCGGGAAGCGATCGATCTCGCGCCGGGCCAACGGGTGGACGTGATTCTCGACATGGCGGCCGATCCCGGAGAGCGGGTCGCAATCCGAGAAATCAGCACCGGTGAGTCGTTTGATTGCGCACATTTTGTCTATGACAACACGGTCGCCAAGAAAACGTCGATGGATCGGCCTATCGCGGCCCTCCCGGCTTGGCGAAACCACAAGCCGGTCGATATCGCCGCGGCACGGGAAATCGACCTTCATATGACCGGTGGCGCCATGGGTATGATGTCCGGCGCCATGCATCGCGGGCGAATGATGCCGATGGGTTCACTTGTCGATGCGGGCAAGGTCTGGGCGTTCAACGGCGTTGCCGGCGATCTGGATAAGCCGCTCGCGGAATTGCGGCGCGAGCAGCATGTCCTCATCAACATTAGGAACGATACACGATGGCCGCACGGGATGCATTTGCACGGCCATCATTTCCAGGTCGTGCGGCGAAATGGCACGCCGGTGTCGGGTTCGCCTTGGCGGGATACCGAATTGGTCCAACCGATGGAGCAGGTAACCCTTGGCCTCGTTGCCGACAATCCGGGAAAGTGGTTATTCCATTGTCATATGCTTGAACATCAGGCGGGTGGCATGAAGACCTGGATCGACGTTCGAGCCTGAGTTCCGCGCCAAACGGGACAAAAGTCGGCGGATTTGCGTCAAACGCGTTCTATAGTGCATGTGGATCATTATGCAGTTCGGTGTGCGAGGGGGTCGTGGAATTGCTGCGTGAGGGGTTTCGCCCGTTCTTTCTTGGTGCGGGGCTGTTTGCCGTGCTGGGAATGATATTTTGGTTGGGCTATTTCCAGTTCGGCTGGACCTTGCCCGTTGCGATGCCCCCGGCCCAGTGGCATGGGCACGAAATGATCTTCGGATTTGTCGCCGCCGCCATCGCGGGGTTCATATTAACGGCCCTACCCAACTGGACCAAAACGCCGCCGGTTACGGGCCGATGGCTCGCCGCGTTGGTCGTGTTGTGGGCGTCGGGGCGGCTGCTCGTCACCACAAGCGCAGTATGGCCGACCGGTTTGGTCGCCGTCGTCGACACGGCATTTCTGGTGAGTCTGGCGGGATATGTCGGGTGGGCACTGATCGAATCGCAAAACTGGCGCAATCTGGTTTTCCTCGTCGCGCTATTCGCGGTGATCGGCGGAAATGTTTTGTTCCACGCCGAGCAGCTTGAGTTGGCGGACGACGGCGGCGCCGACGGATTACGTCTCGCGCTTAACGGCATCGTGCTCCTGATTACCATCATCGGCGGACGAATCGTGCCGGCTTTCACAAGGAACGCGCTCGACCGGGAAGGAATCGCGCATGACATCAAGCCGCGCGCGTGGCTCGACATGGCCGTCATCGTTGCGGTCTTTGCGATTATCCCGTCGGACCTGTTCGGGCGGGGAAGTTTCACGGCCGCGGCGGTCACGCTGGTCGCGGCGATCCTCAGCACCCTTCGATTCCTGACGTGGCAGAGCGAGCGGTCCCTCGGCATGCCCATCGTGTGGTCGCTGCACCTGGGCTATCTTTGGCTCGTCGTCGGTTTGTTCATGAAGGGGCTCGCCGCGTCCCTGCCGTCACTGGCTGGGATCGTGTGGATCCATGCAATCACCATCGGGGCGGTCGGGACGATGATCTTGGCCGTCATGACGCGCGCCACGCTCGGCCATACCGGTGGGGCCCTTGTGGCGAGCCGGACGACGGCGGCTGCCTATGGCGCAGTGTCGGTCAGCGCCATCGCCCGCATCATCGCGCCGGAGGTGCCGGACGCGCTTTACCTGTTCCTTTTGGGGCTGTCGGCCATCGCGTGGATCGCGGTCTTCGCGACCTTCGTCGTGGAGTTCTGGCCGCGGTTGACCGGGGAGCCGGACGCGGGACCTCAGCCCGATGGGTAGACCGGGCCCGGTCGTTGCGACTGGTGTGCCGAGGGACGCCGTCGGGCAACGTTGCCGGAGCGGACACCCGCGGCAAACCGGCGCGTGGCTGTGGCATCGCCGCTGCCCGTGATGTTTCATCAGCGTGTGGTGCGTGTCGAAATCGGATGCGGTCCAACGATCGGGCAGTTGCCGCGTCAGCAGTCGCGCCGCGCCGGCGATCGAAGCCGCCGGCGGCACAATGCCGAGGCGCCGCGCGACGCGAAGGTGATGGGTGTCGACAACCAGCGCCCGCATCTGAAGCCGGCTGAAATTCAAGACCGCGGCGCTCACCTTGGCGCCGACGCCGGGCAGCTCTTCGAGCCATGTCAGAGCGTCGTCGACCGGCCAGTCCCTCAAGAAATCCAGATCCAGGCCACCGCGCCGCGCATGGATTTGCCGAAGCGCGGCCGGCAGGTGCATGGCCTTCCGATCGGCGAAGGTGAGCGGGGCGAGATAGGGGAGAAGGTCTTCCGGCGATGTGTCGCGGACGGCTTCCCAAGTTCCGAAACGTCGAATCACGGATTCGAAAACCCGTTTTGAGACTGCAGTTTGCGTGCGCGTGCCCAAAAGAGCCAGGACGAGTTGGCTGAGTGGCGGTGGACGCAGCCACGCTGGTGCCGGCCCGTAGTGATTCAACAATTCACGATGGATCGTGACGATGCGCGTCGGTGTTAGCGTAGGCAGCGAGTATTGCATGAAAAGATTTTCGAACAAAACAAGAACATTTCAAGTGCTAATTGAACCCAAATCGAAGAAAGTTGCGTGTAAATTATTTGGTTCACGCCTTTAGGGCTGAACGGGAGTTTTAGGTACAATTTAAAATTATCTGAGCGATTAAAATTCCCGTAATAGTATTAACAACGCCGATCCAAATCTTGCGGGCCGAAGGCATTACGTGTCGGCGAATATCGCGGGTTGGAATTTTTTCCTGCTCTGTTAGTGTCACCGAAAATAACGCAAGGTTCGGGAGATTGACCCTCCGTCTCGTATTTCAGATTGGAGGATTGGATGAGAAGAACCACGAATAAGAAGATCGGTCGTATCTGCGGCCTTATGGTGGCGGGAATTATCCTGCTGGGCGATATCCCCGCCAATGCGGTGAGTGCCGTACAAGGCGTCGAAACCTACAAGAATATCGACGTCAAGTTCACCAAGAACGCGCGGAAATGCGATTTTCAGAGTCTTGGACCATTCGAACGGTATCTCACGAATAGCCTGAAAAAGGTCGGCCTGCGCAAGACTCGCAGCAGCATCGTCACGGTGTCGCTGGAGATCGGCGGGATACCGTTCGGCGCCTTCGAAACCCAATGCGCCGTGGAGGCGACTCTGCATTTCCGGACGATGCTGCGGTCGGACAATATCGTGACCGACAGTTTGGCGGTACGGCAGACCGTGAATCGATTGCGGGTATTTCCGGTTTCGCTGTATTCGGTCGGCGCGTTCGGTGTCGATACCACGCTGTACACCTACGCGGACGGGCGGAATATCACCAAAGCGGAGAAGAAGGTCCTGGACATGATCGACCGGCTGGTCCTCCGGTTCGACAAGGCGCGGGGCAACTAGGCGATGGCCTAACGGCGCACCGTGTAGAGTCGGAATCCGCTTGTCGCGTCCCGGTCCGCCGGGACCGGTATCAGCCAATTCGGCGGGTTGTCCGCGAGCAATCGATTATAAAGCCGGTCGGGCTCTTCATCGTCGAGATAGAAGCGGCGTTCCGCCACCGAGGGGCAGATCACGATGATGCCGATGTCGCGGCGATGCGCGATCGCTTGGCTTTCCGCGTCGTCCGTCGCGGCGAGCAGCCGGTAACTGTCCCAAATGCCGTCGCCGTTCCTGTGATAGGGCGCGCCCACCACCGAGTGTCGCGTGCGGTACAGGATTTCGGGTCCGTGATCGAGCAACCCGCCGACCACCGTGGCTTTTGCGCCTAGGCCGGCGCGGTCGTTCAACAGATCGGCGATGTTGGCGACCTCGCAGTCCGGGTGTTTCTCGTCGATCGTCTTGTCCGGCGTGACCGCTAGGACAAAGGTTCCAGACATCAACGCGCCAAGGGTGATGACGAAGGTTGCGCCGCATTTAACGGCGAACTGGCGTGCCCCGGTCAGGACATGTTCGCTCCACTTCATCAACCGGCCGACCATCTCGGCGAGCACCCACACGCTCGCGATCTCGGCGAAGGGGGCGAAACGCAGATGTTTCAGTGACAGGATGAAATAGACGCCCAGAACAAGGGTCAGGAATGCCCAGCGAAGCGATGCCGGATGCGCGCGCTCGCGCCACAGCATGAAGCCCAAGAAGACGAGACAGGGCAACCCGGCGCCGATGAAGAACAGGAATCGGCCGAGTGATTTCATGTCTGTCGGCACCAGAGGCCTTAGTTCGGCGACTTGGTCGTGCCAGATCGGGAGAATTCGCGGGTCCACCGACGCGAACGGTCCGGCGAAGAAATCCGGAAAGAAGATGCCGAAGACGCCGAGGCTGGCCACGCCGGCGGTGCCGGCCAGCGCCATGCGGGGCCGCAGCGCCCGGTCGGTGCGCTTGTGACCGTGTTGGTAGAGCGCGAGCCAGAACCCCGCCACGATGGCGGCAAGCGCCACATGGACGATGGAAAGCCGGTCATATTCGATGTCGAACCAGCCGGCGATCGGGCGTTCGATGACCAAGGCCGCGAGCACCGACGCCAGAAAGGCGCCGCCAACGACGACCTGGTTCCGGGTGAATGCGCGGTCGCGCCACAGCCAGACGGTGGCGAGGGTCGCTTGGCACAGGCCGACCAACAGCAGCAATTCGATGCTGACCCAGAGCGCGAACCCATAAACGATGCCGGCGGCGATCGCGGTCCGCACGGACCGGCGGTCGGCCAACAGCCGCAGGGTCGCCCCGACGCAGAGGATGAAAGCCACGAACTGCAGGCTGTGATGATCGGCGCGGCCGAGCATCGTGTAGCTGAGGACACCCGGTTGCAGCAGGAAGATGAAGACGGCCAGGATGGCGCGGTCTCGGCCGAGGACCGGCCGGGCGGCCCACGCGATCGCAAGGCACGCGACGAATGCGATGATCGGTGACGTCACCGCGCCGGCGAAGAAGAGCGCCTGGGCATCGTCCATGAATGGGGACGCAACTGTGGCGATCACCAGGATGATCATGTCCATCGGGCGGGTCCAATGCAGCGCGTCGCCATAGGGCGCATTGCTGCGCGCGATCAACGATTCGTACCAGCCGGTTCCGCTCAGCAGTTCCTCAATCCGTACCAGCCGCATGTAGCCGTCCGGTCCCAGCAGCTTGCCATCGAAAACCGGTGCCGCCACGGTCTGTCCCAACATGGCGTGCAGTACCGCCCACAAGCCGAAAATGATCAGCCATGGTATAACGACACGGGTGTTGCCCAGAGCGGCCATGGGTGCGCGGTCCGTTGTGGATTGGATCCCGCCGCAAGTCTTAATTAATAATGGTTACCAAATGGTTGCCCGCGGCCCGGCATGGGTTCGCCGGTCCCCAATGGAAGAAAGAAGAAGGAGCGCGAAGAATGCCGACAGTACCCGCCGATCGACTGGAAAAGATTGCCGCCACATTGCTGCAGGGCGCGGGCGCCAGCGAGGAAGAGGCCACCATCACCGCGCGGCACAGCATCGGCGCCAATCTTGCCGGCCATGATTCGCACGGGATCATCCAAATTCCGGTCTATATCGACCGGGTGAACAAGGAGCATATCGTTCCCGGCGCACCCTTCGACATCATCCGGGAGAAACCGACCACCACCGTGATCGACGGGAATTGGGGCTTCGGCTACGTGGTTTCCGAAAAGGCGATGCAGATCACCATCGACAAGGCCAAGAAGAACGGTGTCGCCGCGACCACGGTGTTCCGGCAAAGCCATGTCGGCCGCGTCGCCGATTATCCCTTGATGGCCGCCAAGGAAGGCCTGATCGGGATGATGACCGCCGATTCCGGCCGGTCGCCAAAATCCGTCGTGCCGTTCGGAGGGCGCGAACCCCGGCTCGGCACGAACCCGATCAGCATCGCCATGCCTTCGAATCTAGACGGTCCGTTTCACATCGACATGGCGACATCGGCGGCGGCGGCCGGCAAGCTCAAGGTCGCGCAGTCCCGCGGCACTGCGATCCCCGAAGGCTGGGTGCTCGACAAGGACGGCAATCCGTCGACCGACCCTTTCGCGTTGACCAAGGGCGGCGCGGTGCTGCCGCTTGGCGGCCCGGAGGGCCACAAGGGATACGGTCTCTCCGCGATGATCGAGATCTTCTCCGGCATCCTGACCGGGCTTGGGTTCGGGGTCGAACCCAGCGGGCGGCATAACGACGGCGTCTTCATGGCGGCGTTCCAGGTCGACGCTTTCAAGGATTTGGAAGAATTCAAGCAGGAGGTGACAGACTTTGCCGCCTATCTGAAGGATACGCCGAAGGCTGCCGGCTTCGATGAAATCTTCTATCCCGGTGAATTGGAGTATCTGCGGACCCAGAAGGGGTTGGCCGAGGGCATCGAGGTCGAGGACGCGAACTGGGAGAAGCTGGTCGGGCTTGCCAAGGAATACGGCGTCGCCGAGCAGCTCGAGATGAGTTAGCGCACGGCGGGAACAGGAGACTTTCGCATGACGGAGAAAGAAAGCCGGTATGTCTTCCGCGCGAGCGAGGCGCCGCTGGCCGAGGCCGGCCCGACGCTGAAGATCAAGGAAGCGCATATGCTGGACGGCATGGTGCTGCGCTATCAGGAGCGCAGTCCTGGCGGACCGCCGGACGACTCCTGGTGTGAAACCGGACACAGCGCCTATATCCTCTCCGGCCGGTTGCGGTACGAGTTCCCGGATCATGCGGTCGAAATCGGCCCGGGGGACATGGTGCACATTCCCGCCGGATACGAACACCGCCACCGGCCCAGCGCGGTCGGCGACGAGCCGGTCCGCTACTTTATCACCGAGTTCGAGTGAGTTAGGCCGGGCGCTTCCGCCCGGCGATACAATTGAAACAAACCCGGCCCGATTCAGACATCGGGCCGAAAAGCGGAATAGCTAAAACCCGGCTTTATGGAAACACCATGGCGCCGGGTTCGTATCTGCCTCTTCCCCTTGCCGCCATGCCGCATTGTCCATGCTAAGCATTTGGGAATAGGAATTATCGCCATGAAATCCGTCATTTTCGGCGCAACCGTCTTGATAACGGCCCTGGCGAGCGCGGCCGACGCGCGCAATCACTTGCATATCGTCAGCTCGCCCGGCGATTTCGTCTACACGTCGAAGGTCGCGGAGAGTTTTTCCCGCGAGTACCGTCAGCCGGTGCCGGTCGTCCGGCGTACCGGGCCGCGAAAGACGGTTCGAACATTCTGCGCCGGTATCGGCGTCGATCATCCCGACGTCGTCAGCCTGCCGCGGCCCATGCAGCCGGCGGAAATCGATCAATGCCAACGAAACGGCGTCAAGCGCATCACACAGATCAAGGTCGGCTACGAGGCCGTCGTCCTCGCCCGCCAGCGCGGGGCGTTTCGGTTCGATGTGAACAAGGTGCATCTCTTCAAGGCCGTCGCCAAGGAGGTGCCCGTCCATGGCCGTATCGTGCCGAACCCCTACAAGAAGTGGAGCGATATCGATCCGTTCCTGCCGCCGATCCCTATCCGCGTTATCGGACCGCGGGCGGGTACTGAAATCCACCGGGCCTTTTTGAAATTGGTCATGGACGAGGCGTGCCGGACCTTGCCGGCGCTGACCGCACTCGACGCGCCGCGCCGCGGCAGGATTTGCACCACCTTCCGCAACGACGGCGCTTTTCGAGCTGTATCACGGGGCTATCGTGATATCGTCGGGATGCTGGAGCGCGACTCCTCGCGCATCGCGATCATGCCGTATTCGGTGTACCGGGAATGGGATGAAGCGCTGGCCACCGTGCAAGTCGACAGTGTGGCCCCCAATCCGGTGACGATTGCGCGAAGCGAGTATCCGATCATTTGCCCGGTCTTCGTCTACGTGAAGACGCAGCATTACAGCCGGGTGCCGGGACTCTTGGAATTCATCGTGGAATATACCAGCGATCGCGCCTGGGGGCCGGACGGGTATCTGACCGAAGACGGGCTGATCCCCATGACCGAGCGGGACCGCCTTTGGCAGCGCGCCAATGCGATCGGCTTCACGCCGATGCGGCGTTAGGCGCGGTTGTCGTGCGGCAGAAACGACAGAGCCGGAATCCCGGGACGTGCCTGGGAATTCCGACTCGTCGTTAAACCTCCTTTCGGTCGCGCGGCTTGATCCGCACGAGGTCGTCGAGCACGCCGTCCATGCCGTTGCCGACGATGACGTTCCCGACCTTTTCGGACACCTTCTCAAGCGCCTCCAACTCCTTCAGCCGCAGGAGGATCGGGTTGTCCTCCATCAGCTTCGCGGTGTTCAGGAGGGATCGCGTCGCCGCCGTCTCCTCCCGACGCTTGATCACGTTCGCCTGCGCGGTCTTCTCCGCCTCGATGACGCGGTTCATCAGCTCCCGCACGTCGCCGGGCAGGACGATGTCCTTGACCCCGGTCGCGGTAACCTCAAGACCGTTCGCCTCGAGCTGCGGCACCAACCGCTCGGCGATCGCCGCGTTGATCCCCTGCTTGTCACCCAGCACCTCTTCGAGGGTCCGGGTTCCGACCACCTGACGCAGAGCGAACTGCAGTTCCTTGTACAGGTAGTCCCGCAGGTCGGCCGTGACCGTCACCGCCGTCATCGGGTCGGCGATACGGTAGACCGCGGTCACGTTGGCGCGGACGCCGATGCGGTCCTTGGTCAGCACGTCCTGACCCGTGACCTCGAGGGTCTGCAGACGCAGGTCGAGGGTCACCGCATCGACACGCTTGGCCGCCCGGATGAAGGCGTAGCGCCCCGGCGAAAGCTGCCGGTCGAGCACGCCGTCCACGTACAACAGCGCGACATGTCCGCTCGGCACGTCGACGACCTGGATCAGGTCGACCGCCTTGAGCCGGGCGAGGGGCGCGACGAGGGCCTGCGGCACGTCGATCTCCGCTTCGACGTCCAGGGACCGGATTTCGATCTCCTGCAGCGTCTTGGCGTAGAACGCCCGCTTTCCCGGGCCGACCGCGTCGACCAGCTTTCCGCCGGCGAAGACGAGGCCGAGCGCGTTGTCGGCCATGTCGGCGACGGCGAAGTGCTCGTCCACGACTTCCGGACGCGTCAGGTACAACGCCTCCAGCCCCGCGTCGCGGACCGGCATCTGCCGCAGGTCCAGATTGCGGACCTCGGTGCGGCCGGACACGGTCCGCATCCGGCGGTAGGTTCCGGGTCCCAGAACCTTCTGGAAGACCCGGTCGCGGTACAGGAGGCCCAGCTCCGTCTCCGCGATCATATCCGTACGAAAAACCATTGGTCTTCTCCTTTACTTCTTTCGCACTCGGTGGAACGGAAAAGTTCCTAATGAATGAATAATCGAGGCAACCGGACGGAAACCGGCGGTCGGCCGTGGACCGTGCGATCGCGGGGCCGTCTTCCGGTGGCGCACGGGCGGGGGTTCCGGCCGATCCTGAAACCCGAAGGCTTCATCGTCGGTCCGGCGTGCCCGTCCGCGGTCCACTGGAATCGGGACGCGCGAGCAGCGCGGTTCGAGGCGGCGTCATGCCTGGTCGCGTCCCGGCGGGACACGTGTCCCGCCGATCCGAAACCTGGCTTCCGTCCGGCACCCCAGAAATCAACTTGGCTTCTGATTCTGCTTTAAAGGCAGTTTCTGAATGGGAGGATTCGAACCTCCGACAGCTGAATCCTAAATTCAGTGCTCTACCCACTGAGCTACATCATGGAGCCGATGACGGGACTCGAACCCGCGACGCGCGGAAGTGATCCGCTGCTCTACCAACTGAGCTACATCGGCTGGCTATCCGCCATCGCGACACACGCGGGGCGCATTACGAGCGCCGGGCGCGCCGACCGGGTATACGGAACCCGGACCATAGGACGCGGATGATCCTTCTAAAGGACCTAACGAATAATGCCTGACAGCCTAAACTCTGGGTGCCGGCTTTCGCCTATGTGGAAAAGTTAATCATTTGTCTTGCCCTTTTCTGTGTTTGCGCGTCGAGGAGGGCAAGACGCGTCTGGCAACGGCGCGTCAGGCCCTTGATTGGCCTCGTAAAATCGATATGAACTCGTTCACGGATGGACGTGCCATCATGACTTCCTTACCTGATCTTCGTTACCAAGACGTTGCCCGAAGGCGAATGGAGCGCGCTTTTACGGCGATGCACGGTTGTATGCAACCCCAATTCGGCGTTGCGGATGAAAAAGAAAAAACCGGTCGCGGGAGACGCCGGACCGGTTCGTTTCTTGCCGGGAATCGGAACGCCGGGTCAGGTTATTACCGGCCCTTGCGTTTGATGAAATCGGGGAAGGCGTCCTCGGCCTTGGCGCCCGGCAGGACGTGCTTGGCGTAGTCCTTCTCCATCGTCCATTGGTCGACCAGGCTGCGGCCCTTTTGCTGCAGCAGCAGCGATTTGATGCCCATGACCGATTTCCGGTCGTTGGCGGCGATCTGCTTGGCCAGTTCCATGGTCTTGTCGCGCAGCTCGGCACTCGGCACCAGATGGTTCAGCAGGCCGATGCGGTAGGCTTCCTCGGCCTTGACCACGCGGGCGCTGAACAGCAGTTCCTTGGCCATCGGCCAGCCGACCTGGTTCGGCAGGGTCCAGGTACTGTTGATCCGGCCGTAGGCGGCGGCGAGGAAGCGAAACTGGGTCCGCTCACAGCCGATCCGCATGTCGACCGACGACGCCAGCACCGCGCCGCCGCCATAGGCGAGGCCGTTCATCATGCCGATGGTCGGCTTCAGGCAGGCGCTGACCTCGTATCCGCTGAGGGTGCGCACCATGGCGCTGCGGTCCAGCTTGCCTTCCTTTTCCAATTGGTCGTTCGCGCGCTGTTCGTGGATGTCCCCGCCGGCGGTGAAGGCCCGCTCGCCCGAGCCGGTGATGACGATACAGCCGACCTCGTCGTCCTCTTCCGCGCGCAGCACGGCCTTCTGAAGCTCGGCGGTGAGCTTGTTATTCATGGCGTTGAGGACTTCCGGACGGTTCAGCGTCACGACCGCGACGCCGTCTTCCTTGTCCACCAGGATATGTTCATAGTCGCTCATCGGCGGCGCTTCCTTTCGTAAAGATCGGGTGACCCGGCAGATGCGGGCGATTTCTCCGATCATACCGTAGGCGGCCGCAAGAGCGCGATTCGGGCTAGACCTCGAATCGGTAGACCTTGCCGTCGCGGCGGATGTGACCAGCGGTCGGCGTGGCGAAATGCGTGCCGATGACGAGCACCGGCGTATCGGCATAGCGGTTCAGGAGGTTTTCCCGGGTGGCGCGGGCCGAGTCGGAGTCTGTGTCGGCGCTGCTGACCCAGTCCGGCCGCGCCATCTGACAGGGATGATGCATCACGTCGCCGGTGATCAGCGCTTCCTCGCCCTTCGACGAGATGCGGACGCTGACATGCCCAGGCGTGTGGCCGGGCGTCGGCTCCAGACGCACCTCGTCGCAAATCTCCTCGTCCGACGCGACGAAATCGACCAAACCGGCATCGAAAACCGGTTTGACGGAATCCGAGAAACAATCGTCGCCGCGCCGATTGCCGCCGCTCTGCGCATGCCAGTGATCCCATTCGGCTTGACCGATCAGATAGCGCGCGTTGGGGAAGGTCGGCACCCATTTTCCGTCGACCAGCATGGTGTTCCAGCCCACGTGGTCCACGTGCAGATGCGTGCACAGGACGGTATCGATCGACTCGCGCGGATAGCCGGCGGTGGCGATGTCGTCGAGGAAGGGACCGGTTCGCATGTTCCAGCCGGGAATGGCGCGCTGCTTGTCGTTGCCGAGGCAGGTATCGACCATGATACGCCGCGCGCCCGTATCCACGATCAGCGCATGGATGCTCATGATCAGCCGCCCGTCCGGGTCCATGAAGTGCGGTTTCAACCAGTCGATGTCGACCACGTTCTCCCGCGTCGCGTCGGGCAGGATGAATTTCGTGCCGCCGGTCACCTGTATCTCGATGACCCGGGTGACTTTGACGTCGCCGATCTGCCACGGCTCCATGATTCGTTCCATTCTCCGTCGTCCTTTCGATGGCTCAGGCGCGATAGGGGAAGGACGTCGGGCCGAGCAAGTCCGGGAGCAGCGGTTGCGTCCACTCGATCCAGCGGCACAGCATCGGCCGTGTCTCGCGCGGGTCGATCAGGTCGTGCATCGAAAAGGATTCGGCGCGGGCGGCGGGCGATTGCTTGCGGGCCAACATCTCTTCCAGCTCCTGCCGCCGGGCCTCCGGGTCCGGGGCGGCGGCGATCTCGCGCCCATAGGCGACGGCGACGCCGCCCTCGACCGGCAACGCGCCCATTTCCGCCGACGGCCAGGCCAGCACGTAGGCGTCGGGGCCGTAGTGGGCGGCCTGCGCGACGCCGAAAGATTTCCGCACCACCACCGAGGCCCAGGGCACCGAGCAATCGGCCACGGCGAGCACGGCGGCGGTGCCGTAGCGGATCGTCCCCGCGCGCTCGGACTCGCTGCCGATCATGAAGCCGGGCTCGTCGACGAAGCTGACGATCGGCAGATGAAAGGTCTCGCAGATTTCGACGAAGCGGCGCACCTTCATTGCGCCGTTCGCGCTCATCGCGCCCGCATAGAACCGGCAGTCGTTGCCGATCACGCCGACGGGCTGGCCGTTCAGCCGGGCGAAGGCGGTGATCTGGCCGCGCCCGAAGTCTCTGGTCATCTCGAAATAGCTGTCGCGGTCGACGACATGGGCGATCGCTTTGCGCATGTCGAAGATCTTGCGCCGGTCGCGCGGCACGATGCCGGCCAATTCCTCGTCCGTTCGGTCCGGGTTATCGCCAGTCTCCGCAACGGGCGGTGTTTCCCAAACGTTGGCGGGGAGGTAGCTCAGGAACCGGCGGATCTGGTCGAAGGCGTCCGCGTCGTCCTTCGCGACATTGTCGGCCACGCTGTTCCGGCCATGGACTTGCGCGCCGCCGAGTTCCTCCTTCGTGACCTTTTCCCGCAGTGCGCGTTCTACGACCGCCGGTCCGGCGATCAGGATCTGGGCCGTTTCTTTCGTCATGACGGAAAAATGCGACGCGACGAAGCGCGATGCGGGCAGGCCGGCGACCGGGCCGAGTGCGGCGGTCACGACCGGCACGCTGGCCAGCGCCCGGGCGACGGAGCGAAAGCGCGGCGGCGAGTAAGGCGGGGTGCCCACGGTCTTAGAGCCGGTTCCGGCGACGCTGCCGCCGCCGCCCTCATGGATGCGGATCAGCGGCACCTTGTATTGGCAGGCCAGTTCCTCCGTATAGATGCTTTTGCGCAGCCCGGCCTCGTTCGGCGATCCGCCGCGCAGGGTGAAATCCTCGCCCCCGATTATGCATCGCCGTCCACCGATCCTACCGAAGCCGAGCACGAAATTCGCGGGCGAGAAGGAGTCGAGCGAGCCGTCCTCGTTGCGTTCCGCCGCGCCGGACGCGCCGCCCAACTCGTCGAAACTGTCGGTATCGAGCAGCCCGTCGATCCGCTCGCGCACCGTCAGCCGGCCTTGCGCATGCTGCCGGGCAACGCCTTCTTCGCCGCCCAATTCTTTGGCGAGCGACCGTTTACGCTCGATATCCTCGATTTCCTTGTCCCAACTCATGCGCGTTCCTCAGGTCAAAAATGACAGGGTCAAATGGCAATCTCGGGTTGCCGGCCTAATTTAACTGGTCAGGGGGACAAATATCACGGTCGCGGCGACTTTCCGATTGCCCAATTCATAGGCTGCCCATTCGGTTGATTACACGGACGAACGAGCGTGAGCGCAAGTTTGTCAGTAGTCGGCGCGATTGCCGAGGCTGTGCTTTGTATGCACCGCGACTGCTGTTATAGAGTCCTCCAAATGCAACGAAAGACCATCGACGAGGGAGAGTATCGACAATGTTTAAGAGATTTTTTGCTGCGCTGATCCTGGTGTTCGGGTTTGGATCGGCCGTTGCGGCGGAGACGTTCGTCTTCACTGCCATCCCCGATCAGGATGAAAGCCGCCTGAAAGAGCGTTTCGGAAAGATCGCGGATTATTTGTCCAAGGAACTGAATGCCACCGTGAAATACGTGCCCGTAAAGAGCTACGCGGCTGCGGTCACGGCCTTCAAGAACAACCAGGTGCAGCTCGCGTGGTTCGGCGGCTTGTCGGGCGTGCGGGCGCGGGCCTCGGTTCCCGGATCGGTGGCGATCGCGCAAGGGTATGAGGACCAGTTCTTCGAGACCTACTTCATCGCGAACGAGAAGGCCGGCCTTGCAATGAGCAAAAAGTTTCCGAAAGAAATCGCCGGCAAGACCTTCACCTTCGGGTCCAAAGGGTCCACGTCGGGCCGCTTGATGCCCGAGTTCCATATCCGCCGGAATTTCGGCAAGGCGCCCGAGAAGGTTTTCGAACGGGTGGGTTTCAGTGGCGATCATTCGCGGACGATCGCGTTGGTACAGTCCGGCGCCTATCAGGTCGGTGCGGTGAACTACAAGGTTTGGAAAAAGGAACTGGACGCCGGCAAGATCGATCCCAAGAAGGTCTCGATCATCTGGAAGACGCCGCCTTATCCCGACTATCAATGGAGCATCCGCGGCGACGTAGATAAGAAATTCGGCGCGGGATTCAAGGAAAAGGTGACGGGGGCATTGCTGGGGATGAAGGATCCGGCGCTGCTCGATTCCTTTCCGCGCAGCAAATTCATTCCGGCGACCAACGACGACTACAAGATGATCGTGGATACCGGAAAGGAAATCGGTCTGATCGACTGATGGCGCTTGTCGACCTCTCCCTCGCCACCGCGGGCTACAACGGCGCGAACGTTCTGCACGACGTGTCGTTGTCGATCGAGCGGGGCGAGAAGGTCGCACTGGTTGGCCGAAGCGGGGCGGGCAAGTCCACCCTGCTTCGGCTGATCTATGAGCGCATAGACGGCGAGGCCGCCATGGTTCCGCAGGAACATGGCCTCGTCCGCGCGCTTACCGTGTTCCACAACATCTATATGGGTCGGCTCAACCGCCACAGCACTTGGCGCAACGTGGTCAACTTGGTGCGGCCGATGCAGCAGGAGGTCGCGAATGTTCGCGGCGTCGTGGAAAGCCTCGGCCTGGTGGACGAGTTGTTTTCCGCCGTCGGCGCGTTGTCCGGCGGTCAACAGCAGCGGACGGCGGTCGGCCGGGCCCTGTATCAGCAGTGCGACATCCTGCTCGGCGACGAGCCCGTATCGGCGGTGGACGAACATCAGTCCCGGTCGATCCTGCAGAATATCTCCGATTCGAAAGCCACGGTAATCCTGGCGATGCACGATATCGATCTGGCGCTTGCCTATTCCGACCGGCTCATCGGGTTGGATGACGGCCGGATCATCATGGACGAACCGACGGCGGGCATGAAGGCGTCCGACCTCGACCATCTCTATCGGGTCTGACCGGCATGCAGGCGGTTTGGCGCTATTCCCCGGCGGTTCGGACCAGCCTCACATTCCTGGGCATCGCCGTTCTTTGCCTGATTTTTGCCGACATCGCGATCTCGACGGTGAATCCCTGGACCGAGATGGGACGATTGCTGCTCGGCATCGTGACCCCGGATTTCCTGGCGACGGACAGCTTGCTCAATGCCGTGCTGCAGACCATCGCCTTCGCGATCCTCGGCGTGGTCGTCGGAAACATTGCGGGGTTTTTCCTGGCGCTGGTGTTTCATTTTCGCGCCGTGCGGGTCGGCTGTGCTTTCGTGCGGGCGATCCACGAGCTGTTCTGGGCGTTGATCTTCCTGCAGATCTTCGGCCTGTCGCCGATCACCGGCATCCTTGCCATCGGCATCCCCTACGCGGGGATCATCGCGAAGGTCTATGCCGAGATCATGGAAGAGGCGGATACGACGCCGTTGAAATCGGTGCCGCCGGGCAGCACGGCTGCCTCGATCTTCATATTCGTGCGGCTGCCGGATGTCTGGGCCCATTTCAAAACCTATTCGCTCTACCGTCTCGAATGCGGCTTGCGGTCTAGTGCGGTGCTTGGCTTCGTCGGCCTGCCGACGCTCGGCTACTATCTGGAAACCGCATTCCGGCAGGGCCAGTATTCGGAAGTCTCCGCCCTGCTGATCCTGTTCTATATCGTCATCGCGACCATGCGGGTATGGATGCGACGCAACCTGCTGCCGCTCTACATTCTGGGTGCGATTCTGCTGTTGCCGTGGGCTGGGCACGAAATCTACGCCGACAACATTGTCCGGTTCTTCACCCAGGATATCGTGCCGCAGCCGCTGCGCGACGGGGTCTTCGACGCAACCGCACTCGCCGGGTTCGGTGAATGGCTGTCGGTGCTGTTCGTTGAGCAGGCGCTGCCCGGCGCGATCGACACGCTGCAACTGACGATGATCGCGCTGGTCGCAACCGGATTTCTGGCGCTTGCGTTCTTCCCGCTGTTGTCGCCGCTGTTCTTCGGCCGCGGCGGCCGGCTGGGCGGGCATGTGTTCCTGGTCGTCGTCCGGTCCACGCCGGAGTACATCCTGGCCTACGTCTGCCTGCAGCTTTGGGGGCCGTCGATGCTGCCGGCGATCATCGCATTGTCGCTGCACAACGGCGCGATCATCGCGCATCTGATCGGCCGCTATACGGAACACATGAAGGTGCGGGTCGACGCGCCGCGCGGGCTCAATCTCTACTTCTACGAATCGGTGCCGCGCGTCTACGGGCAGTTGCTGGCGTTCCTGTTCTATCGCTGGGAAGTGATTTTACGTGAGACCGCAATCCTCGGCATGTTGGGTATCGCGACGCTTGGATTCTATGTCGACAGTGCATTCGCGGATATCCGGCTGGACCGCGCGTTGGTGCTGATACTGTTCACGGCCGGCCTGAATATCTGCGTCGATGCGTTGTCGCGCCACATCCGTGCGCGGCTGCGTCTCAAAACGACCATCGAACATGGGTGATCCACGTGCAATCAACCACACCGATCCTTAAAGATCTCGTTCTCGTCGGCGGCGGTCACAGCCATGTCGGCGTGCTGCGGTCCTTCGGCATGAAACCGATACCGGGCGTGCGCCTGACGGTCCTCTGCCGCGACGTGGATACGCCGTATTCGGGGATGCTGCCGGGTTTGGTGGCGGGGCATTACACCTTCGAGGAAACCCATATCGACCTCGGCCCGCTGGCCCGCTTCGCGAATGCGCGGTTCTACAACGACGATGTTATCGGGGTCGACCCGCGCCAGCGGCTGGTGATGTGCAAGGACCGGCCGCCGGTGTCATACGACCTGCTGTCGATCAACATCGGGTCCGCCCCGGCGACCTGGGAAACGCCGGGCGCCGAAGGCAACGTGGTGCCGGTGAAGCCGATCAACCGCTTCGTCGCGCATTGGGAGCGCTTGCGCGAACGCATCCTGTTGCGCGAGGATTCGGTGCGGATCGGTATCGTCGGCGGCGGTGCGGGCGGCGTCGAACTTCTGCTCGCCATCCAGTACCGGCTAAAGACCCTGTTGGCCGGGCAAGGGCGGACCGACGCGCATCTGGACTATCACCTGATCAGCGAAGAGTCCGACATCCTGACAACGCATAACCCGCAGGCCCGGTCCAAGTTCAGGCGTATATTCGCCGAGCGGGGCATCAATTTTCACGCGGACATGCGCGTCGACTCCGTGGCGCCCGGCAAGGTGCAGAGCGCCAACGGCGAGACCATCGCGCTGGATGAAATCCTCTGGGTAACCCGGGCCGGCGCCGCGTCGTGGATCAAGGAGTCGGGTTTGGCCGTCGACGACTACGGATTCATGCAGGTCGGCGACACGCTGCAGTCGACGTCGCATCCGGAAATCTTCGGCGCGGGCGATATCGCCGCAGTCGTCAATCATCCGCGCCCGAAGGCGGGCGTGTTCGCGGTGCGTCAGGGCCCGCCGCTGACCCGCAATTTGCGGCGTATGCTGGTCGGAAAGTCCGCGCGGCCGTTCACGCCGCAGCGGGAATTTCTCAGCCTGATCAGCACCGGTGACAAATACGCGGTTGCCTCGCGTTCCAAGTGGTCGGTCGAGGGCAAGCTCGTCTGGCGTTGGAAGGATTGGATCGACCGGCGCTTCATGAAGAAATTCACCGACCTGCCGGAGATGGACACGGAGGAGAAATCGGACGTGCCGCGCGGTTTGGCGGGCGACGAGGTAATCAAGGAAATCTCCGCCGTCGCCATGCGTTGCGGCGGGTGCGGCGCGAAGGTCGGCGCGACGGTCTTGCAGCGGGCCTTGTCACAGTTGAAACCGGTGGCGCGCGACGACGTGCTGATCGGATTGCACGAACCGGATGACGCCGCCGTCGTCGAGGTGCCGCCCGGCAAGGTGATGGTGCATTCGGTCGATTCCTTCCGCGCCATCGTCGATGACCCCTATCTGTTCGGTCGCATCGCCGCCAACCACAGCCTCGGCGATATCTACGCGATGGGCGCTGACCCACAGACCGCACTCGCCATCGCCACCGTGCCCTATGGGCTGGAGGAAAAGGTCGAGGACGTGCTGTCCCAGATGCTGACCGGCGCGATGGAGGTGCTGCGGGAATCGAATACGTCGCTCGTCGGCGGTCATACCAGCGAAGGGGCGGAGCTGTCGCTCGGCTTTTCCGTGAATGGCCTGATCGACCGCGAAAAGGTCCTGCGCAAGGGCGGCATGAAACCGGGCGATCGGCTCGTGCTGACCAAGGCGATCGGAACCGGCACGTTGTTCGCCGCCGATATGCGCTTGAAGGCGAAGGGGCAGTGGATCAAGGACGCGCTCGCGTCGATGGTGCTGTCCAACTACAAGGGCGCGCAATGCCTTTCCGACCATGGTGCAAATGCGTGCACCGATGTCACCGGCTTCGGTTTGCTGGGGCATTTGGTCGAGATGACCAAACCGTCCGGTGTGGACGTGGAGCTCGACCTAAGCGCCATCCCGTATCTCGACGGCGCGCGGGAGACCGTGGCGGCCGGCATCACCAGCACCTTGCAGCCGCAAAACCTGCGGCTCCGCCGCGCGATTTCCAACATCGCCGAGATTGGCGAGGATCCGCGTTTCCCGCTGATCTTCGATCCGCAAACCGCCGGCGGGTTGCTGGCCAGCGTGCCGCAGGAGCGGGCCGAGGATTGCGTCGGCGCGCTGCGAGACCTGGGATACGACCGGACGGCGATCATCGGCACCGTGCTGCCCGAGGGCAATCAGCTCGAACCGATCATGGTGCGGGCTTAGGGGCTTCGGTTGGCTCAAGCCCTTGCATTCGCCTCACCCTGAGCTTGTCGAAGGGTCCTTGGGGTCGCGGCATGCTTCGACAGGCTCAGCATGAGGGCGGGGTCTGTATCCTCAGATCATTCCCGCGGAAGCGGGAATTCGGCTAAATCTAAGCGATGTGTTGCAGTAATTTCCGCCATGCCGCTTCTTCATGCTCCGGCTTGAATAGTTCGGCGCGTTCGCGGCATTGGCGGGTTAGCGTTTTCAAATAGTCGCGGTCGTGCTCGACCCGGTCCAGGCAGGCCGCGAGGGCCGCCGTGTCGCCGACCGGGAAATAGCCGGCATAGTCGTCTCCCAGCAGCCCGATCGAACCGGAAATATCGGATGCGATCACCGGGACGTCGGCGGCGACCGCTTCCGAGATCACATTCGCGCCGCCTTCCATGATCGAACTCAGCACCATCGCGTGCGACGAATCGAATAGCCGCCGCACCTGCCATCCCGGCGCTTCGCCGCGCCAATCGTACCGGGGGTTGGCGGCCATCTCTTGCTGCGCGCGCTCGGCCCAGCTGTCGTTATGGGCCTTGCCCAGATGCACGATGCGGATACGGGAATCGGCGGGCAACAGCCGCGCGGCTTCGGCGGCGCGCAGGGGGTCTTTTTCCTCGCGCAGGTGGCCGATCACGCAAATGTCCACGGTGCGCCTCGATGGCCGGCGCGTCCGGTTGAGCGGCAGGGCCGATTGATGAATGACGTGGAGTTTGTCGTGGAACCGGTCCGGAATGTCCCGATGCACCAAGCCGTGCAGGCACACCAAGGCGTCCGCGATCTCCATCGAGTGATGGGTCTCGCCGGGATGACTGTGTTGAAATTTGTAGATGTCGGTTCCCGCCAGGAGGACGATCAACGCCCGGTCTGGATACCGGTCATGGAAGCGGACGATCGAGTCCGCGCTGCGCCAGGCATGCACGGCGATCATTGCATCGACCGGCTCGTTCTCGTACTCGGTCGCCACGATGACATCGTGCCCTAGACTGCGCAGAATGTCGCGCCATCGCACCGCCGTCGTCCGGTTGCCGTTGCGCGAGTGTTTGCCCGCGGGCGTGATAAGGCTAATCTTCAGGCCGTTTCGCATTAGATGGTTAGCCCATGACCGAACCCGTCCCCACATCGCGCCTGATCGAGATGATGACGAGTGCGCGGCGCCGCACCCTGGAGTTGGTCCAAGGGCTGACGCCGGACCAGTTCATCGGTCCGAAACTGCCGACGTTGAATCCGTTGATTTGGGAGATCGGGCATGTCGGCTGGTTCTATGAAAATTTCATTCTGAGGCGATTGTACAACCAAGAACCCATGCTCGCGACAGGAGATGCACTTTATGACTCCATCGCGATAGCGCATGAAACGCGGTGGGATTTGCCGGTCCTGCCGCTCGACGAAATTCTCGCCTACATGCAGGATGTGCAGGACGCCTTGATCGACCGCTTGGGCGACAAGGACATGGCCGATGCGCGGCAAAGCTATCTGTATCAGTTCACGGTCTTTCACGAAGACATGCATACGGAGGCTTTTACCTGGGCACGGCAGACGTTGGGATATCCGACGCCGGTATTCGAGGGCGGACCGGCCGGTCGCGCCGCACCGGAAAAGGGCCGGTTGCCGGGCGACGCGGCGATCACGGGCGGCACGTTTCGGATGGGTGCCGAGAAGGACACACCCTTTATCTTCGACAACGAAAAATGGGCGCGTCCGGTGACCGTTACGCCGTTCAGGATGGCGCGGGCGCCGGTCACGAACGGCGAATACGCCGAATTCGTTGCGGACGGTGGATACCGCACGCAATCGCATTGGGATGCGGACGGCTGGGCTTGGCGGCAGGAAGCGGCGGCCGAGCATCCGATCTATTGGGTGCCAAACGGGACTGGTGAATTTGGCGTTCGACGGTTCGACCAAGTCGTCGACCTGCCGCTCGACCAGCCTGTGGTCCATATCTGCTGGCACGAGGCCAATGCGTATTGCCGGTGGGCCGGCCGGCGTTTGCCGACCGAAGCCGAGTGGGAGTTGGCCGCGACCACGGTGCCGGAAACGAGCGACGGTGTCCTGCGGAATCGCCGGTATCCGTGGGGCGATGAGGAACCGACGCCGGACCACGCCAATCTCGACGGGTTCAAGCTCGGCTGCGTCGATGTCGCGGCGCATCCGGCGGGCGACAGCGCGTATGGCTGCCGTCAGATGATCGGCAATGTCTGGGAGTGGACCCAGGACGTCTTCAAGCCGTTCCCCGGGTTTGCGCCGGATGACTACAAGGAATACTCGCAGCCGTTGTTCGATACGACACGGGTTTTGCGGGGCGGGGCCTGGACGACGCGGGGGCGGATGATTACGTCGCTTTACCGCAACTATTTCGGTCCGGACCGGCGCGATGTGTTCGCCGGGTTTCGCACCTGTGCTCTGTCGGACTAACCCGCCTCGCGTTTCACGATCAGGGCGTCGACAATCGATACGCCTTCGCCGGCCGGGTGGACGAGCACCGGATTCAGGTCGATCTCCGCGATGGCGTCGGCGTGGTCGGCGGCGAGTTGCGACAGTTTGACGATCAGGTCGAGCAGTGCGTCGATGTCGGCGGGCGGCGCGCCGCGCACGCCGTCCAGGATCTTCCGGCCTTTCAGCCGGTCCAGCACTTGCGCCGCCGCGTCTTGGGTCAACGGTACCGGCGAGAAGGCGACGTCGCGCAGCACCTCGACATGGATGCCGCCGAGCCCGACCATGAGCATCGGACCGAAGGCGTCATCGTGATTGATGCCGAGGATGATCTCCTGGCCGCGTTTCGCCATCGGCTGCACCAGCACGCCGTGAATGTCCGGGCTACCGCTGCCGTTCTTCTTGTGATAAGCGGTGGCGTTTTCGCTCAAGGACGTAAATGCGTCTTCGATTGCCGCCGCATCGTCCAATCCGAGCGCGACCGCATCGGCATCGGTCTTGTGCAAAACGTCCGGAGACTGGACCTTGAGGGCGACCGGGCCGCCGATTTCGTCGAATGCTTTGACGGCGTCGTCCGGTGATTTCGCCAGTCGGCCTTCCGGCACGGGTATGCCGTAAGCGGCGAGAACCGGCATGGCCTGATACTCACACAGGACGGGCCCCGCATCGGCGAGTAACGGCGCCGACGCCTCCTGGACCGTGGTGGGTGTCGTCGCGATCTCCGGCGTCTTCAGAAAGCGCTCGCGGAATGCCCGGTAATCGGCCATCGCCGCCATCGTTCGCGCGCAGTTCCGCATGTTGGTGTAGAGCGGGTACCCGGCGCGGTTCAGCAGTTCCATCGCCGTGCCGCGGTTGAGCGTATAGCTGCAGAACAGGATTGGTTTCTCGCATTCGGCGGCGACCTGTTTCAGATTTTCCTCTTCCCGCTCGTAGCCGGCGGCGTTGCGGGCCGAGGTCACCACGATCACCGAATCCACTTCCGGCGATTGTGCGACCATGCCCGCGAACTTTCCGTAACCGACCTGCCGGATCGCCTGCGCGGTGCCGTCCACCGGATTCTGCGACGTGCCGTACGGCGGCAGAAATTCATCGATGACCGCCCGTGTTGCGGCGTCCAGCGGCGGCACAACGAGTCCGGCGGCTTCGCAGGAATCGGCCATCCATCCGCCGCCGCCCCCCGACCCGGTGGCGATGCCGACCCGTTTGCCCAGAGGAAGTTTGCTGCGGTAGCGCGAGAATCCGGCAGCGATGTCGACGATATCCTCGATGTCATAGCCTTCGATCACGCCGTACCGGTCGAACATCGCCTTATAGGCGGTGTAGGCGCCGGTCATGGCCGCGGTGTGCGACGCGGCGGCGCGCTGCCCGGCCTCCGACCGGCCGATCTTGGTGAGGATGATCGGCTTGCCGGCCCGCAGCGCTTTCTCGGCGATGGGGGCGAAGCGCTCCGGGTTCTTGATATCCTCCATGAACATCAGGATCACCTCGGTCTTGCCGTCGTCGAGCATGTAGTCGACGAAATCCAGGCCCGAGAGGCAGGCCTCGTTGCCGGTGGTCATCACGTAGCTGAACGGCAGTTCCTTGGGCCGGCCCCGGTCGTAGAAGGAGAAGCCGATACCGCCGCTTTGCGCCGTGACGCCGATATATCCGTCGGACCGGTGCGGCGGCACCAGCGGCAGATCGGGATTATCGACCGTCGCGCTGAAGGTGGCGCAGAGCGGCGCCAGCATGTTGGCGAAGCCTTCGGAGTTGGGGCCGCCGATGGCCAGGTCGTATTTCTCGGCGATCGCACGGATTTCGTCCTGCAGGGCGTCGCCGGCCTCACCCGACTCTTCCGCGAAACCGGAACTGATGATCATCGCGGCGCGCACGCCCGCTTCGCCGCAGTCGGTCAACGCGTCCGCGACATTCTCCGCCGGGATCACGAGGACCGCGAGATCGACGCGTTCGGGGATGTCGGCGATCGTGCGGTAGGCTTTCAGGCCGTTGATCTCGTCATTGCTGCGGCTGACGGGATAGATATTGCCGGGGAATTCGTGGCAGCCGAGGACATGCATGATGCGGCCCCGGATGATATGCGCGTTCGGCGAGGCGCCGATGACCGCCACGGATTTCGGGGACAGAAGCGCGGAGATGTCGGGCATGATATCGGGCGTCCTGAGCGGACCTCTTGTTGTTTCAGTCGATGGGCGGCCGATGCGAACGGGTCAGCGCAGACCCAGGCCGCGGGCGATGATGCCGCGCAGGATTTCCCGCGTGCCGCCCTGGATGGTGAGTTTCGGCGCGATCAGCGTCGCGAAACGCATCAACTCGTCGAAATCGGCACGGTTTCCGGGATCGGCCTGCGCGAAAGCCGAGAGTTCGCGCGCTTTCGCCGGCAGAGCCTGTTCCCAGTTCGTGCCGAGGTCCTTCACCACCGAGCCTTCGAGGACCGGTTCCTTCCCCGCTGCGAGCATGCCGTTCACCGAAATCGACATGCGGCGCAGCGTGTGAAGCTGCGCGACGAGCCGGCCGATGCCCTCGGCCCCGCGCACATCCGGTTCCTTGCCGAGGACGTTGACCAGTTCCGGCAGGATGTAGATGGTTTCGAGAAAACGTTCCGGGCCGCTGCGCTCATAGGCAAGTTCGCTGGTCGCCTGTTTCCAGGCGGAGTCGACTTCGCCCAGCACCGCGTTCTCCGGCAGCACCGCGTCGTCGAAGATCACCTCGTTGAATTCGTGGTTGCCGGTCAGGTGAAGCAGCGGCCGCACCGTGATGCCCGGCGTGCTCATGTCCACCAGGAACTGCGTCAGGCCATGCCGGCGGTTGTCTTCGGTCGCCGGCGAGGTGCGGAACAGGCCGATCATGTAGTGCGAGCGGTGCGCGTTGCTGGTCCAGACCTTGCGGCCGTTGATGCGCCAGCCGTCGGCGGTCTTCTCCGCCTTCGTCTTGGCGGCGAACAGGTCGGACCCTGAATCCGGTTCGCTCATGCCGATGCAGAAATAGCATTCGCCGCGGGTGATGCGGGGCACGATGTCCTGCTTTACCTCGTCCGGCGCGTATTTCAGCAGCATCGGGCCGCTCTGCCGATCGGCGGTGAAATGCGCCCGGGTCGGCGCGCCGGAGACGCGGAACTCTTCGGTGACCACGTAGCGCTCCAGAAAGCTGCGCTCATGGCCGCCGTATTCTTTCGGCCACGTCAGGCCGATCCAGCCGCGTTCGCCGACCTTCCGGCTGAATTCCGGATTGAAGCTGCCGCCCAGATGGGCGGAATGCGGATCGAAGGTCCCGGCGGCGATTTCCTCCTTGAGAAACGCGCGAACTTCGGTGCGAAGTTCCTCGGCTTCGGGTGGTAGCCGGATCGGATCGAATTCGATCGTGCTGGACATGGCGTCGCGCGTCTCCGTTGGATTGGATGGTCCGGCGTCATTTGCAGGCGTGGCGCCGAAGGCGGTAAGTGTAGATCAAGAAAGTGCCGATCCGCTGCTCGCCGGATCGCCTTGAATAATATCCGCAGCCTGCCGGTCTTGTCACATTGACCGTATTTACAAAGGACTAGGAAACCATGAGCGATAGCGACGGCATCATCGTCGATACCACGACGAAGATTTTTCAGGACCTTTGCGACCCGCAGACCGTCAACAACGCCGCGGACGAGTCGTGGCGGCAACCGCTCTGGAATGCGTTGCAGGAGTCGGGCCTGACGCTGACATGGGTGCCGGACACTTTGGGTGGCGCTGGGGCGGAATTGCAGGACGGGTTCGATGTTCTTCGCGTTGCCGGGTCCTATGCGGTACCGGTTCCGTTGGCGGAAACCCTGTTGGCCGGATGGCTGCTGTCGCAAGCGGGTCTCGAATCGCCGATGGAGGCGATGACCGTCGCGCCGGTTCGCAAGGGCGACGGCCTAACCATCAACGACGACGGGACGCTATCCGGGACGGCGCATCAAGTGCCCTTTGCCCGGGATGCCGACCATATCGCTGTCGTTGCGCGGCAGGGTGATGCGGTCAAGGTCGCGTTGGTCGGGCGGTCGCAAGCCACGATCGCGGAAGGGCGCAGTCTTGCGGACGAACCAAAGGACGACATCACCTTCGACGGTGCCGCGCTCGCCGCGATTGCCGACGCGTCGGACGGGATCGACGAGGATGCGGTTTTTCTGATGGGCGCGGCGGTTCGGTCGATGCAGATGGCCGGGGCGCTGCAGGCGATCCTCGATGTATCGGTTGAATATTCCAAGGACCGGACCGCATTTGGGCGGGCGATCTCCAAATTCCAGGCGGTCCAGCATAATCTCGCCCGGCTCGCCGGCGAAGTCTCCGCCGCGATCGCCGTCTCGGCGTCGGCCGCGGATGCGATCCGGCGCAGCGAAGGGTTCGACGAGCATGTGATGCTGGAGGTGGCATCGGCGAAGATTCGCGTCGGCGAAGCGGCCGGCGAGGGCGCGGCCATCGGCCATCAGGTGCATGGCGCGATCGGGTTCACCATCGAACATATCCTACACCGCTATTCGCGCCGGCTATGGTCGTGGCGCGACGACTTCGGCAGCGAGAGCGAATGGGCGGTCCGTCTCGGCATGATGATCGCGGCCAAGGGCGGCGATGAGTTGTGGCCGACGCTGACCGCGGGGTAATGCCTTTATCGGCGGCAGGTATTTCGATCGTGCGGAGCCGGGCTTGACCTTGAATCCGGTTCTCGGCGTGGCTGCTGCTCATCTTTGTGTTATCGTCGCAAGAGCTGGCGGGCCCCCCGCCGGACTGTGCTTTTCACCCTCGGTGTGTCGACACTGTGCCGACATGCAGCAAGACACGGCCGGAGCCGTTCGAGTTCGACGGCGCCTGCCGTAAATGTCATCTGTTTTCCGATGCTGCGTTGAAGCGCGCGTCCTGACGCGTCAAAATCCGGTTTGTCGGCCGAACAATCAGCAGGAGCGATGACGATGGACGTCACCAAAATTCTGGGCGAGTGGGCAGCGGAATCATCGGGAACCTCGTCGGAGGTCGCACGGCGGCGTGCCCGGGACGCAATCCTCGATGTGGTTGCCTGCATGGTGGCCGGCGCCGGCGACGAAGGATCGGCGCGGGTGCGCGCGACGATTGCGCCCTATGGCGGCGGGCGCTGCACGGTATTCGGCTGGACCGCGAAAGCCGCGGCGCCCTGGGCGGCGCTGGCCAACGGCATGGCGGCGCATGCGCTGGACTTCGACGACAACTATTTGCCCGGGCTGACCCATGCGAGCGCGGTGCTCATTCCGGCCCTGCTGCCGCTGGCGGAAGAGATCGATGCCACCGGCAAGCAGTTGATCGACGCCTATATCGTCGGTCTGGAAATGCACGCCGCCATTGGGCGCGGCGTGAACCGGGCGCATTACGACATGGGCTGGCACGGCACGTCGACGGTTGGCTGCATCGGTACGGCCGCGGCCTGCGGCCGTCTCCTCGGGTTGGATCGGGACGCGATGGTCAATGCGATCAGCCTGGGCGTCAGCATGGCGTCGGGGCCGAAGGTGCAGTTCGGCACGATGGGCAAGCCGTATCACGCCGGCATGGCGGCCAAGAACGCGGTGCTGGCGGCGCAACTCGCGGCGAACGGGTTCCAGGCCCGCGACGTGGCGCTGGAAGGGAAGCTCGGGTTCCGCGACCTCTACGCCGGCGCGGACGATAACGCCTGGGATCATCTGAAGAAGCCGCTCGGCGATCCGCTGGCGATCGAGGAATTCGGTTTGGCGCCGAAGCTTTATCCGTGCTGCGGATCGACGCATCGAGTGCTTGATGTCGTCTTGGCGCTCCGCGACGAGCATGGATTCGACGCCGACGGGGTGGCCAAGGTCGATACTCTGGTTGGCTTCGGCAACAAGCGGAACCTGATGTATGACAACCCGCAGCAGGAGATGGAGGCGCGCTTCTCCATGAACTACTGCATCGCGCTGGCCTTGAAGTTCGGCCGCCTGTCGCTGTCCGACTTCACGCCGGATGCGGTGCAGCGGCCCGAGGTGCGGGAATTGATGCCGCTGGTCACGATGGACGCTTACGATAAGGATGCCGAAGGCGACGATCCGACCTTCCGGCTGCCGCATAAGGTCAAGATAGAACTCAAGGACGGCCGGGTGGTCGAGGACGAATCGAAATGGGCGCGCGGCACGATCCACAATCCGTTCGACGAGGCCGACCTGTCGGCGAAATTCCGCGATTGCTGCGAAGGTTTCCTCGCGCCGGATGATTACGATGCGGCGGAACGTATCTTGCTCGACCTGGAGTCGCTCGGGTCGGCGCGCGGGCTGACGCAGCATTTGGTCTTCGAGGCGGGATCGGATCATGGCGAACGGTTCGCCGAACGGTATGACACGATGGCGGCCGAATAGCGCCGCATAGGGGAGTAGACGACGATGACGCGTGAAGCCGCCGTTGAAACGGCGCTGACGTATTACGACGACGGCAAGTATTTCGATGAACTCCGCCGGCGGGTGGCGATCCCGACGGAATGTCAGGATCCGAAAAAGGTCCCCGAACTCTACCGGTATCTGCGGGATGAGATGACGCCCGCTTTCGAAGCGATGGGCTACAACTGCCGGATCTTCGACAATCCGATACCGGGGCTGGGGCCGTTCTTCCTGGCGCACCGTTTTGAGAGCGAAAGCCTCCCGACGATCCTCGGCTACGGCCATGGCGATGTCGTGCTGGGCCAGGAAGGGCAGTGGCTCGACGGATTGTCGCCTTGGGATATGACGGAGCGCGGCGACAAGATCTACGGTCGCGGCATCGCCGACAACAAAGGGCAGCACACGCTGCACATGAACGCCCTGGAGGCAATCATCGAGACGCGCGGCAAGCTCGGCTTCAATCATAAATTCCTGGTCGAGACCGGCGAAGAGAACGGATCGAAAGGGCTCGACGAGTTCGTCGCGGCGAACAAGGATGCGCTGGCCGCCGACGTCTTCCTCGCTTCGGACGGGCCGCGCGTCGATATGGACAACCCGAACCTGGTGCTCGGCAATCGCGGCATCTTCGGCTTTGAATTGTCCTGCGAGTTGCGCGAGGGTGGGCATCACTCGGGCAATTGGGGCGGCTTGCTGGCCAATCCCGCGATCATCCTTGCGCATGCCGTCGCCAGCCTGATCAACGCCAAGGGCAAGATTTTGGTGCCGGACCTGCTGCCTGCGCCGATCCCCAACTCGGTGCGCGTCGCGCTCAAGGACGTCAAGCGCAACGGCGGCGGCGAAGCGCCGGCGGTCGACGAGGACTGGGGCGAGCCCGGGTTGACCACCGCGGAACAGGTGTATGGCTGGAACAGCCTGGATATCCTGGCGATGAAGACGGGCAACCCGGATAATCCGGTCAACGCCATTCCGCCGAAAGCCTGGGCGCTGTGCCAGATACGCTATGTGGTCGGTTCGAAAGAGGAAGAGTTCATGGAGACCATCCGCAAGCATCTCGATGCGAACGGGTTCGACATGGTCGAGATCAAGAAGCCGTCAGGCAGTAACACCCCTGAATTCAAAGCGGCGCGCACTGACCCGGATAATCCATGGGCGCGCTGGGCGGCGCAGGCGCTGGAGAAGGGCTGGGGCACGAAGGTCGCCGTCCTGCCCAATTCCGGTGGATCGATCTGCAATCACACTTTCCAGAGCCATCTCGGCACGCCGACGATCTGGATACCGCTGTCCTATTCGGCCTGCTCGCAGCACGCACCGAACGAACACATTCTCAAGAGCCTGACCCGTCAAGGCATGGAACTGGTGACCAACGTGTATTGGGATCTCGGCGAGAATGCGCCCGCCAAGGCGTAAGTCACCGACCGTTTCTTCTATCGACCGATAAGCGAGACTGCAATGAACAGGGAAGATGCCGTCGCCGCGGCGACCGCGTATTTCGATCAAGGCGACTTCGAGGCCGAGCTGGCCCGGCGCGTGGCGATCAAGTCGGAAAGCCAGAACCCGGACGCCGGGGACGAGATCGACCGTTACCTCTCGGCCGAAATGGAACCGTCGCTGAAGGAACTGGGCTTTAGTTGCCAGATCCTCGAAAACCCGATGGAGGGTGGCTGGCCGATGCTGGTGGCCGAACGGATCGAGGACCCGTCGTTACCGACGCTGCTGACCTATGGCCATGGCGACGTCGTGCTGGGGCTCCCCGAGGAATGGCGCGAGGGTCTCGACCCGTGGGAGCTGAAGCGCGAAGGCGACCGCCTTTATGGGCGCGGAACCGCCGACAACAAGGGCCAGCACACGATCAACATGGCGGCGCTGCGGGCGGTGTTGGAAACGCGCGGCAAACTCGGGTTCAATTGCCGCTACCTGATCGAGATGGGCGAGGAAACCGGATCGCCCGGCCTCGGCGAGTTCTGCCAGAAGCACAAGGACCTGCTCGAGGCGGACGTGCTGATCGCTTCGGACGGGCCGCGCTCCAGCTTCGAGCGGCCGACCCTGTTTCTGGGCGCGCGTGGCGGCTTCAACTTCAACATGGATGTGGACCTGCGCGAGGGCGGGCATCATTCCGGCAACTGGGGCGGCCTGCTCGCCAACCCCGCGGTCATCCTGCTGAACGCGATCGCGACGATCACCACGGCGAAGGGGAAAATACTGCTTCCCGATTTGTTGCCGCCGGGTATTCCGGACTCGGTGAAAAGCGCCCTCGAAGACATCGAGCATGACGGTGGCGAGGACGCGCCGGAGATCGATCCCGATTGGGGCGAGCCGGGCCTAAGCACGGCGGAACAGGTGCATGCCTGGAATAGTTTCGAGGTGCTGGCGTTCACCACGGGAAACCCGGAAAGTCCGGTCAACGCGGTGCCGCCGAAGGCGCGGGCAACTTGCCAGATTCGCTTTACCGTCGGCGTCGATCCGACGACCTTCCTCGACACCGTGCGCAAGCACCTGGACGACAACGGCTTCCCGATGATCGAACTCAGCATGGCGCGGAAGAACTACGCGAACGCGACCCGGCTCGATCCCGACCATCCATGGGTGCGGTTCTGCGAATCGTCGCTGGCGCGCACGACCAACAAGAAGACTGCGGTGTTGCCGAGCCTTGGCGGCACCTTGCCGAACGACGTTTTCGCGGACGGATTGGAATTGCCCACGGTCTGGGTGCCGCATTCCTACACCGGCTGCTGCCAGCACGCGCCGGACGAGCATATGCTGGTCCCGGTCGCGCGCGAGGCGCTGCGGCTGATGGCGGGGCTGTTCTGGGACCTGGGCGATCCCGAAATTGCCGATAAACCGCAGAAGGCGTAACGACATGGCGCGGATCGCGGTCGGCGGGATGCAGCATGAAACCAATACCTTCATGCCGACGCTGACCGATTACGCGTATTTCTGCCTGCATCGCGACCGGCCGCCGCTCGTACGTGGGGCCGACGTATTTGAATGGCTCGACGGCGGTAGCTTCGGGCTGTCGGGCTTTCTTGCCGAAATGGCGGACCGGCACGACCTGGCGCCGCTGGTGTGGGCCGGCGGCGGTGCCGGCGGCATGGTTACGGAGGACGCCTTCGAACGGATCGCCGGCGAGTTGATCGCGGCCTTGTCGCAGGCGCTGCCGGTCGACGCGGTCTATCTGGACCAGCATGGTGCCATGGTGACGGCGGGGTACCAGGACGCGGACGGCGAGTTGCTGCGGCGCGTGCGCGCCTGCGTCGGCCCGGACGTGCCGATCGTCGCCAGCCTGGATTATCACGCCAACATATCGCCCGAGATGGTGGCGCATGCGGACGCGCTGGTCGCCTACCGGACCTATCCGCATGTCGACCGCCGTGAGACCGGCGCCCGCGCCGCCGCCGCAATCGAGTTGATGGTGAAGCGCGGCCGACCCGCGGGCCGGGCGTTTCGCAGCCTGGGCTTCGTGGTCCCGTCGCATCAGCAACCGACGGCGATGGAGCCGACCAAGCGCTTCGTCGACGCATGCATCGCCGGGGAAACCGGCGACGTATTCAACCTGTCCTATCTCGGCGGGTTTCGCTTGTCCGATATCCATCATTGCGGCGTGTCGGTGGTTGCCAGCGCGTGGACGCAGGCGGCGGCCGAGTCGGCGGTCGATGCGGTGGCGGAGGAAATTTTGCGGCGCGAGGCGGAATTCGACGAGCCGATGCTGATGCCGGACGACTGCGCGCGGCAGGCCATGGAGATCGCTGCGACGGCGTCCAAACCGGTTCTGATCTGCGATCCGCAGGACAATCCCGGCGGCGGCGGCAGCGGCGACACGACGGGAATGCTGGCGGCCTTGGTCCGGAACGGGGCGGAGGGTGCAGTCGTCGGCACAATGCATGACGCCGAGGCCGCGCTCGCCGCGCATTCGGCGGGTGTTGGCTCCGCGTTGGCGCTCGACCTCGGCGGCAAGGCGGATTTGCCCGACAACGAACCCTTCCATGGCCAATTCACCGTCCTTGCCCTTGGCGACGGAAAGATGCGGACCACGGGGCCAGTGGTCGGCGGCCGGGACATCGACATCGGCGCGACTGCGTTGCTCGGCATCGGCGGCGTAAAGGTGCTGGTGACGGAAAAACGGGTGCAGGCCTACGATCAATCCTTGTTCCGGCATGTCGGCATAGAGCCGAAGGACCAGAAAATCCTGGGTTTGAAGAGCGCCGTGCATTTTCGCGGCGATTTCGGACCGCTTGCCGAAAAAGTCTTGGTCATCAAGGCGCCCGGCGGCTGCCCGGCCGATCCGCGCGACCTTCCTTACAAGAATTTGAGGCCGGGAACCCGGCTTGGTCCCAAAGGTCCACCGTTCCTTCCCAACCGGTGACGCGCATATTTGACGCACCGGGGATTGGCAAATGCGTCCAAGGATTGCCATATTCTCTGCATATAGGGGCACTACCATTGAATTCGCCCATCATTGATCCGGCGATCAACAGTCGGACAGATGTTGGCGGAGTGGAGGTATTATGAAATACGACCGCAGGCATTTTTTGGCCGGTGCCATGGCGAGTACGGCGCTCGTCGGAATTTCCGGATGCACCACCGTCAACCAGGCCACCGGCCGGTCCAGTTTCACGGGCCTGTATTCGGTCGAGGACGACATCAAACTCGGCCGCCAGGAACACCCGAAGCTGGTCCAGCAGTTCGGCGGCGAGTACGAGAATCCGCGGCTGCAGCGCTATGTCGCCGAAACCGGCGAGAAGCTGGCGCGTGGGACCGAATACCAGCAGTTCCCGTATCAGTTCACCTTGCTCAACACGCCGATCGTGAACGCGTTCGCGCTGCCGGGCGGCTATGTCTACGTGTCCCGCGGCCTGATGGCGCTGGCGAGCAACGAGGCGGAAATGGCCGGCGTCCTGGCGCACGAGTTGGGCCATGTCAATGCGCGCCATACTGCGGAACGGTTGAGTGCGGCGCAGATGGCGCAGCTCGGCATGATGCTCGGTGCGGTCGGCGCGTCCGCGCTCGGTCTGGGACCCGGTGCCGCACAGGTCGGCCAACAGATCGCGATGATGTCGATTCAAAGCTATTCGCGGAAACAGGAATTCGAGGCCGACACGCTGGGCGTCCGTTATATGAGCCGGGCCGGATACGAGCCGAACGCGATGGTGACCTTCCTCAGCACCTTGCGGGAACAAAGTATCGTCGACGCCAAGATGCGCGGGCTGCCGCCGGGCAGCGTCGATCAGTTCAACATGATGTCGACGCATCCCCGGACGAAGGATCGCGTGGAGAAGGCGATTCAAGCCGCGGCGGTCACGCGGCCGGACAATGCGCGGATCGGCCGCGAGACCTATCTCGCCAATATCGACGGCATGCTGTTCGGCGACGATCCGAGGCAGGGCCTCGTGCAAGGCCAGATGTTCCGGCATCCGACCCTGCGGTTTCAGTTTCGGGTGCCCGACGGGTTCCGGCTCATCAACGGACGGGACCAGGTCGTCGCGCAGAATCAGACCGGCGCGGCGATCATATTCGACACGGCCCCGATCAAGCAGAGCAACAACATGGCTGCCTATCTGCAAAACGAGTGGACGCCGAAAACGCCGCTCAAGGATGTCGAGCGGCTTGATATCAATGGCTCGGAAGCGGCGACCGGCTGGGTGCGCGGCAAGGATAAGCGGGGCCTGACGATGGACCTGCGCGGCGTCGCGATTCGCCGGAATGCGCAATCGGTCTATCGCATGCTGTTCGTCAATCCGGCCAAGGATTCGCCCAGTCTTGCGCCGGGCTTCAAGGAAACGACATACAGTTTCCGGCGATTGAGCCAGGCGGAGGCGAGCAAGATCAAGCCGCTGCGCCTCTTGGTCGTACCGGCCAACAAATCGCAGTCGATCGGCGGATTGTCGAAGAACCTGCCCTACGGCAAGTACAACGAGAGCTGGTTCCGCGTGCTCAACGACTTGAAACCGAACGATCGATTGCCGCCGAACCGCCGCCTAAAGGTGGTCGCCGCCTGAACCGGCGTAATCCGCTCAGTCGTAGGTCAGCCAATCACGCATCAGGGCGGTGACGGCTTCCGGCTGTTCGATGGTCGAGAGATGGCCGCAATCCTCCACCACGCAAAGCCGGGCGTTGGGGATCATCTCGGCCATTTCCTCGCTGACCTCCAGCGGCGTTCCCTGATCCTGCCGGCCGCAGATCACCGTCGTCGGTGTATCGATATCCCCCAGGATGGGCCGGCTGTCGCGCCGATTCTTGATCGCGGTCATTTGCTGGATGAAGACTTCAGCGCCGATCCGGTCGGCCATGCCGTAGGCGATGTCGACATAGGTCGAGTCCTCCACGCGGTCGGGGTGCAGCAGGATCGGGAGCGAGTTCTTCTTGACGGTGTCGTAGTCGCCGGCTTCGGCGAGTGCAATGAATTCCTCGCGGACCGCAGTGCGTTCCGGCGGATCGTCGCGCGCCGAGGTGTCGAGCAGCGCCAATTTGATGACGCGTTCCGGTGCCATCCGCATCATCTCGAAGGCCATATACCCGCCCATCGACAGCCCGGCATAGGCGAATGTCGGCGGCGCCGCGTCGAGCATGCGCTTCGCCATATCGACCAGCGAGTTGTCTTTGGTCGTGTCCACCATCGTCATATCGGCGATGTCGGCGAGATGGTCGAATTGATGTTCCCAAAGCCGTTTGTCGTTCATGAGGCCGGGGCCGAGGACGAGGGGGATGCGGTCGGGCATGGTGTTTCCGCCTAAGGGGTTGCAGTTGCCGTTAGTGTACCTTGTGTGCGAATACACGAGTCAAATGAGCACCGAACGAAGAGGCGACGACCGATGAGCAGTTTGAAGGAACTGGTGGCGGGACGATACGGAATTGAGCTGGATTGCGGCGCGGACATGGCGGCGGAAGGTACTCTCGCGGGGATCCTGAGCCGGGGTTCGCAGCGGCACTACACTGACGATCCGGTCACCGACGACCTGTTGCAGGTCCTGCTCGCCTGCGCGCAATCGGCCCCGACCAAATCCGACCTGCAGCAATACTCGATCATCGTGGTCAAGGACGCGGATCTGCGCCAGAAGTTAAGCGATCAGGGCGGCGGCATGGACTGGCCGCCAAATGCCCCGGTCTTCCTGGTTTTTTGCGCCGACATCCATCGAATTCGCAAACTCGCCGGCATCCGGGGCCACGATCATCAGAACGACAATGTCGATACCTTCATGAACGGCATCATCGACGCCGCCGTCGCGATGCAGTGCTTCATCAACGCAGCCGAGGCGGCGGGCCTCGGCACCTGCCCGATCAGTCAGATCCGCAACAAGATCGACGAGACCTGTGAGCTGTTGGGCCTGCCGGAAGGGGTCTTCCCGATCGCCGGGTTGGCGGTCGGCTGGCCCAAATTCCCCACGCCGCGCATTTCGCTGCGCCTGCCGCAATCGGTCGTGATTCATACCGACCGGTACGACGAAAGCAACATGCCGGCGGACGTGGGAGTCCTACGATCAAAGGCGGCACGCGCACACCCCGCTGCCGGAAGCCAAGCAGCGGCACGTGGACAGATACGGCGCGCTCGACTACTGCCCTTGGTCGGAGAACGTGACCCGGCAGCTTTCGCTGCCGGAACGGCCCGGGTTCCGGGATTTCTTGAGCAAACACGGGTTCAAGCTGGGCTAGCGCCGCTGGACCTGACGGCGGCGGGCCGCTAAGAATCGCTGCCGACGAACAATGCGAAAACGCGGGAGTACAAGGATTTGACGGATAAAATGCTGGCGGAGAAATCGCCGCCCGTGGCCACGATGACCTTCAATAATCCAGCCCGTCATAACGCGGTTTCGAGCGATATGTGGGCCGCGGCAGCGGAGATAATGACCGACTTCGTGGCCGACGACGCGGTCCGCGCGATTGTCGTGACCGGCGCGGGCGGAAAGGCCTTCGTGTCCGGTGCCGATATCTCGAAATTCGAGGACGAGCGCGCCAACGCCGAGGCGGAGGAGTTGTATCATGCCCGCACGACGGAAGCGCGGAAGAAGCTGATCGAGGCACCGAAGCCGACGATCGCCAAAATCCGCGGCTACTGCATCGGCGGCGGCGTGGCGACGGCGCTGGCGTGCGATATCCGCATCTGCTCGGACAATTCGCGGTTTGCCATACCGGCGGCCAAGCTGGGCCTTGGATACGACTATGCGGGCATCCGCAAGCTGGTGGACGTGGTCGGGCCGTCCTTCGCGAAGGAAATCTTCTACACGGCGCGCCAGTTCTCGGCCGAGGAGGCCCGCGACATGGGGCTGGTCGACCGAGTGGTGCCGGCGGACGACCTCGACCGGTATGTCCGGGAATACGCGGAAACCATCGCCGGCAACGCCCCGATGACCATGCGCGCCTTGAAGACGAGCGTGGCCGAAATTGTGAAGGATCCCGCCGACCGCGACCTGGACCTGTGCGATCAACTCGTCGATGCCGCCAATCACAGCCAAGATTATGAGGAAGGCCGGGCCGCCTTCATGGAGAAGCGCAAGCCCAACTTCGTCGGGCGCTAACGCCGCCCGTCCGACTCGCCGTGTTGCCCGGCGATGTGTATGATCCGCCCGTCGATCCTTAACAGTTACAGGCTCGGCGTCGCCCGCGGCGCGCATACCGTGCGGACCTAGCCCACCGTCACCTGACCCCATTGCAAGAAGAACGAGAATGGACGCTAAATCGATCATTGCGGATGCCCGGCGCAACGGGCGTCAGGCGCTGGATGAGGAAACGGGAAAGCAGCTGCTGTCCGGGTGCGGCATCGCCGTGCCGCAATCCGTCGTGATCGCCGATGCAGCGGCAGCCGCGCAAATCGAGGGGCTGTCCTTTCCGGTCGTTGCCAAAGTGATGTCCGAGGAAATTCTGCACAAGAGCGATGCCGGCGGCGTGCAGATCAATCTCCAATCCGCTGCCGACGTGAAGGCGGCGATCGAAACCATGGCCGAAGCGCCGGGGATCAACGGCCGCAAGATCGACGGCTATCTGGTCGAGGAAATGGCGCCGAAAGGTCAAGAAGTCGTGGTCGGCGCGGTGCGCGATCCGCAGTTCGGCCCGATGATCATGGTCGGTTTGGGCGGCATCTTCGTCGAAGTGCTGGCGGATGTCGCGTTTCGCCTCTGCCCCATCACGGAGCGGGACGCCTTCTCGATGCTCGACGAGCTGCGTGGCAGCGCCTTGCTCGACGGCGTACGCGGACAGGAAGCGGTGTCCCGGAAGGCCATCGTCGACGTGCTGCTCAAGCTCGGCGGCGAGGGCGGCATGCTGATGGAGTTGCGCGACGATCTCGCCGAAGTGGACGTCAACCCGTTGATCGTCTCGGCGGACGGGGCGGTCGCGGTCGATGCGCGGTTCATTCTCCGCGAGGAAGACGGCGAGGCATCGCAGGATGGCGACCCTGCCGAGCCCGGCGATTTCGAAAAGCTGTTCGCACCGGACGCGATCGCCGTGGTCGGCGCGTCGAGCACCGGCGTCACCATCGCCAACACCTTCATACAGCGCATGAACAATTTCGGCTTCGACAAGCCGATCTACCCGATCCATCCCAAGGCCGATGAAGTCGAAGGTCTGAAGGCCTACCCGTCTTTTGCCGACATGCCGACACCGGCGGATTATTGCTACATCGCCGTGGGCGCGGCGAACGTGCCGCCGGTCCTCGCAAGCATGGAGAACCGGGTGCGTTTCGCGCAGGTGATTTCCAGCGGATTCGCCGAGGTCGCGCATGGCGTGGATCTGGAAGCGGATCTGGTGGCGTCGGCCCGGAAGGGCGGCGTCCGGGTGTTGGGGCCGAACTGCCTCGGCATGTATTCGCCGCGCGGCAAGGTGACCTTCCCGGTGGCTCCGCCGAAGGACCTCGGGACCGTGGGCGTCATCTCGCAGAGCGGCGGGCTCGGCACCGATATCATCACGCGCGGCGGGCGGCGCGGCATCCGGTTCAGCGGCCTGGTCACGGTCGGCAACAGCGCGGATCTGGGGCCGAACGATCTGCTGGAATTCTATCTGGCGGATTCCGCGACCAAGGTGGTCGGCATGTATGTCGAAGGCATCCGCGACGGCCGCCGCCTGTTCGACGTGCTGCGGAAGAACAACGCCGAGAAGCCCGTCGTGATCCTGAAAGGCGGCCGCACGCAGAAAGGTCTCGCGGCGGCGGCGTCGCATACGGGGTCGCTGGCGGGCGACGACCGAGTCTGGGTCGCGCTGTCGCAGCAGACCGGCTGCGTGCTGGCGGAAACGCTGGACGAGTTCCTCGATATTCTATTGGCCTTCCAGACGCTGACGCCGCGCCGCGACAAGGCGACATCGCAGGTCGCCCTGTTCGGCAACGGCGGCGGCACCAGCGTGCTGGCGACCGACTTCTTCTATCGCCACGGGCTCGACATCGACCCGTTCGGCAAAGCGGCCTACAAAGGGCTCGAAGCCCTGGACCTGCCGCCCGGCACCAGCATTGCCAATCCGGTCGATGCGCCGGTCGGAACCATGCAGCAGGAAGAGGGCCGGATCGCCGAGAAGATCCTCGACGTGATCTACGCCAACGCGAAACCCGAGGCGCTGGTGATGCATCTCAACCTCGCCGCCTTCGTCGGGCGCGGGCCGATCGATCCGCTCGACAATCTGATCACCGCGGCGGAACGGGTGCAGGAGAAATATCCGGGTCAGGCGCATTTCGCGCTGGTCCTACGCTCCAGCGGGGCGCCGGATATCGAGGAAAGCAAACAGAAATACCGTCAGCGCGCCCTCGACGTGGGTATCCCCGTCTATGACGAGTTGAGCAACACGGCCTTTGCGCTGGCCGCGGTCAGCCGCTACGAAGCCTTCGTCGCCGCGCGGAACGGATAGTTATTCCGCGGCGGCGGGCCGGGCGGCGAGCGAACTCGACGCCGAGAAATCGATATCCTCCGGATAGCCCGCGACCGCGCGTTTCAAGGCGGTTTCGAGGCGGCCGACCACGTCGTCGATCTCCGCCTCGGTGATGATCAGCGGCGGCGACACGCGCATGTAGTTCTTCACGCAGATCGTGATCACGCCTTCCATCGCCGCGTTGTAGCGGAACCGCTCGGCCATGGCGTAGTCGGGCGTCTTGCTCTGCTTGTCGGTGACGATGTCGAGCATCTGATACAGGCCCTTGCCGCGGATATCGCCGATGCATTCGTAGCGTTCCTTCAGGCCGTCGAGTTTCCCGCGCAGGATTGCGCCGAGCTTCTCGGCGCGGGCCGCCAGGTCGTCGCGCAGCACGATCTGCAGGCTCTTCAGCGCGACCGCCGACGGCAGCGGGTCGGCGGGATAGGTGCCGGCCCAGGGCAGGCCCGCGTCGCCCGCGACTTCCTCGGCGATTTCCGGCGTCGTGACCGTGCCGCAGATCGCGAGGCCGACCGACATCCCCTTGGCGAAGGTGACGATGTCGGGCATCACGTCGTTGTGCTCGAAGGCCCAGAGCTTGCCGGTGCGGGCGGGCGCCAATTGCGCCTCGTCCAGGATCAGCAGTGATCCCCAATCGTCGGCCAACTTCCGCATACGCGGCAGCCATTCGTCCGGCGGGACGATCATACCGCCCGGCACCAGGATCGATTCGGCGATGATTCCCGCGACCGATTTGCTGGTCATATGCTCCATCATGTCTTCGCTGAGCTTCAGGCAGTCGATGTCGCAGGACGGATACTCCAGGTTCACCGGGCAGCGGAAACAGAAGGGGGCGAGGATCGCGTTCGACCGCGCGGGCATCATCAACGGGCCGAGGCCGCCCTTGCGTTCGCCGCCGACGCTGGTCACCGCCTCGACCGCGAGCGACCCGCCGTGCAGGCCGCGCAGCACCGAGACGATGTCATGCTTGCCGGTCTTGGCGATCGCAATGCGCATGGCGATCTCGTTCGCTTCCGACCCGGTAACGGCGAAGTTCACGACCTTCAGGTTGCCGGGCAAGGTGCTGGTGATCAGCTCCGCGAACTCGACCGCCCAGGGGTTCGAGTACCAGGACGATTCATGGACCAGCTTGCCGGCCTGTTCGCGGATCGTTTCGGTCAATTCCGGATGCGAATGGCCCAGCACCATGCACATCATGCCGGCGGTCAGGTCGTAATAGTCGTTTCCGTCAACATCGGTGACGAAGACGCCCTTGCCGCTCTCCAGGATGATGCGCGGTTCGTAACGCCAGCCGAACACGGTCTTGGCATCGCGCTCCATCAGATCGATATGCCGGTTGGAAAACGAGAAATCCTTGGTCATTGCCGTACCCTTTCCTTACACCCTATCGGGTATTGGAACGCGGATCGGCGTTACCTGTCCAGCGGGAAGAGTCCGGCGCGTGCGTTTCGGTAAGGCAGGGTCGTCAGGTCGGCGGGGCCCCAGTCGGGCGTGTCGACCACGATGATCGCCTCGGCGATGTCCTCATAGACCGCGCGGAAATGCGTCTTCGACCGCAAGAGCACGATGTCGAAATCGCCGATGTCGTAGCCGAATTGCGTGAACGGATCGAGGTCGATGGCGAAGACATAGCGCGAGACGATTGAGACGACGACGTCGCCGGTGTCGATCACGGCGGTGGGGCCGAGGCGGATTTCGTAGCCGTTCCACATCTTGCCGGTGCCGCGGTAGGACTTGTCCCCGGCATAAACGACGCGCCCGGTCAGCGTGACCGGCGGCCCGGCGCGGTCCGACGAGCCGCCGCCGACCGGCAGCGTGATTTCCGCGCCTTCGCCCGCCGCGATCGCCTGCTCCGCGGCGGCTCCGTCCCACAGGTAGGGGACCATGACGCGCGGTCCCGGATGTTTCGTCAACGCGTTCAGAATATGGGTCGAATCGTTCATCCGGTCCGCGTGTTCCAGCAGGACGACCGGCCGCGCCGCCGTTCGCGACAGCTCGATCGCGCGGGCGACGCCGTCCTGCAGCTCCGACACCATGTCCTCGTGCAGCAGGTCCTCCCGGGCCTGCCAAATCCGATCCGCGAGGGCATCGGCGGTCCGGTCGGCCAGGGCCTGGTCGCCGTCCGCCACCACGACCACGCTGAACCCGACCTGCGGCACGTCGGCATAAGCGAAGCCGCAGAAGATCGAGACGTCGACGATGGCGTCGTGGTCGCGTTCCCAGGCGAACCCCTCGGCGACGATGTCGGACAGGGGCGGGATCGACGTGGCGGTGAAGATGCTGGGCAGCATCACGTCGGGCTTGCGGATCGCCATGACGGGCGCGATGTCGCCGCGCAGCATCCGCACCAGCGCGCGGGCGGCGCGGCGGCCCGTCTCGTCCATGTCCGTATGCGGCGAGTAGTGGTAACCGAACAGCCCGTCCGCCAAATCGCCGAACCGCGCGTCGATGTTGCCGTGCAGGTCCGACGCCACCATGACCGGCATATCGGGGCCGAGGGCAGCCCGCACGGCTTGCATGAATTCCTGTTCCGGATCGGTGCGGGTCGGCGTCGTCATCGCGCCGTGCAGAAAGAGCAAAGCGCCGTCGATGCGGTCTCGGACGTTCTCAAGCCCGGCGCAGATTTCGTCGCGGTAGTGGATGAAGGCCTCGTCCGACGCATTGCCGCCAGCGCCGAGGTCTGCATAGGTCAGCGGCACGATCTCGATCCCTTCGGCGTGGAGCACGTCGATGAATCCGCCGCCCGGCGATTGCGAGCCGCGCAGCCCTTTCGTCAGGGCATCACCACGGTAGGTGACGGCCTCGAATTCGGCGATGCTCGCCGCCCCCGGCAGGAAAGAAACGGATTCGAGCGCGAATCCGGCGACGGCGACGCGCAGGGGCTTATCTGTGACGGACGGCATGGTGACGGGACTCCGATAGGCAGGGCGACCCGATCATACCGCCACGGGTCATCGCCGCCAGCCGAATCTCCATCCGAATACATGCTTCGACAGGCTCAGCATGAGGTCGAGTGTTGTGGCTAAATAGAAGGTTCCTCATCCTGAGCTTGTCGAAGGATGAGTCTGCACACAGGACTGCCTGTAGGTACCTAAAAGCGTAATGCCCGCGCACGCGGGAATGACGCCGATTGTGGTGCGATTACGCCGCCAGCGCGCGCGCCAGATCCTCTTTGAGGTCCTCGACATCCTCCAGCCCGACCGACAGACGCAACAATCCTTCGGAAATACCGAGGCGTTCGCGCTCCTCTTCCGGCAAGCGTTGATGGGTCGTCGTGGCCGGGTGGGTGACGATGCTTTTCGTGTCGCCCAGGTTGTTGGAGATGTCGATGATCTCCAGCGTGTTTTGGATGCGGTAGGCGCGCTCCTTGCCGCCGTCGATCTCGAAGGCGAGCACGGAGCCGGGTTTTTTCATCTGCCATTTCGCCAGGGTGTATTGCGGATGGCTCTCCAGGCCCGGATAGAGCACGCGATTGACGCCGGGCTGCGTCTCCAGGAATTCGGCGACCGCTTGCGCATTCAGGCAATGCCGCTCCACCCGCAGGTCCAGCGTCTCCAGGCCCTTGAGCAGCAGCCACGCGTTGAACGGGCTGCAGGCGGGTCCCGTGTGCCGGATCAACGGTTGCAGGTTGTCGTCGTAGTAGCTCTGCTGTCCCAGGATCGCACCGCCGAGCGCGCGGCCCTGTCCGTCGATATGCTTGGTCGCGGAGTAGACGATGATGTCCGCGCCGAAATCCAGCGGATGCTGCAGCACCGGCGTCGCCAGCACGTTGTCGACCACCAGTTTGCCGCCCGCCGCGTGGGTCAGTTCGGCAATCTTGCCGAGGTCGATGATCTCCAATGTCGGGTTGGACGGGGTTTCGAGAAAGACGCAGTCGGTCGGCTTGGAAAGCGCCTTCTCCCACTGGTCCAGATCGGTGCCGTCGACGAATTCCGTCTCGACACCGTAGCGCGGCAGCAGCTCGGCGATGATGTAATGGCAGGAACCGAACAGGGCCCGTGACGCGACCAGCCGGTCGCCCGCCTTCAGCAGGGCGATCAGCGAGGTGAACACCGCCGACATGCCGCTTGCCGTGGCGGTGCAGAATTCCGCGCCTTCCAGCAGCCTTAGCCGTTCCTCGAAGGCGGCGACCGTCGGATTGCCGTAGCGGGAATAGATGAAGCGGTCGGATTCGCCCTTGAAGGCGGCCTCGGCGTCTTCGGCCTGGTCGTAGACGAAGCCCGAGGTCAGGAACAGCGCCTCGGCGGTTTCCCGGTGCGGGGATCGGTCGAGCCCGCCGCGCACCAGATTGGTCTGCGCCCGGTAGGTTCGTTTGGATGACTGCGATCCGTCCATTGCGTCCTCCTGCGCCGGCTCCCGGCGCCATGAAAAAACCCCGACCGGTCAAACAGGTCAGGGCTTCCAACGGACGCTCCGACCTTTTAGCTGAGTTCTTTACCGTGGCCGCAAGCCGGTCGGGCCAAATCACCACGTGCCTGGACTTTGGGCGGATGGAGCGAAAATGTCAACTGAATCTTCCATCGGCGGCCAAGCCGGGTAAACTCGCAGGCGTGGCGGCAGTTGGAGGAGGACGTGATGAAACGGATCGGTATTGCGGCGGCGGCGGTTCTATTGATGGGCGCGTCGCTGGTGCAGGACGTCAACGACGCACCGTTGACCGAAAAATGGGCGCCCGGCGAATGGGGCGCGGACGACATGATCGGCGCGGTCAACCGCACGACGCCGGAGCTGGTGCTGAAGGCAGTTGGGCTGGTTAGGCAGGGCAAGGTCGCGACGCTCGGCAAGGTCTATGCGCAGGACGCGCCGGCCTTCGGATCGCGTGGCTGGCGGTTGACCATTCCAGGCCTGCCCACGGGCGGCCCGTTCGGCGGCCAAAAACTGGTTTATAACGACGAATACGTGTCCACCGAACTGGGACAGATCGGCACCCAGTTCGACGGTCCCGGCCATATCGGCGTGCGGACCTCCAAGGGCCATTATTTCTACAACGGACGATTCCTGGAGGACGCGGACGTCGGCACCTACGGTCTCGGACCGCTTGGAGTCGAGCATGTGGCGCAAAAGGGTTTCGTCTGCCGCGGCGTGCTGCTGGATGCGGTGGCGCTGCGCGGCGGTACCCTGCCGGTGCCGATAAAGGTTGGTCGCGACGATCCCGGCATCGTCACCGACGATGACGTCAAGGCGATGATCGAGCGCCAGGGCATCGCGCCGATCGGCGCAGGCGATTGCGTCTTTCTCCATACCGGGCATGGCGACCTGTGGCACCCGAAGGACTGGGACAAGTTCGACGCGGCGGAAAAGAAAAAGCGTGTCGCCGCCTTCAACCGGGGCGAGCCCGGCTTCGGCATTTCCGCCTGCGAGTATCTGGCGGATCGCAACGTGATTCTTACGGGCGCGGATAACTGGGGAACCGAAGCGGTCGGTCCCGGCTTTGCCGGCGAGCGCAAGCAGCCGTTCGAGTGCCATATTGCGCTGCAGACCAAACACGGGATTTGGAACATCGAGAATCTGGACCTGTCTCAGCTCGTCGCGGACAAGGCCTACGAGTTCCTTTTCGTTTGGTCGCCGCTGAAGGCGAAAGGGGCGACCGGGTCTCCAGGGAATCCCGTGGCGTTGTATTAGGCGCGTCATGCCGGACACGCCACAGGTGCTGAATGCCGCCACGATCGTGCCCGTGCGCGACGTGGCGGCGACCCTCCGATTCTACGAAGACGTTCTCGGCTTCGAGCGCAAACTGTTGGCGGAGGACGGCGGTTTCGGTATCGCGGAGCGTGGCGGGGCGGCGGTCGAGTTCATCGCTACCGACGACGCCGGCGCGCTCGAGGCCACGGCGACAAACATCGTGGTGACGATCCGGGTGCGTGAACTCGACGCCCTCTATGCCACGCTGAAGCCGAAGCTGGATACGCTGCCCGCGGGGCGGGTGCGGCCACCCTTTGAGCAACCCTACGGCGTCCGCGAATTCCATGTGAAGGACCCGGACGGCTGCCTGTTGTTCTTCGCCGAACGGGACTAGGGCGGCTGGGCGGTCGGCCGTTTGCGCCCCGGCGCGGCAAATGATGTAGACTCGGACGGTTGAGGCGCCGGCGCGATGTCCTGCCGGCCCGCACACGCACATCCGTCGAGGCCTCCCATCGCCATAGCCCCGCTCGCGCCGTTCAAGATCCGCAGTTTCCGATTTCAATGGCCGGCCGACCTGCTGACCGCCTGGGCCTTCGAGATGGAAACCCTGATTCTCGGCTGGTACATCCTGGTCGAAACGGATTCGGTGCTGTGGTTAACCGTCTTCGGATCGCTGCAGTATTTCGGCACGCTCGTCGCCCCGATGCTGGGCGCGTTCGCCGACCGGTTGGGGCGGCGCACGCTGTTGTGCCTGATGCGTGGGTTCTATGCGGTGATGGCGACGGTCGTCATGGCGCTCGGCCTGACCGCTCAGCTCAACCCCGTCTATGTCTTTATCACGGCCGCCTGCATGGGCATGGTGCGGCCGTCCGATCTGGTGATGCGGAACACGCTGGTGGCCGACACCATGCCGCCGGACCGGTTGGCCAATGCGATGGGTCTGTCGCGCGCGACGCAAGATTCCGCGCGGATCGCGGGCGCGTTGGCCGGGGCCGGATTGTTCTCCGCCCTCGGGATCGGATTCGCCTATATCTTCGTCGCCGCTTTCTACGTCTTGAGCCTATTCTTGACCTTCGGCGTTTCGCGCGTCCGGCCGGTCAGCGAGACTCCGGCCGGCGTCGTCACGGCACCGCCGCGTCGGTTCCCGATCTGGCGCGAGCTGCGGGAAGGACTCGCCTATATTTGGGCGACGCCGCGAGTCCTAGCCGTCATGTGCCTCGCCTTCATGGTCAACCTGACCGCCTATCCGATTTCACACGGATTGCTGCCGTTCGTGGCCCGTGAGGTCTATTCGCTGGACGAGAACGGCCTCGCGCATCTTGTCGCCGGGTTTGGCGCCGGCGCGTTGACCGCCTCGATGCTGATGGCGGTCGTCGGCGGCTCGCGCCGTCCGGTACGGTTCATGTTGGTCTGCATCGTCCTGTGGTATTCGTCGCTGCTCTTGTTCGGGCAGGCGACGGACCGGGCCTTCGGCTTGCCGGCCCTGTTTCTGATCGGCGTTACGCAGGGCATTGCGATGCTGTCGATGTCCGTGGTGTTGCTCAGTACGGTGACTCCATCGCTGCGCGGCCGGGTCATGGGCGTCCGGTCGATGGCGATCTACGGACTGCCCATCGGACTGGTGGGATCTGGCGCGATGGTCGAATGGATAGGTTATACCGCCACGATCAACACCTACTGTGCCGTGGGGCTGTTCTTTACCGTGCTGGTCGGCATCAAATGGCGCGACGCGATCTGGCGCTGAACGCTGCCGTGTCTTGAACTAGGCGCCGGCGCCGGGTTTGCGATCCTGATACGCATCCGGGTTGCGCTTCGCGAGCAGGCTGGGATCGGATCCTGGCCGGTCGCTGGGAACACCGAACTGCAGGCAGAGAACCTCGGCACCGTCGGGACCGGCGGTCATCCGCAGGACATCTTCGCCGTGATCGACCCGGATCACCGAGTCCGCGGGCAATTCCTTGCCGTCCTGGATCAGCGCGCCGCCGCAGACGAGATAGTATTGGCCGCCGCTTTCGGTCGGCAGGCCGTCCGATACGGCGTTGCTGCCGAGACGGAACCCGACGGCGTCGACGCCATCGTTTTGTGCTTCCATCAGGTCTTCGCGTTCCGCTTCGCCCGCCGCGACAGGACGGCCGAGATCGAAGGTACCCGCGATATTGCGGCCTGCCCGGCACGGCATGTTGTGCTTGTTGCCGGGCATCGACCAATGGCCGCCGCTTGCGGCGTTGCGCAGGGTGAAGAAGGAGAATCCGTTCTCGCGGCCGACGATCGGTCCGTAGGGCGTGTAGGCGTCAGCATATTGAAAGGTAATCGGGCGGATTTCCTTCTTGCCGATGCGGCCATCCCCGGCCACGACCACCTGGAACTGGTCGACATCGTGGAAATGCGGGTCGACCCGCGCGCCCGCATAGGGCCGTACCACCAGAAAGGCCTGCGGATCGGCGTTAATCGTGCCGGGCGAGCCGATATAGTCGTGCCGGGCGCCCGTTCCGCCTTTACGTTCCATGATTTTGACGTCTGCCTCACTGGTAGCGACTGCTTGCATGATGCGGGCCTTCCTCTGAATCGTTCCTTGGTACAGGCGCTTATTTTACTACAAATCCAAAATTTTGTCTTCTCGCCGGACCGGTCGGGCCGCCACTTGGCGACCCTGCTGACGCCCGCCGTAAGGTAGAGGGGTAAGGCGTCGGCGGCATTCCGCGCGAATTCCATCCGTATCCCATCAACCTTCTGTGATCCAACCATTTTTTCCGCCGCCCCTGGGATACGCTGCGACCGTGGCCGCGATCGTTTCACGTCCGCCGATGGTTTTGGGGAGGCGTGACGGTGATGGGATTCAGCAGCGACCGGTAGCGCGTCGCGGAAAGCGGGAGGATCGCCGATATCTTCGGGAAGCGCACCAAGGCTTTGATTTGCTTGGCGGTTGTGCTGGGGGTGGTGACCGCCGGCCTTGTCGTGCTGATCAACACGGACGTTGAATTATCCGCACGCGGCTTCGAAGAGGCGATCCGCGCGCTCGGCATGTGGGGCGTGCTCGCCTCGATCGGCCTCATGGTGCTGCATTCCTTCATTCCCTTTCCGGCCGAACTCGTCGCGATCGCCAACGGCATGGTGTACGGCCCGGTCGTCGGCACGCTGATTACCTGGACCGGGGCCATGCTGGGGGCGTCGGTAGCGTTCTGCCTGGCGCGGAGCTTTGGCCGGCCCTTCGTCGAGCGCATGGTATCGCGCCATAATTGGCAGCGTCTGGACGAATGGGCGGCGCAGGATGGCTGGCGGGTCGTCCTGGTCAGCCGCCTGATTCCCGTGATCGCGTTCAATCTGGTCAACTACGCCGCCGGTCTGACCCGCCTGACGTGGTGGCAGTTTCTGTGGACCACCGGTGTCGGTATCCTGCCGCTCACCGTGCTCATGGTGATCATGGGCGACAACATCGAGAGCCTTGGCTGGGGGTCGTGGCTGCTGCTGCTCGCGGGCGGTGTCGCGCTGTGGCTCGTGGTCCGCCGAAAACTGCAGCCGACCCCTTCCAGCGATGGGATAAAGGCTGCGGTCATGGACGAAAAGCCGCCCGCCGGCCTCTAGGTTAGCCGGCGATCGATTTTCGCAGTTTCGCCATGGTCTCCAAATTGCGTTCGTGATCGCCGGCGAAGCGCAGCACCAGATGTTGCGCGCCCGCGTCGATATAGCCGTTCAGCCATTCGACCGCGCCTTCCGCCGACCCGCCGAAACAGGCCTGGCGTTTTTTGAGCAGGTCCGGCCGTTGGCCGTAATATTGCTGCAGAAAGTCGTCGATGCGGGCGTCCGCCTTAGCCGCATCGTCGTCGATCGCCAGTGTCAGATAGATCGCGGGCGTCACGTCGGCCGGGTCGCGCCCCGCGTCGCGCGCGTGGCCCTGCACCTCGCCCCACTGCTCCGACCAGCGCGCCGCGTCGGGCCCGGTCGGGAACCAGCCTTCGAAATACCGACCCGCGCGTTTCAGGGCGGCCGGCACCGATCCGCCGCCCCAGATCGGCGGCCCGCCCTTGCGGTGCGGGGTCGGCCCGAGTGTGCCGTCGGTGACCTTCCAGCGGCCGTCCCAGTTCACCGCCTCGCCGCTCCACAAGGCGCGGCAGAGGCGCAGTTGTTCGAGCATGCGGCCGACGCGTTTTTCGAAGGGTACGCCGGCGGATTCGAACTCGGCACGAATATTGGGCACGTCGCTGGCGATGCCGACGCCGAGGATGACCCGGCCTTGGCTGATCTGGTCCAACGTCGCGACCTGATGCGCCAGCAGTACCGGATTGCGCAGCGTCGGCAGCAGCACCGCGGTGCCGAGCTCGACCGATTTCGTGCGTCCGGCGACGCCGGCAAGCAGGGTGATCGGCTCGTGCCGGGGCCGCGCAAGCAGGGAATCGCCGACCCAGACTGAATCATATCCCAGGTCTTCGGCGCGCTCGGCCAATGCCAGAAGCGGCGCGGCTTCGGGCCGGCCTTCCATGATCTGTTCGCGGGTGGGCAGCAGATATCCGATCTTCGGCGGCATGTCCGGTCTCCTTCGGCGGTTCGATTCTTCTTGGCGGCCGGTTTACCGTTCGACGAGTTGATACAGCACGCCGTGGCTGTCGCGCGGGTGGACGAAGATCATATTGCCGGCTTCGATGAGATTTGCGCCCTTTGCGCGCATGTCGGCCGCGGCCTCTTCCAGGTTCTCGACCGCGAGGGCGACCAGATGCAATCCTTCGCCATGGCGTTCGAGTGACTTGCCGATCGCGCCGCCGTCGCCCAAGGGCTCGGCGAGTTCGATGAAGCTGCCGTCGGGTCCGATCGGGAACACCGCCCGCTTCATGCCGAGATGCGGCAGGTCCTCCGGACCCTTGCTCGCGGTCATGCCGAGCTTGTCCTGATAGTCCTTCATGCCCTGATCCAGGTCCTTGACCCGGACGACCATGTGATCGATGCGCTTAAACATTGGCCGGTTCCCTTCTGTTACGTGCCGTGGTGCAGGGTGAATTCATCACCCGCCACTGTAGCGCCGAAACTCCGGGAGGCAAAAACATGCCGTTGGATCGGATAGTTTACGCGTTCACCGTTGCTGTCTTGCCGTCGCAGAGCCAGCGGAGAACCGCGTATCCGATGAATGCCGATAACAGCGATCCGGTCAGCACGCCGTATCGGACCTGCGCCATCAGCTCCGGCCCGGCATAGGCCAGCGTGCCGATGAACAAGCTCATCGTGAAACCGATTCCGGCGAGGCAGGACAAACCGTAAAGCTGCAGCCAGGTCACTCTTGCGGGACGGTGCGCGATGCCGAATTTCACGGCCAGCAGTATGCTGCCGAAAATGCCGACCTGCTTACCGATCAGCAAACCAGCGGCAATTCCGAGCGGCAGCGGCGCCATCAGCGACGCCAGCGAAAATCCGTCGAGCGAAACCCCGGCATTGGCGAAGGCAAACGCGGGCAACACACCGTAGGCGACGTATGGGTGCAGGCTGTGCTCCACGGCGCGCAATGGTGATTTTTGGTCGCCGGCGCGCAACGGGATGGCCAAGGCGAGGACGACCCCCGCCAGCGTCGCATGCACGCCGGATTTGAGCACGAAGACCCAGAGCACGACACCCACCATGATGTAGGGCGCGACTCTGAGCACGCCGGCCCTGTTCAGGGCGATCAGTCCGGCGATGGCGATGGCGGCTCCGGCCAGCGACGGGAAGGACAGGTCGGCGGTGTAGAAGGCGGCGATGATGACGATCGCACCAAGATCGTCAAATATCGCGATGGCCAGTAGCAGCGTCTTGATGGCGGTCGGAATGCGGTTGCCCAATAACGCCAGCACCCCAAGCGCGAAGGCAATGTCGGTTGCGGCCGGGATGGCCCAACCCTTGGCGAGTTCCGGGTCGTCGCCGGTGACCAAAAGAAAAATGAGCGCCGGAATCGCCATGCCGCCAACCGCCCCGATGGCGGGCAGGATGACCTGTTCCTTGCTGGAAAGCTGCCCTTCGATGACTTCGCGCTTGATCTCCAGCCCGACCAGGAAGAAGAACACGGCCATGAGACCGTCGTTGATCCACAACAGCAGTGGTTTATCGATTGAAAGTGCGCCGATGTTGACCGCAACGGGAAGCGTCAGGAGTTGGTCGTATATATACGCGAGGGCGGAGTTTTCGAAGATCAGCGCCAGGGCGGCGGTCGCCATTAGAATCAATCCGCCCTTAGCTTCGCTGTCGATGAATCGCTTTAGCGCCCGTACCGGCATTTCTGTCCCTCCCTTGCCAACCCGGAAGCTAGGTTGGGGCGAGACATCCAGTTTTCAAGAGTCATACGCAATCGCAACTAGAAATTTTCCACTATTGCGGACTTGTTAGGATTTTTAGACTCCGTACTTTTGGCGCATGAAATCGACGGACCGCCGTATCAGTTCTTCAAGGACACGCAAATCCACGTCGTCGAGTTTGTTGACGTAGAGACATGATTTTCCGGTTTTGTGCTTGCCGAGCTTCGCCATCAGCGGGCCGTAGTCGCCGAACCCCGGCATGATGTAGATCGACAACGACGTTTTTCGCGGTGAAAAACCGGTCAGGAAGAGATCACCTTCGCGGCCGCTGTCATATTTGTAATGATACCGCCCGAACCCGACGATATTCGGCCCCCACATCTTCGGTTCCAGTCCCGTCAACCGCTGAATCATGTCGCGCAGCGCGATCCCGTCCCGCTGTCGGCGGTCTGGCTTGACCCCCTCGAGAAAGGCGCCGACGTCTGCATCTGTCTCCGTGGTCTTCATGATCGCCGTTCAATGCTGCCGAATGGCCTTTCGTCGAACGGCCGTACACTACCGACCACCGTGCGTTCCGGGCAAGCCGGGGATCGCCGGATGCCGTTCTTTAGGTTTCCGCGGTGCGGCGGGGGCGCACGGCCCAGGCGCAGACCAGCGTGAGGACGGCCAGGAAGGCGGTTGCGGCCGCATAGTTGAAATAGGCCGCGGCGATCAACGCCGCCGCGCTGGCCCAGAAGATCGACGAAAGTGCTTCGGCCAGGGTCGCAAGGCGCGACGACGTTTGCCGCCGGCGGAAATCGCTGCGTTTGGCCTGGGCGCGGAACCAAATCTGGATCATGGTTGCCGAACAGGCCGAGACGACGATGCCCGCGGCTGTGATCGCGGCGAGTTTCACCGACGCCAGTGTGAGCGCGGCGAGCAGCGGCAAAACGACGATCAGGACCGATCCGAGCACCGCCTCGATCTTGGCGCCCATGATCATGGGTGCGGAAACCGGCGCCGATGTCATCAGATCCGGCGCGTCCTCGCCGGAAACCGCCAGCCAGGCGAGCCCGCCGGCCAGTTGGCCAGACGCCATCACCAGAACCGGGGTCAGGATGACCAAGGGGCCGACGCTGTCACCGAAATTGCGCCACAGTAATAGCGCCGGCGGGAACAGGTAGAGAATCTGCATCAAGGTCTGCGACATCAGCCACGGGTCCCGCCGCAGCAATGTCCATTCCTTGCGCCGCAGGGTGCGTTTCACCGACGCCTGCCGGAAGGCGGACAGGCGCGGGCGGCTCGCGGATGATTCGAAGGCCACGCCGGATGCCGCCACCACGTGCTCGCCGAAGTTTTTGGCGCAGAGCAGGATGGTCAGCGCCAAGGCCGCCAGACCGACTCCGATAAGGCCGAGCAGGATCTCGATATCGCCGGCGGCCGCAAAGGCGGGCCACCAGACCCAACTGGTCAGCGGCGGTACCGCGTCGACGATCCGTTCCGATCCGAGGAAGGAAAAGCGCGACAGACTGCCGGTCGAGAGTATGGCGGCCGCTTGGATTCCGATGACGAAGGCGGCGCCGATGACAGCGGAGACGACCTGCGAAATAAGCCGGGTGCGCTTCGGGCCGAGGGTTCTGAAAAGGCCGACGGTCAGCAGTACGGCGAAGGCGGTGCACAGGCCGGCCAACCCGAAAATGACGCCATATCCCGCCAGCCACCGCGGTCCGTCGATATAGGCGAAGGCGTTGATGAACGGTCCGGCCAGCACCGTGGTCAGCAGGACCGTGGCGACGGCGATGGCGAGGATACGGACGGTGAAGATGCGCCGCGCCGAGATCGGTGATGACAGAATCAGGTCCAAGTCGGAGCGCGCATAGAAGGCGCGGGTCACGGATTCCATCGCCTGCGAGATCATCATCGTGCAATACAGGAACACGCTGGACGTCACGAAAATCATCGTGGTTTTGTCGAGGACGACACCCCCCTCGGCGAGCGGCGAGACGAGGTAATGCGCCAGCAAATGGATGAAAACAAAAAAGGCGATCGCCATCACGCCGATCAGTGACTCGCGGTTGCGCTTACCGGCGGTGAGCATCGCGATCCAATCGCGCCAGAACAGCCGGACCTCGTGCCGGGCGAACCAGGACAGGGTGGCGGGCTGGCTCATGCGGCGGCGCCCTGATCCGCGACCAAATCGAGGAAAACCTCTTCGAGGCTGGTTGCCGTCTGACCGGTCTGGTGGCGCAACTCGTCCAGCGTGCCTTCCGCGATCAGGCGGCCTGCGTCGATCACGCCGATGCGTTCCGCCATGCGTTCGGCGACCTCCAGGATATGGGTGGTCATGATCACCGTGACGCCGGTGCGGACACGTTCGGCGAGCACCGTCTTCACCTGGCGCGAGGACCCGGCGTCGAGACCGGTCAACGGTTCGTCGAGGATCAGCAGCCGAGGGGAATGCACCAGCGCTCCGGCAAGGGCCACCTTCTGGCGCATGCCCTTCGAGAACCCATTGCACCGCTCGTGGGCATGCGGGCCCAAGCCGAGAATATCGATGATCTCGGCGGCGTGGGCTTGTGCGGTCGCCGCATCGATATCCCAAAGCCCGGCGACGAACTCCAAGTATTCGAACGGCGTCAGTTTCTCATAGATCAGCGGTTCGTCGGGCACCCATGCGATCAGGCGTTTGGCCGCGATGGGGTCCTCCAGCGCGTCGACGCCGAAGACCGAGACCGACCCGGCGTCCGGCCGCAGCAGCCCGGCGACGATCCGAAGCGTGGTCGTCTTGCCGGCGCCGTTGGGGCCGAGCAGGGCATAGAACTCGCCGCCACGGACGGACAGGTCGAGACGGTCGACCGCCGGTTTGTCGAAATGCTTCTCCAGATCTTTCAGAATGAGGGCCGGAGTATCCCAATATCCATGTGACACGGCGCAGACTCTCCCTGTTCCCGCACCCTTTCTCTATACGCTGGAGAAGGTTGCGGAAATCTAAACGCCGGCGCGGAGCGGCCTGGAAAACCGGGAAATCTCCGCGCGATATCGGCTTGCATGGTTAATGGGAGGACGGATTTGGCCATTGCCGAAGAAAAGCGCCGGTTTTACCGAAAAATTACCTTTCGGCCGCCAAGGTATCGCCATTCCAGGTCGTCTAATTGACGATCCCGGTCTAAGCGTCGACCGGGCAACAGGAAACTTCGGAGAGAACAAATGAACCCCATGCATTTGAAATCCGCCACCGCGGTGGCGGCCCTAGCCCTTGCGTCCGTCGCATTTGCGGCGGTGCCCGCAGATACGGCTGCGGCGCGGTCCGCCTCTCTCGGCGGCGTGCAGCCGGTCGTCGTGAACGTCAATTTCCAGACCCAGCTTCCGATCGACGACCTGAGCGATGAGGCCATCGTCAAGTCGCAGGAGTCGGCCCGCGCGCTGCTTTACAAGCTGGCCAACAAGGAATGCGGATTGTTGACCGCGACCATCGCCAAGACCTGCCGGCTGAGCGGGCTTAACATCAACGTCAACATGCAGAACCGCAACCGCAGCAATCAGGCGCTGACCTATCTCTACGTCAAGAGCAACGCCCGCTATTCCATCACGTTGAAGGACGCGCCGGACAAACAATGAGATGTTTTCAACGGCCGGCAGGGTGTGTCTCAAAGGACGATGCCCGGCTTGATGACGCCGATGCTGTGGTGGCGCTGGTAACCCGCGCGTCGGAACGGGGTGAAGTTGCGGTTTCGGAGAAATGCCTCCGAGCCGCGCTGAAACGGTCCGAGAATGCAAAGCTGCTCTATGCCCTTGGACTAACGCTACTTGACCAAGGCAAATTCGGCGAGGCGTTGTGCTATTTCAAACGCGTCCCGCCAACGGACCGGGAAATCTATCCGCTTGCGCAGCGGAACCTGGAACGCTGCCACGCGATGCGGCGCGACCGCTAACCCTTCATCCGGGCTTCGCGCTGGCGGATCGCGGTGTCCTGGTCGAGCAGTTGCTGCGCCCGGAAGACCACCGGGTAGTCGATCATCTTGCCGTCGATTTCCAGCGACGCGCGGCCTTCGGCGACCGCGGCCTCGAAGCCCTGGATCATGCGTTGCGCCTCCGCGACTTCTTCTTCGCTCGGGCGGAATTCCTCGTTCAGGATCGACACGATGCTGGGATGGATGCAGGACGCGCCCTCGAAGCCGAAACGCCGCGAATTGCGGATGATCGCGCGCATCCCGTCGATGTCGCCGTAGTCCGCGACCGTGCCGATGATGCCGAGGGGCATGATCCCGGCGGCGCGGGACGCGATGATCGACTGCTGTTTCGGATAGAGCATGACATCCGGATCCGGCACCATGCCGACGCTGGTGGCGAAATCCTCGCCGCCGAGGCCGAGCGCGGCGACACGCGGATGCGCCTTGGCGATCTCGCCCAGACGGAAGAAGGCGTCCGCCGTCTCGACCAGGGTGATGAAGCGGGTATGGCCCGGCGTCATGCCGCGCTCCTCCTCCAACTCGTCGACGATCTCGGCCAGCAACCGTACGTGGCTGGCGCTGTCCACCTTGGTCAGCGTGATCGCCTGTACGCGGGGCGAGATCGTTTCCTCCAAATCGCGGACCGCCATGCGCAGCGGTTGGTTGATCCGCACCACCACGTCCGCACCGGCCTGCGACACGGTTTCGGCGGCTTCTTGCACGAGCTTACGGGCATTGGCTTTCTCGCTGACCGGCACGCTGTCCTCCAGGTCGAGCTGGATCGCGTCGGCGCCGCGCGTGTGCGCCTTGGCGACGTATTTCTCCACATTGACCGGGACATAGAGCAGCGAGCGCCAGACCGGGCGGGAAGGTTTGGTTTCGGGTGCGGTGGTCATGATCCGGTCCTCCGGTTGCTATTTTTTGGATTGGTCGTCGCGCGCCCATACGGCGCCGCTGGCGAGCAGGTCGGTCAAGGATTCGGTATCGACGCCGATCTGGCCCAGCAGGTCGGCGTTATGCTCGCCGACCCGGGGTGCGGGGTTGCGAAACGTGCCGGGCGTGCCCGACAGGCGCGGCGTGACGTTGTGCATAGCCACCTTGCCCAGGTCGCGGTCTTCCACGTCGACGACGATCTCGCGTTCGGTGAAATGCGGGTCGGTGACGATCTGGCTGATGTCGTAGATCGGCGCGGCGGTGATGTTTTCCTGTTCGAAGAAGGCGAGTGCGTCTTTCTGCGTGCGCTGGCGGATCCAGCCGCCGACCACCGCATCCACTTCCTCGCGGTGTTGCACCCGCGCGGCGTTCGTCGCATAGCGCGGGTCGTCCAGCATCTCGCCGGCGCCGATGGCGCGCAGCAGCCGCTCGGCCATCACTTGCATCGACGCGGAGATCGCGATGAAGCGGTCGTCGCTGGTGATGTAGACGTTGCGCGGCGCCGACGTGTTCGAGCCGTTGCCGACGCGTTCCTTGACCTCGCCGGTCAGTTGATAGGTGCCCGCCTCGGGACCGAGGACGGAAAAGATCGGCTCCAGCAGCGACAGGTCCATGACCTGCCCCTTGCCGCCCTTCAGGTCGCGGTTATAGAAGGCGACCATCATCGCCATGGCACCCGACAGCCCGGCGATCATGTCCGCCAGTGCCAGCGGCGGCAGCAGCGGCGGGCGGTCCGGGAAGCCGTTGCGCGAGGCGAAGCCGGACATGCCTTCGACCAGCGTGCCGAAGCCCGGCTTCTCGCGGTACGGCCCGGTCTGCCCGAAGCCGCTCACGCGGGCGATCACCAGGCGCGGGTTGCGCTCCAGCAGGACGTCCGGTCCCAGGCCCATGCGTTCCAGGGTGCCGGGCCGGAAATTCTCGATCATGCCGTCGGCGGTATCGATCAGGCGCAGCAGGATATCCTTCGCGGCGTCCTCGCGCAGGTTCAGGCCGATGCTCTTCTTGTTGCGGCAATAGACCTTCCAGTGCACCTCGACATTATCGGTCGCCCAATCGCGCAAGGGGTCGCCGCGCGGCGGGGTCTCGATCTTGATGACTTCCGCTCCGAAATCAGCGAGTTGCAGCGACAGCATGTTGCCGGCGACCAGCCGGGACAGATCGAGGATTCGGAGGCCATCCAACGGGCCTTTGTCGTTCGGGTCGAATTTCCGCATGGTCCTCGTGAATATGCTGATGGCCGCGCCGCGGCGGCAGACCGTATGATATATAGGGGCGGTGCCGTCGGCGAATCGCCAGCCGGATGGTGCCTCCCGGATGGGATAATGGCAAGGCGCTCCCGGAATGCCCCGCTGCAATGAGGATCGTTGAAATATGAAAGTTCTCGTTACCGGTGGCGCTGGATTTATCGGGTCGGCCGTGGTGCGTCATTTGGTGGGCGAGGGCGGGTGCGCCGTCGTGAATCTGGATGCCCTGACCTATGCCGGCCGTGAGGAGTCGGTGGCATCGGTCGCTGCCGATCCGTCCTATGCGTTCGAGCATGGGGATATCCGCGATGCCATCGCACTTGCCCGGATCTTCAAGGGGCATGCGCCCGACGCGGTGATGCATTTGGCGGCGGAATCGCATGTGGACCGGTCGATTGACGATCCCGCCGCCTTCATCGATACCAATGTCCTCGGCACCTATACGCTGCTCGAGGCGACGCTGGACTATCACAAGACGCTGCCTGCGGCGAAACGGGATGCATTCCGGTTCCTGCACGTTTCCACCGACGAGGTGTATGGCGACTTGGCCGACGGGCCGCCGGCGGACGAGATCGCGCCCTATCGGCCGAGCTCGCCCTACGCGGCGAGCAAGGCGGGATCGGACCACCTGGTCCGCGCCTGGCACCGGACCTACGGCCTGCCGGTGCTCCTCACGAACTGCTGCAATAATTACGGCCCGTATCAATTCCCCGAAAAATTGATTCCCACGATCATCCTGGCCGGCCTGTCGGGCGCGCCGCTGCCGGTCTATGGCGGTGGCGAGAATGTGCGCGACTGGCTGCATGTGGAAGACCATGCCCGGGCGCTGCTGCATGTCCTGCGCAAGGGCCGCCCGGGAGAGACCTACAACCTCACCGGTGCGGCGGAACGCCGGAATATCGACGTGGTCAAGGGCATCTGCACGGCGCTGGACGCCTTCCTGCCGGACGCGCCGCATCGGCCGCATGAGTCCCTGATCGAGTATGTCGACGACCGGCCGGGGCATGATTTCCGCTATGCGCTGGACGGGCATAAGGTGGCGCGCGACCTGGGGTGGGTTCCCACACGGCGGTTCGAGGAAGGGCTGCGCGACACGGTGGCGTGGTATCTCGAAAACCAGGCGTGGTGGGAGCCGATCCGCCGCGACGTGTATCAAGGACAGCGACAGGGACAGGCATCATGAAGATCGAACGGATCGACCATTTCGTGTTGAAGGTCAACGATATCGAGGAAAGCTGCGACTTTTACAAACGCGTCCTCGGGATGGAGCCGTTCAGCTTCGGCGAAGGCCGCTGGGCGCTGCGGTTCGGGCAGCACAAGATCAACCTGCATCCGAAGGACAAAGGGCCGGGCCTCGTGGCGGCCGCGCCGTCCATCGGCGGCGGCGACTTCTGCCTGATCACCGAGACGCCGATCGACGATGTGGTGAAACATCTGGATGCCGAAGGCGTGGACATCATCGATGGCCCCGGCACGCGGGCCGGCGCGCTGGGGCCGATCACCTCGGTCTATTTCCGCGACCCGGACGGTAATCTGGTCGAGGTTTCGAACTACCCGGACTAGGAAGGCGGCATGCCGGAAATCTCAGTGCGCGCGATGAGACAAGGTGATTTGCCATCGCTTGAACCGCTGCTGGTGCAGTTGGGCTACGACATTGCGCAGGACGAAGTCGCCCGCCGTCTTTCCGCGGTGATTGAAGCGCCGGGGCATTGTCTCGAGGTCGCGGAGCGGGAGGGGTGCATCGTGGGTTTCATTCATTTTTATGCCCGCGCCGCCATCGAGAAACCGCCCGAGGTGATCGTTCAGGCACTGGTCGTCGATGACAGTCTGCGCGGCGGCGGGATCGGCCGAAAGTTGATGCAGCGCGCGGAAGAGTGGGCAGCAGCGAATGGCCACCCCTCGGTGGCGTTGGGCACGCAGACCAGCCGCGACGACGCACATGCGTTTTACCAGCGCCTCGGGTATCGCGTCGCGGCGACCTCGCATCTCATGCGGAAATCGGTAGGTTCGGTGGAGTGTTAGCTTGGTTATGTGGTCTGGGTCGGTTCGGAGAAGCACGACGAATTTTCATGATTTGGGTCGGTACCGCATTGACATAAATTTCAAACTGCAGTGTCTGATCATTGCTAGCGTGCCTAGTCCGAGAATCATCGAACGAGGCAGGATGGAAACCAAAAGCGTATTTTTGCGTCTTTTGGCTCTAGAATTTCGAAATCATCGCTGTTGTGGGATTTGTGCGAGATGAAATCAGTTAGGTTTGATTCTCCAGAGTGTTTGTCGGCCTATTTTGGAAGGAACGGCGCGTCGGTAGGCCCTAGAAAAGGCACGAATCGGCGTACGCAAGAACAGAAAGAGCTATTCAACGTTCGGCAATACCTGCTCGCGCTTGCTGCTAATGACAGGTTAGGTTTTCCGCTTATTCTCGTTATAGGAGATAAGCCGGATTTCGTGTTGTCGAATGGTCTGTCTGAAGAATGGGGTTTGGAGGTAACGGAAGCTACCACCAACAAATGGCAACGCGAACTCACGATATCTGAGGGCAAAGAACCTTCAGTTCAGTTACTTGGCCGTGACGGATGGGCGGGCAATAGTGCGGAGAGGGAGACGTGTGCTGCCATTCTGCGCGCAATGCGACGCAAGGCCAAGAAGATCAGAAACGGACACTACAAGCCTATCTCTAGATATGACGTTTTAATTTACGTAAACGTGCGGGCCTTTTTCTATAGTGACGAGGAAGTTTTCAGGCTGTTGTTGCCAAGAATCGCTCGATGGAGATCTCAGTGGTCTGGCTTGGGACGAGTTGAGATCATTGCTGCGTTGCATTTGTTTCACGATGTCACGCAAAAGCCGATTCTGTTGCCATTATCCAGTTCCAGACGCCGAAAGACCAACACAGATGAGGAAAGCGGAGTGGCGTCACGGTCTAACGAAACTGTGCGAACGCTTTTGGTCTCGGAATAACTTCTTGGTTCAAGATAGAGCCTGATCCAGATCGTCGATCAGGTCGTCGATATCTTCGATCCCGACGGACAGCCGGACAAGACCATCATCGACGCCGAGCGCGGCGCGGATATCCGCCGGAATGCTGGCATGGGTCATGATCGCGGGGTGCTCGATCAGACTTTCGACGCCGCCCAGGCTTTCCGCCAATGCGAACAGGGTGCAGCGTTCGAGGAAGCGTTTCGTCGGCTCCAACCCACCCTTCACGACCGCCGAGACCATGCCGCCGAAGCCGGACATCTGCCGTTTGGCCAAGTCGTGCTGGGGATGGCTGGCGAGGCCCGGGTAATAGACGGTCTCGATTCCCGGATGCCCTTCGAGCCATTCGGCGACGCGCATCGCGCTGGTACAATGCCGTTCCATGCGCAGCGCCAGCGTCTTCACGCCGCGCATCGCCATATAGGCATCGAACGGACCGGCCACGCCGCCGATCGCGTTCTGCAGGAACGTCAGTTCCTCGGCAAGGGCCGGGTTGTCGCCGACCACCACGATCCCCGCGACCACGTCGGAATGCCCGTTCAAGTATTTCGTGACGGAGTGCAGCACGATGTCGATGCCCAAATCGAGCGGCCGCTGGATCCAGGGCGTGGCGAAGGTGTTGTCGGCGACGGTCAGGATGCCGCGTGATTTGGCAACTTCGGCGACCATTTCCAGGTCGATCAGCTTGAGCAGCGGATTGGAGGGTGTCTCGATCCAGATCATCTTGGTCTCGGGCGTGATCGCCGCTTCCAGCGCCGCCTTGTCGGCCATGTCGATGAAGCTGAAGGTCAGGCCGGCGCTGCGCTTGCGGACATTCTCGAACAGCCGGTAGGTGCCGCCATATAGATCGTCGCTGGCGATGATATGTGCGCCGGCATCCAGGCATTCCAGCACCGTCGACGAGGCCGCCATACCTGACGCGAAGGCGAAGCCCGCGGTGCCGTTTTCCAACGCGGCGATGTTGCGTTCGAAGGCCAGGCGGGTCGGATTATGACTTCGGCTGTACTCATAGCCTTTGTGGACGCCGGGGCTTTCCTGAATGAAGGTCGACGCGGTGTAGATCGGGGTCCAGACCGCGCCGGTGGTCGGGTCCGGCGATTGGCCGGCGTGCACCGCCTTGGTGGAAAAACCCGGTTCCGGGGCGTTGGGGCGTTTCGACTCGGTCATGCGGCACTCCGGCGCAGATAATTTAAAAGATCGATGCGGGTAATCAGCCCGCTGAAGCGGTCGCCGTCCTTCACGATGGCCACATGACCATGGTCGAAGATCGGCATGAGGTCTTGAATGTTGGCAGAGGCGTCGACGGTTTCCAGTCCTTTGGTCATCGCAGTCGAGGCGGCGTTGCCAAACTTTTCGTGATCTTCGTAGACCGATAGCAGGATGTCGGATTCATGGATGATCCCGACGATCTGGTCGTCGTCCATCACCGGGAGTTGTGAGACATCGTTCAGCTTCATGCGGGAATAGACCGTCATTAACGTGTCGCTGGGGCGGGCGGTGACGGTGCCGCCCTCTTCGAAGGGCCGCGAGATCAAATCGCGCAGGTCGCCATATTCCTTCCGCTTTAGCAGGCCCTGGTCGAACATCCAGTAGTCGTTGAACGCCTTGGACAGATACTTGTTGCCGCTGTCGCAGACGAAGGTGACGACCCGCTTGGGCTCGGTCTGTTCGCGGCAATAACGGATCGCGGCGGCGATCAGGGTGCCGGAGGACGTGCCGGCCAGGATGCCGGTCTTCTCCAGCACCTCGCGCGCGGTCTGGAAGCTCTCGGCATCGTCCACGGTGATTGCCTTTTTGACCCGCGACAGGTCGCAGACCGGTGGGATGAAGTCTTCGCCGATGCCTTCGACCAGCCAACTGCCGACCTCGGTCTTCAACTCGCCGGTATCGACATAGTCGGCGAGGATCGATCCCTTGGGGTCGGCCAGGATCATGTCGGTGTTGGGATTTACCTTCTCGAAAAAGCGGCTGAGCCCGGTGATTGTGCCGCCCGATCCGACGCCGCACACAACCGCATCCACGTCGTGTTCCATCTGGGCCCAGATTTCCGGGCCGGTGCCGGTCTCGTGCGCCAGCGGGTTGGCCGGGTTTTCGAACTGGTTTATGTGGATGGCGCCCGGCGTTTCCTTCACGATGGCGGCGGCCTTGTCCTGGTAATAGTCCGGATGGCCCTTCCCGACATCCGACCGGGTGAGCAGGATTTCCGCGCCCATCGCTTTGAGGTTAAAGATTTTTTCCTGACTCATCTTGTCCGGAATGACGATGATCAGGCGGTATCCCTTCTGGCTGGCGACCAGGGCGAGGCCGAGGCCCGTGTTGCCGGCGGTCGCCTCGACAATGGTGCCGCCCGGCTTCAGGCGGCCGTCCCGCTCCGCGGCCTCGATCATCGACAGGCCGATGCGGTCCTTGATGGACCCGCCGGGGTTTTGGTTTTCCAATTTCACGAATAGGCGGCAGGGACCGGTATCGATCTGCCGGAGTTCGACGATCGGCGTGTTGCCGATCAGCTCGATGACGTTGCGCGCGGCGGTCATGGGATGCGACCTCTTGGCTTTGCCGATCGCCAGGTTCGGCTGTCGGTAACGGGTGTTCGGCTTTCGAATTACCGTATCAGCGTCGCTTGGGACTGTCGCGCCAAAACCGGCGGGGCGGCCTCTCTGTCGGTTTTTGCAAAAAAAATCCGGTTTCATCCCTTGAACCGCTTGTAATGCTTGATTAAGTGCCTTAGCACTCGATTACGCGGAGTGCTAACAGGGCGGATTGCCGCCAAGCACCCTAATCTTTGCAAAGACTTGTCCATCGATGGGCGGAAGGATCAAACAATGAAGTTCAAACCATTGCATGATCGGGTCGCGGTTCGCCGGCTCGACGAAGATCAAAAGACCTCTGGCGGTATCATCATTCCCGACACCGCAACCGAGAAGCCGACGCAAGGCGAAATCGTCGCCGTCGGATCGGGCGGCCGGGATGAAAAGGGCAACCTGGTGCCGATGGAAGTCAAGAAAGGCGACAAGGTGCTGTTCGGCAAGTGGTCGGGCACTGAAGTCAAGATCGACGGCGAAGACCTGTTGATCATGAAGGAAAGCGACATCATGGCCGTGCTCGAGGGAGCGGCGGCCAAGCCGAAGAAAAGAAAGAAAGCGGCTTAATCCAACCCAGACATAAATCAGGAAAATTCCAATGGCTGCAAAAGAAGTAAAATTCTCGACCGATGCCCGGGACCGGATGTTGAAGGGCATCGATGTCCTGGCGGATGCGGTGGAGGTCACGCTCGGTCCGAAGGGCCGCAACGTGGTTCTCGACAAATCGTTCGGCGCGCCGCGCATCTCCAAGGACGGCGTGACGGTCGCCAAGGAAATCGAACTCAAGGACAAGTTCGAGAACATGGGCGCCCAGATGGTGCGCGAAGTGGCGAGCAAGACCAACGATCTCGCCGGCGACGGCACGACGACCGCCACGGTGCTGGCGCGTGCGATCGTGCGCGAAGGCGTGAAGGCGGTGGCCGCCGGCATGAACCCGATGGACCTGAAGCGCGGCATCGATTTGGCCGTGGAAGCGGTCGTCGCGGACATCAACAAGCGGTCCAAGCGCATTTCCGCCGGTTCGGAAGTCGCCCAGGTCGGGACGATTTCGGCCAACGGCGACAAGGAAATCGGCGACATGATCGCGAAGGCGATGGAGCGTGTCGGCAACGAAGGCGTGATCACGGTGGAAGAGGCGAAGAGCCTCGAGACCGAACTCGACGTCGTCGAGGGCATGCAGTTCGACCGCGGCTACCTGTCGCCGTATTTCATCACCAATGCCGAGAAGATGGTGTGCGAGCTGGAAAGCCCGTTCATCCTGTTGCACGAATCGAAGCTGACGAACCTGCAGCCGATGCTGCCGGTCCTCGAAGCGGTCGTGCAGTCGGGCAAGCCGCTGCTGATCATCGCCGAGGACATCGAAGGCGAGGCGCTGGCGACCCTGGTGGTGAACAAGCTGCGCGGCGGCCTGAAGGTCGCGGCGGTGAAGGCGCCGGGCTTCGGCGATCGCCGCAAGGCGATGCTGCAGGACATCGCGGTGCTGACGGGCGGCCAGGTCGTTTCCGAGGACCTCGGGATCAAGCTGGAGAACGTGACGCTGGACATGATGGGCTCGGCGAAGCGGGTGTCGATCGACAAGGACAACTCGACGATCGTCGACGGCGCGGGCAAGCGCAAGGACATCGAGGCGCGCTGCGGCCAGATCCGGGCGCAGATCGAGGAGACCTCGTCGGACTACGACCGTGAGAAGCTGCAGGAACGCCTGGCGAAGCTGGCCGGCGGCGTTGCGGTTATCCGCGTCGGCGGTGCGACGGAAGTCGAGGTGAAGGAGCGCAAGGACCGTGTCGAGGACGCGATGAACGCGACGCGGGCGGCTGTCGAAGAGGGCATCGTCCCCGGCGGCGGCACGGCGCTGCTCTACGCGACGAAGGCGCTCAGCAGCGTCAAGCCGTCGAACGACGACCAGCGTGTGGGTGTCGAGATCGTGCGCCGCGCGATCCAGGCGCCGGCGAAGCAGATCGCGGAGAACGCCGGCGAAGACGGCGCCGTCGTGGTCGGCAAGCTGCTGGAAGGCAAGGATGCCAAGCAGGGCTTCGACGCGCAGAGCGGCAAGTATGTCGATCTGGTCAAGGCGGGCATCATCGACCCGGCGAAGGTGGTGCGCATCGCACTGCAGGACGCCGCGTCGGTGGCGGGCCTGCTGGTGACGACCGAAGCGATGGTCGCCGACATGCCGGAGCCCAAGGGCGACGCCCCGGCTATGCCCGACATGGGCGGCATGGGTGGCATGGGCGGCATGGGCATGTAAGCCTGTCCGTAACCGGTTATGGGAAAGGGCCGCACCGTTCGGGTGCGGCCCTTTTTCTTTGATTTCCGGGCCATTTCGGAAAATTCCGGTAAAAATTGCAAAAAACGGAACGTTATGTTTTATTCAGTGAAATTTTGCACGTTTTGAAGGATGGGAGATCGTGATGTCGCAGGCAATCGCCGAATCGAATAAGGCTGGTCAAGAACCGTCGGTCGTGGCCGCCGCGGTCGACGCATTGGTGCGGCAGGGCCGCGTCGCCATGCAGGCCTTCGAGGGGGCGGATCAGGCCCGAGTCGACGAAGCCGTTACTGCGCTGGCTTGGTCGATTTATCATCCGGATCACGCGAAGGAATTGGCCGAAACCGCGGTGCGCGACACCGGCTTAGGCAATGTCCCGGACAAGGTCATCAAGAATACGCGCAAAACCTTCGGCACGTTGCGTGACCTGATGCGCGAGCGCACCGTGGGCATCATCGAGGAAGACAAGGCTAAGGGCCTGGTGAAATACGCGAAACCGGTCGGTGTCGTCGGCGCCATCACGCCGTCGACCAACCCGGCCGCCACGCCGGTGAACAAGGCCATGATGGCGGTCAAGGGCGGCAACGCGGTCATCGTCGCGCCGTCGCCGTCCGGCTACGCGACCACGTCTAAGACGGTCGATTTCATGCGCGCCGAGCTGAAGAAGATCGGTCTGCCGGAAGACCTCGTTCAGATCCTCCCGTCGCCGGTGACCCGCGAAATGACGACGATGCTGATGAAGGCGGTCGACCTCGTGGTCGTGACCGGCAGTCAGAACAATGTGCGCGGTGCCTATTCCAGCGGCACGCCGGCGATCGGCGTCGGGGCGGGCAATGTGCCGGTGATCATCGATTCGGATGCGGATTTCGACGACGCCGCGGAGAAAATCTGTGCATCGAAGATCTTCGACAACGCCACATCCTGCTCGTCGGAGAACTCCGTCACCATCGTCGAGGATTGCTACGAAGACGCCATGGCGGCGTTGGAGCGCGCCGGCGGTTACCGCGCCACCGCCGAGGAGTGCGCCCGCATCCGCGACACCTTGTGGAAGGACGGCAAGCTGAACCGCCACATCATCGCGCGCGACCCTGACATCTTCGCCGACCTGTGCGGACTGCCGGACGCGGCGAAGTCGGCGAAATTCTTCATGGTGGAGGACGAAGGCATCGGGCCGGACCATCCGTTCTCCGGCGAGAAGCTGTCCTTGGCGCTGACGATCTACAAGGCAAAGGACTTCCAGGCCGCGAAGGATCACGTGCAGGCAATCCTGGATTATCAGGGCGCGGGGCATTCGGTCGGCATCCACACCAAGACGCCGGATCATGCCCGGTCGCTGGCCGAGGATTTAAAGGTGGTGCGCGTGCTGGTCAATCAGGCGCACACCTTCGGCAACGGCGGATCGTTCAACAACGGTCTCAACTTCACGCTGTCGATGGGCTGCGGGACCTGGGCCGGTAATTCGATCTCGGAGAACCTGAACTGGCGGCATTTCATCAATGTCACTCACCTCGTCACCGAGATCGCCGAGGACAAGCCGAGCGAGGAAGAGCTGTTCGGCGATCACTGGAACCGCTACGGGAAATAATCGATGGATTTCGAGGAATACGCGGCGAAGCCTCTGCTTGCCGCCGCCGGGATCGCTGTACCTGACAGCGCCCTGGCTGCCACCGCCGATGAAGCGGCGGATGTCGCGGCGCGGATAGGACCGTGCGTGGTCAAGGCGCAGGTGCCGACCGGCAAACGGGGCAAGGCCGGCGGGATCAAACTCGCCGACACGCCGGACGAGGCGCGGGCGGCCGCCGAAGCGATCATCGGCATGACCATCGGTATCCACACCGTCGAGAAGGTCTTGGTCGAGGCGCAAGTCGATATCGGTACTGAATACTATGCCGCCGTGATGAACGATCAGGCGAGCAAGGGCCCGTTGATCATGTTCTCGACCGAGGGCGGCATGGATATCGAAGAGGTCGCCGCCGACCATCCGGACAAGCTGGTGCGGTTGCCGGTCGACATCCGCGATGGGGTCACCGGTGCGGCGATCGACAAAATGCTAACGCCGCTCGGTCTGGGCGACCGCCAGGCGGCCACCTCGGCGGCCCTTGAAAAGCTCTACCAAGTGTATGCCGAAAACGATGGCGAGCTTGTCGAGATCAATCCGCTGGTCGTGACCGGTGCGGGCGATATCGTGGCCCTCGACTGCAAGTTCACGCTGGAAGATTCCGGCGCCGTGCGGCACGGGGAACTGCGCGAGAAAGCGGCGCCCGAAAAACTGACCGCGCTCGAGGAACAGGCGCAGGCGGCCGGTCTCAAATACATCGACCTCGATGGCGATGTCGGCATTCTCGCCAACGGCGCGGGCCTGACGATGACCACCATGGATATGGTGCGGTATTACGGCGGACAGCCGGCGAACTTTCTCGAGATCGGCGGCGAGGCCTACACGCTCGGCAAGCCGGCGCTCGAACTCGTCATGGCCAATCCGAAAATCAAGAGTCTGCTCGTGAATTTTTGCGGCGCGTTCGCCCGCACCGACGTGATGGCCGAGGGCATCGTCAACGCCTGGCTTGAGTTGAAGCCGGACCTGCCGGTCTTCTTCTCGATCCACGGCACCGGCGACGTGGAAGCGGTCGCCATGGTGCGTGACCGGTTGGGCATGGAGCCTTACGACAAAATGGATGACGCCGTGAAAGCGGCGGTGGCGGCAGCGAAATGATTGTTCAGAAAAACGACCGCGTGCTGGTGCAGGGACTGACCGGCAAGCAGGGCACCTTCTGGGCCGAACGCATGATGGAATACGGCACCCGGATCATGGGCGGCGTCAATCCGCGGAAGGCGGGTACCGAACATATCGGCCTGCCGGTTTACGGCACCGCACAGGACGCGATGGACGACAAGGGTTTCGAGGTCGCGGTGATGTTTATCCCGCCGCTCGGCGCGAAGGCTGCGGCGATGGACGCGATCCAGGCCGGGGTGAAGAAGATCGTCTGCCTGACCGAGCATATCCCGGTGCAGGACGTGATGTATTTCCTCGCCGCCGCGGACGAGGCCGGCTGCCAGGTGATCGGCCCGAACACGACCGGCGTGGTGACCACCGGCGAGAACTTCGTCGGCTTCATGCCCGCCTTCAACGAACGCATCATGAAGCCGGGCCGCGTCGGCGTGATCTCGCGCAGCGGCAGCCTCGGTACCTTCATCTGCATGAAGATGGTCGAGGCCGGGTTCGGCATCTCGGCCTTCATCGGCATCGGCGGCGATCCGATCATCGGGACGACCACATTGCAGGCGCTGAAACAGCTCGACGCGCATGAGGGCACCGATCAGGTCGTCATCGTCGGTGAGATCGGCGGCACCATGGAAGAAGAGGCGGCCGAGTACGCCGCGTCGATGAGCAAGCCGATGGTCGCCTTCGTCGCGGGCGCGGCGTCCCCGCCGGGCAAAAAGATGGGCCATGCCGGCGCGATCGTGGTCGGCGACAAGGGCACCTATGCGTCCAAGAAAGCCGCCTTCGAGGCGGCGGGCGTGCAGGTTCTCGATTCCCCGTCGATGGCCGGCGATGCGATGCGCGCGATCGTCGGCTGACGCAACGCGGTTGCCGATGCCCCGCTTCGTTGCCTAGAGTGGCCACTTCCGACCGAGGAGGGGCCATGCTGAAATTCGCCGCCAATCTATCGATGATGTTTCCCGAACTGGAACCGCCGGCGCGGTTCGAGGCGGCGCGTGCGGCCGGGTTCGAGGCGGTCGAATACCTGCGGCCCTACGACACGCCGGTAGCCGAGGTGCGACAGTGGATCGACGACGCGGGCGTCGAACTGATCCTGCTCAACTCGCCGCCGGGCGATGCCGATGCGGGCGAGAAGGGCCTCGCCGCCTTGCCGGGCCGGCAGGGCGATTTCCGCGAGAGTCTCGATCAGACGTTGGAATATGCGACCGGGCTGGGCGCCGGCATGATCCATCTGATGGCGGGCGTCGTGCCCGACGGCACGCCCGCCGCCGCCTGCGAGGAAGTCTTCATCGACAACCTGATGGTCGCCGCCGAGGTGGCGAAGGCGCAGGGCGTGAAACTCAATCTCGAACCGCTCAACCTGCGCGACGTGCCGGGCTACCTGCATACGGATACGGCGCATACCCGGCGGATCATCGAGGCGGTGGGCGGCGACAACCTGTTCCTGCAATACGACCTGTATCACATGCAGATCATGGAAGGGGACCTGGCCGAAGGCTTGCGACGAAACTGGGACCTGATCAGCCATATCCAGTTTTCCAGCGTGCCGGGCCGGCACGAACCGCAATACGGCGAGGTCAACATCCCGCACATGTTCGGGGTGATCGAAGACCTCGGCTATACCGGCTGGGTCGGCTGCGAATACGCGCCGAAGGGCGACACGCTGGAAGGGCTGAGCTGGGCCGAACCGTACGGTCTCGGCCGCCGCTAGGCGCTCAGAACCACTTCATCAGGAAGCGGACGATCTTTTTCGTGCGCTCGCTGAACAGCGACGGGATGTAGTAACTGCCGGCCGCGCGCTTCGACACTTCGCTGAGCGTCGGATAGGGCGCGATCAGTCCCGCGAACTTGCCGATCTTCTGCTTCTGATCGACCGCCATCACCCAGGGCAGCAGCAGTTCGCCCGCCCGCGCGCCGGCGATCGACGCGCCGAGCACGCGGCCCTTCTTGTCGGCGACCACCTTGATCAGGCCGTCGGTTTCGTGCTCCGCCTGCGCGCGGTCGTTCTCATTGAAGGCGAACCGCAGGATGCGGATGTCCTTGCCGAGCGTTTCCTTAGCCTGGGCCTCGGTTTGTCCGACATGGGCGATTTCCGGATCCGTATAGGTGACCCAGGGCACCGCCCGGTAGTTCACCTTGGCGGGCAGCTTGAACAGCATGTTGCGGATGACGATTCCCGCGTGATAGCCGGCCATGTGGGTGAACTGGTATCCGCCCGCGACGTCGCCGATGGCGAAGACCTTCTTGTTGCTGGTGCGCAGCCGGTCATCCACCTCGATGCCCTTCTTGCTGTATTCGATCCCGGCGGTTTCCAGGTCGAGGCCGTCCAGGTTCGGGCTGCGCCCTGCGGCGATCAGCAGATGGCTGCCGGAAATCTTTTCCGTCGCACCGTCGGTTTCGATTTCGACCGACACGCCGTCGCCGTCCTTGGCGATCTGCTTGATCGAAATGTCTTCCCGCAGATCGATGCCTTCCTGGGCCATACGGCGCTTCACGACCTCGGTCACCTCCGGATCGTCCTTGCCGAGGATGCTGAACATCTCCAGCACGGTGACCTTCGCGCCGAGGCGGCGGTGCGCCTGCGCCAGCTCGCTGCCGATCGGACCGCCGCCCACGACGATCAGATGCGAGGGTTGCTCGGTCAGGTCGAAGACCGTCTCGTTGGTCATGAAGGGTACGTCCTGGAGCCCCGGGATCGGCGGCACGCCGGCGGAGGAGCCGGTGGCGACGACCACGTATTTCGCCTTGATCCGGGTATCGCCCGCCTCGATCTCGGTCGGGCCGACGAATTTCCCGGCTTCCTGGACGACCGTCACGCCGAGACCTTCGAACCGCTCGACGGAGTCATGCGGGGCGATCGCGCCGATCACGCCGTGCACGTGGTCATGCACGCCCTGGAAATCGACCTGCGGCTCCTGCGGGGCGATGCCGAATTTCTGGCCATTGCGCATCACATGCGCCGCATGTCCGGCGGCGATCAGTGCCTTGGACGGCACACAGCCGTAGTTCAGGCAATCGCCCCCCATCTTGCCCTTTTCGAGCAGGACGGTGCGGGCGCCCATCTGCGATGCGCCGGCGGCGACGGACAGGCCGCCCGATCCCGCGCCAATGATGCAGATATCCGTTTCTATTGTTTTGGCCATCGTGATCCTCGCTGAATCCGCCCCTCACCGGTACGCGAGTAGTACACCAGATCGCTAATCGCGGGCCTTTAAATTTCCCGTGATGGGGATTTGAGGAGCGCCGAGGCTTCTATTGGTTGCCGAGCGTTTTCGATGCGATTTCGTAGACGTCGCTGGATAGGCCTTCCGTCGACACGATTTGTTCCAATGCCGCCTTCATGCGAGTTTGACGGTAGTCGTCGTAGCGCCGCCATTGCCCGAACGCGCCGACCAGCCGCGCGGCGACCTGCGGGTTCAGCGGGTCGAGTTCGCGAACGCGCTCGGCAAGGAAGTCGTAGCCGCTGCCGTCCGCGGCGTGGAAGCGCAGCGGGTTCGCCATGCAGAAGGCGCCGATCAGGGCGCGCACCTTGTTCGGCGTGCGCATCGAGAAGGCCGGGTGGCTCAGCAGGTCCGAGACGGCCTTCAGCGTGCCGGGCAGGGTTGAGATGGCCTGCAGCGAGAACCATTTGTCCACGACCAGGGTGTCGTCTTTCCATTTCTCGTAAAAGGCGTCCATGGCCTCCCCGCGGGCCGCGCCCTCCAGGTCGTTCAGCACCGCCAGCGCGCCCATATGATCGGTCATGTTGTCCGCCGTCCGCGTTTGCTCGACGCAGAGATCGACCATCGCGGGGTCTCCGGTCGCGCCGAGATAGCTGAGTGCGATATTGCGTAGCCGCCGCCGGCCCGCTTCCGCCGGCGTGGGTTCGTAGGGCCGGTTGCTTGCATTACCGTGGTAGGCGGCGAGGAATGCGTCCTTCAATTGGGCGCCGATGCTCCGCCGCAGCAGCTCGCGCGCCGAATGGGTCGCATCCACGTCCACTTGATCCATCTGCTGGCCGAGATATTCCTCGCTCGGCAGGACCAAGGTTTCGGCGATCAACGCCTTGTCGAGCGCGCCGTCCAGCAGGACGTCGCCGAGCGCGTCGATAAAGGCGGTATCGATGGCGGGTTCCTTGCCCGTCTGGATCGCGGCAATCATGTCGAGCAGCAGCCCCGTTCCGTATTGCTGCGCGGATTCCCATCGCGTGAACGGATCGGCGTCATAGGCGATCAGGCGGCGGCGCTGTTCGCCGGACAGACCGATCTTTACGGTCACCGGCGCGGTAAATTCCCGCAGGATCGACGGGGTTGGCTTTTCAGGCACTCCGGTGAATCGGAAGGTCTGCTCGGCGGACCGCAGGTTCAGAATCCGCGAGGCCGCCGTATCGCCGCCGTCGAGTCCGGTCGTCAGGGCCGTGCCGTCGCTGGCGAGCAGTCCGACCTCGATGGGGATGTGCAGCGGTTCCTTCGTCTCCTGTCCCGGTGTCGGTGCGGTGGCTTGCGCGATGGTGAGATCGTAGGCCTCGGCATCGGCGTCGTATTCGTCGGAAATGGTGAGGGCCGGCGTACCCGCCTGGCTATACCACAGCCGGAACTGTTCGAGATCCGCGCCATTGGCGTCCTCCATCGCCTTGACGAAATCCTCGCAGGTCACCGCCTGCCCGTCATGCCGCTCGAAATAGAGATCCATGCCCTTGCGGAAACCGTCGCGGCCGAGCAACCGGTGCATCATGCGGATGACCTCGGCGCCTTTCTCGTAGACGGTCGAGGTGTAGAAATTGTTGATTTCAATATATGAATCCGGTCGAACGGGATGCGCCATCGGGCCCGCGTCCTCGGGGAACTGCCGCGCCCGAAGGGATCGAACCTGCTTGATCCGCTCCACAGCCGCAGAGCCCATGTCGGCGGAGAACTGTTGGTCGCGGAACACCGTTAGGCCTTCCTTCAGGCTGAGCTGGAACCAGTCGCGGCAGGTGACGCGGTTGCCGGTCCAGTTGTGAAAATACTCATGCGCGATGATCGCTTCGATATGCGCATAGTCGGCGTCAGTCGCGGTCTCCGGATTGGCGAGCACGTATTTGTCGTTGAACACATTCAGACCCTTGTTCTCCATCGCGCCCATGTTGAAGTCGCTGACCGCGACGATCATGTAGATATCCAAGTCGTATTCCAGGCCGAACACCTCTTCGTCCCAGCGCATGGAATTCTTCAGCGACTCCATCGCATGACCGCAGCGGTCCTCCTTGCCCGGTTCCACATAGAGCCGCAGGACGATCTCGCGGCCTGATGCGGTCGTGAAGCTGTCTTCGACGCAGGCAAGGTTGCCGGCGACCAAGGCGAACAGATAGCAGGGCTTCGGAAACGGGTCGTGCCAGACCGCGAAATGCTTGCCGTCGTCCAGGTCGCCGCTGTCGGTCAGGTTGCCGTTCGACAGCAGCACGGGATAAAGCGCCTTGTCGCCGCTGATCCGCGTCGTGAAGACGGAGAGCGCGTCGGGCCGGTCGAGATACCAGGTGATCCGCCGGAAACCCTCGGCCTCGCACTGAGTGCAGAAGTTGCCGCTCGACTTATACAGGCCTTCCAGCGCGGTGTTGTTCTGCGGCTGGATGATTGCGACGGTTTCGAGCGTGAACTCCCTGGGCGGCGCATGGAGGGTCAAGGTCGTTTCGGCGAGATCGTACGCGTCGTCCGGCAGTGGCGCGCCGTCGATCGCGATCGACTCCAGCTCGAGGTGTTCCCCGTCCAGCACCAGGGCGCCCGCAATGTCGCCGGTCGCCACGATCCGCAGCCGCGCGGTGACATGGGTGTTCTCCTCGCCGAGCGCGACGTCGAGATCGGTCGTCTCGATCCGGTAGGCGGGTGGGGTGTAATCCTTGCGGTGGATCGTCTTCGGCGTGTCGGTCTTCATCGGCGTCTTCCATGTTTTGGGCGGGCGCAGTGTCGGGATTGCGACAGCCGCGGTCAATCGTTCATGCGGCCCTGTCCTATTTAGGGCGCGCGGTGTTAAAATGCAGCCCTCTGGCCCCGCCGCGCGGGCCGGCCGCACAAAAGTAACCGTTCCCGAATGTTCAAAGGCTGGGCGGATTTCAGCGCCGTCACCGGCGCATTCCGCAACCGCAATTTTGCGATCTACACGACCGGCAACATCTTCAGCCACACGGGCCTGTGGGTTCAGCGGCTGGCGGTGGGGTGGCTTTCGTGGACGCTGACCGAATCGGCCTTCTGGGTCGCGGCGGTCGCCTTCGCCGATCTGTTTCCGGTCGTCGTGCTGGGACCGTTCGGCGGCGTGCTGGCGGATCGGCTCGACCGGCTGAAGGTGGTGGTCGTTTGCCAGTCGCTTTCGGTCGTGCAGTCGCTGCTGTTGTTCGGATTTGTCTTCTTCGACGCGATCACGATCGAATTGCTGTTCGCGCTGGCGCTGTTCCAGGGCGCGGTCGGCGGGTTCAACCAGCCGGCGCGGCAGTCCCTGATCCCGAGCCTGGTGAAGAAGGAGGACCTGACCTCCGCGGTCGCCATCAACTCGATCATCTTCAATGTCGCGCGGTTCATCGGCCCGGCCATCGCCGGGGTGGTAATTGCCGCTTATGGATTGGCGCCGGCCTTCGCGATCAATGCGGCCAGCTACCTCTGCGTTATCTTCGCCTTGCTGATCATGAAGCTGCCGCCGCGCGAGGCGCCAACCGGCCGCCAGTTGACGATCCTCGGAGACATGCTGTTGGGGTTCCGCTACACCATGCGGCACGCGACGATCGGACCGCTGATCCTGCTGTCCCTCGCCATGTCCTTGCTGGTGCGGCCCATGAACGAGCTGCTGCCGGCGGCGACCGAGTTGATTTTCGCCGCCGGGGCGGGTGGGCTTGCCATGCTGACGGCGGCGCGCGGCGTGGGCGCGACGCTCGCCGGGCTGGTTTTGGCCAAGCGTCACAACATCGACGGGCTGGCCGCGCGCGTGGTGTTCAGCGCGCTGCTGTCGGTGATCAGCGTGGTCGGGTTCATCGCGACCGAGTTCCTGTGGGTCGGCGTGCTTGCGCTTGTCGTGTTCGGTTATGCGATGACCAGCTCGGGCGTCGGCACGATGACGATGATCCAGGTAAAGGTGGACAACCGCGTGCGCGGCCGCGTCCTCAGCTTCAACGGCCTGATCAACCGCGGCGTCCCCGCGCTCGGCGGTGTCGCCATGGGTTGGATCGCCGACCGGGCGGGCCTGTACTGGCCGCTCGCGGTCGGAGCCGGTTTGTGTTTCGTGGTCTTCCTGGTCGCGGCGCGGTGGGAACGGCGGACGCGGGCCTCAACCTAGAACCGGAGCGTTCCAGGGCGTTTCGAAATCCCACGCGTTCCACGCTTGAAGCCGCCGGTCGATTTCCGCATCGACGGCGTCGGACTCGCCCGCCTTCAAACACAGAACGACGGTCATCGACAGCTGTTTGACGATCATCGCGGGCTCGATGTCGGGGAGTGCATCGCGGTCGATGCCGTATCCGGCCAAGAACGCGTCGCAATCCGCCGCGTCGAAGCCGAGGCGTTTTTCCGCGACCAGTGTCGGCGCGATGTCCCATTCGAGGGGGCCGCGGCAGACCGAGTCGAAATCGATCAGGTGCATGCGGCCGCCGGATTGCACCGCGTTCTTGCGCAACGCGTCGCCATGCAAGACGCCGGCGCCCAAGCGGGATTGCGTCAGGCTCGGCGCAAGCTCAAGCGTTCGCGCGTAGCTCGCCTCCAGTGTATCGAGATGCCGGTCCGCCAGACGGCCCGCGGCCGCGAGCCGCTCGAGGCGGTTGCGGATTTTCTTCAAAGGGTCGAGATCGGTCACTGGGTAGTCGAATTCGCCGGAGACGGCATGCAACTCGCGCAGTGCCGCGCCGAAGGCATGGTATCCGCCATCGGCGGTATTGGCGGGCTCGTCGCTCTCCAGCCAATCCCAGATGGTGACCTGCCGTCCGCCGATGTCGAAGGGTTGACTGGGGAAGCGATCGGACAGGCGGACGGCGGGCAGATCCTTGTCCTTCAGGAAGTCGGCAAAGGCGATCATCAACCGCGCCTTGGCCGCGCCATCTTCCGGACCGTAGATGCGGACCGTCAGCCCGTGACTGGGCAACCGGTAGACGGCGTTTTGATGGAACCGGACGAGGTCGGCATCGGGTTCGGCAAGGGCGTGTTGGTCGAGGAATGTCTCGACGATGCGCGCCGTGGCGTCAGGACTCCAGGCCGTGCCCACGCTGTTTTGCTCCCATGACGGTGACTTATTCGGCCAGGGAGTATACCGCGTCCAGCTCCGTGCCGCCGTTGCTGACGACGCGGCCCGTTTCTATCATGTGGATCAGGTGCGACTGCACCGACCGTTTCGCGCCGTTATAAAGGCGCGGGTCGAGGCCGACATACATCGTGTCGACCATGGACTCGATCGTGCCCTTGCCGTCGGCGAGGCAGGCGGCGATCTGGTCCTCGCGGCCGTGGCGATGCGCCAGCAGGTTGGTCACGTATTCCTGTGGGTTCTCGATGCACGCACCGTGGGTCGGCCAATAGACCTTCTCATCCCGCCGCACTAGTTTCTCCAGCGAGGCCATGTAGTCGGCCATGTCGCCGTCCGGCTGCGAGACCACGGTAGTGGACCAGCCCATCACCTGATCGCCGCTGAACAGGGTGCTTTCCTCGCGAAACGAGAAGCACACATGATTGGACGTGTGGCCCGGCGTGTGCACCGCCTCGATGGTCCAATCCTTGCCCTCGATCACGTCGCCATCCTTGACGGTGATATCCGGCCGGAAGTCGAAATCCGCCCCTTCCTCGACCTTCGGTACGTCGCGGTCGCCGCCGTGCGGGCCGTAGCCGTAGGTCGGGGCGTCGGTCTCGGGCTGGAAAAGACGCACCGCCGGCGAATGGTCGCGATGGGTATGGGTGATCAGGATATGCGTCACCGTTTCGCCCTTCAGCGCGTGCAGCAGCGCCGCCACGTGTTCCTCGTCCAGCGGACCCGGATCGATCACCGCGACCTCGCCGCGGCCGACAATGTAGGTGCCCGTGCCCTTGAAGGTGAAGGCGCTGGGATTCTGCGCCACGACGCGGCGGATCATCGGCGTCAGGACCGAAACGCGGCCATAGGTGAAATTCAGTTCGCGATTGAAAGTTAAGGTCATCTCATTGATATCTCGTGCCAACCCGCCAGACAGATGGCGCAGATGCGTTGCCCGGTCAAGTGGGCCATCGATTGCCGAGGCGGAGCGCAGCCGCTAGAGTCTCGTTCTCCCCTTTCGGACCTTAGGAGTCCCCGATGTTTACCACGCGCCCGGAAATCCTCGGCACCTTCGGTGTCGTCTCCACGACCCATTGGCTGGCGTCCGCCGCCGGCATGGCCATGCTGGAAAAGGGCGGCAACGCCTTTGACGCCGCCGTCGCCGCCGGCTTCGTCCTGCATATCGCCGAACCGCATCTGAACGGTCCGGGTGGCGACATGCCGGTGCTGATTCATCATCGCGACAGCGACGCCTACAAGATGATCTGCGGCCAGGGCGTGGCGCCGTCGGGGGCGTCGATCGACTACTACAAGGGTCTCGGCCTCGATATGGTGCCGGGCAACGGTTTGCTGGCGACGGTGGTGCCGGGTGCGTTCGATGCCTGGCTGCTGATGCTGCGTGACTACGGCACGATGCCGCTGGGCGAGGTTTGGGCGCCGGCGATTGCCTATGCCGAGAAGGGCGCGCCGATCGTCTCGCGCGTCTGCGACACGATCAGCACCGTCGAAGAGATGTTCCGCGACCATTGGACCAGTTCGGCGGCGGTATACTTGCCGGGTGGAAACATGCCGAAACCGGGCACTCTGCTCGGCAATTCGGGCATAGCAAAGACGTGGCGATCTATCTTGCACCAGGCCAAGGCGGCCGGCGGCAATCGCGAGTCGCAAATCGACGCGGCGCGCACCGCCTTCTATGAAGGCTTTGTCGCGGAGGCGATCGATAAATTCTGCCGCGAAACGGCGGCGATGGACGTCACCGGCGAGGCGCATACCGGCATCCTGACCGGCGACGACATGGCGCGTTGGCGCGCCAGCTACGAGGATCCGCTGCGCTATGACTTCCGGGGCGTAACCGTCTTGAAGGGCGGGCCATGGTCGCAGGGGCCGGTCATGCTGCAGCAACTGGCGCTGTTGAGCGGCTTCGACCTGGAGAGCATGGACCCGACCGGACCCGAATTCGTCCACATCGTGACCGAGACCGCCAAACTGGCCTTCGCCGACCGCGAAACCTTCTACGGCGACCCGGACCATGTGGAGGTGCCGGTCGAGACGCTGTTGTCCGACGCCTATAACGACGAACGGCGCAAGCTGGTTGGGTCGGACGCCTCGCTCGATCTGCGGCCAGGCACCATCGAGTGCTACGGCGCCGAGGTCGACTATGAACGGTCGGTGCGCGCCGGGCAGGATGCGTCCGCCGCGGCCGGGATCGGCGAGCCGACGGTCGGCCGGGAGATTCCCGCCACGGGCGACACCTGCCATGTGGACGTGATCGACAAGGACGGCAACATGGTGTCGGCGACGCCGAGCGGCGGCTGGCTGCAAAGCTCGCCGGTGATTCCGGAACTCGGCTTCTGCCTGAATTCCCGCTGCCAGATGTTCTGGCTGGAAGAGGACAAGCCCGCCACGCTGGTCCCTGGCAAGCGTCCGCGCTCGACCCTGTCGCCGTCGATGGTGATCCGCGACGGCAAGCCCTACATGTCCTACGGCACGCCGGGCGGCGACCAGCAGGACCAATGGCAGGCGATCTTCCTGGCGCGCCATCTGGCGCATGGCATGAACCTGCAGGAATCGATCGACGCGCCGTCCTTCCACAACGAGCATTTCCCCGGATCCTTCTATCCGCGGGCGGCGATGCCCGGCAAGCTGGTGGTCGAGGGCCGGTTCGATCCGGCGACCGTGTCGAACCTGGAAGCGCGCGGTCATCGCGTCGAGGTGGGCGAGGACTGGTCCGAAGGCCGGCTCACCGCCGCATCGCAGGAAGACGGCCTGCTCAAGGCGGGGGCGAACCCGCGCGGCATGCAGGGCTACGCCGTTGGGCGCTGATCAGCGTCCTTCGATGATGCGCTGGATCACGGTGCCGTAGTTCTTGCCGTAACCGGCGGCTTCGGCCTCCTTCAGCCGTTCGACGACGAGTTCCGCACCCTTCGCGGCGACGCCGGTCTCTTCGGCGAGTTTCAGCGCATAGCTCACGTCCTTGATCGCGTAGGTGACCGGGAAGGCTTCTTCCGGATGGTCGTCGATGGCCATCGACTTGAGGCCGTGGTTCCGGCAGACGAAGCTATCGCCCGATCCCTTGGCGAGCGTTTCGAAGAAGAGTTGCGGCTCGACACCCGATTTCTTGGCGATGGTGACCGCTTCGGCGATGGCGTTCAGGTTTTCGAAAACGATCATGTTGTTCATGAGTTTCATGACCTGGCCGGTGCCGACGCCGCCGCAATGGGTGATGTCGGTCCCCATGCAATCCAGATAAGGACGGATGCGTTCCAGCACCGCCTCCTCGCCGCCCACCATGATGCTGAGCGTGCCGTCGATCGCGGCGAACCGGGCGCGGGCGATGGGGGCGTCGGCGAAGTCGGCGGATTTTTCGGCCAGGGCGGCGGCGACCTTGCGCCCCATGCTGGGCGTCACGGTCGATGTGTCCACCAGCGTTTGCCCCGCCTGTATCGAGTCGACGATGCCATCGGCGCCGAAACAAACCTTTTCGACCTCGGGTTCGCCGGGCAGGCATAGAAAGATGATGTCCACACGGCCGACCAGATCGGCGATGGATTCCGCGGGTTCGACGCCGTCGTCCGCGAGCGCCGTGAGCATCTTGGGCCGGGTATCGTAGCCCACGACGGTCTTGCCGCATTTCTTTGCGAGATTGCGGCACATGGCCCCGCCCATCACACCCAATCCGATAAATCCTACTGCATTCACCGCCGACATCGTCGTCTCCTATTTCGTGTTTCGACCCGAAGCGGATAGCATGAGGGTCTGTTCGTCGTGACACGCCAGAGTATCAAGGACCGCAGGTATGAGCACATCGCCCGAGCCGTATGAAATCTACGCCGTGAAATACGCCTACCGCGATGCGGTGCGCGCCAACAATCTCATCTTCTCCGACGCCCATGACGTGCCGATGCCGCTCGATTATTACGTCTGGGCCATTGTCGGCAAGACCAAGACCTATGTGGTGGATACCGGGTTCGACGAGGCCGAGGCGGCGGCGCGCAAGCGCGACCATATCCGGTCCCCGGCAGAGGGCCTGCGCCTGATCGGAGTCGAGGCCGAAAACGTCGAGGAGATCATCCTCACGCATATGCACTATGACCATTGCGGAAACATGAAACAGTTTCCGAAGGCGACGTTCTACGTGCAGGATCGCGAGATGGCCTTCGCCACAGGCCGTTACATGGCGGAGAAGACGATCCGCCATTCCTTCGCCGTCGATTACGTTACCGACCTGGTCCGGGCGCTGTATGACGACCGGGTCGACTTCGTCGACGGCGTGCGCGAGATCGCGCCGGGCCTGTCGCTGCATCACGTGGGCGGGCATACCGACGGCCTGCAGGTGGTGCGGGTTTGGACCCGGCGGGGCTGGATGGTGATCGCGTCTGACGCCACGCATTTCTACGACAACATGAATAGGCAGAACCCTTTCCCCATCGTTTTCAACATGGGTCATGTCCTGGAAGGCTACCGGACGGTGCAGGCCTTGGCGGACTCGCCGCAGCATGTCATCGCGGGGCACGACCCGCTCGTCATGGCGCGATTCCCGGCAGTCTCCAAGGAAACCGAAGGGATCGCGGTGCGGCTCGATGCCGACCCGCTGCACTGGGAATAGGCCATCGGAGTAGGGTCATTTCGGCCTCCACGCCTTGATCCGGCGGCACGGGCGTACTAACTGCTTCTTGTGCTGCAGCGGCGCGGCAATTTTCTTTTTTCGGCAGGAGATCGGCGATGGCGGAACATCACCACAGCAAGGTACTCATCATTGGTTCGGGGCCTGCGGGCTACACCGCCGCGATCTATGCCGCGCGCGCCAACCTGTCGCCGACGATCGTCGCCGGGCTGCAGCCCGGCGGTCAGATGACCATCACCACCGACGTCGAGAACTACCCCGGCTTCGCCGACGTGATCCAAGGGCCGTGGCTGATGGAGCAGATGCAGAAGCAGGCCGAGCATGTCGGCACCGAGATGATCTACGACATCATCACCGATGTGGATTTCACGCAGCGCCCCTTCCAGGCGACCGGCGACAGCGGCAATACCTATTCCGGCGACTCGGTGATCATCAGTACCGGTGCGCAAGCGCGCTGGCTCGGCCTCGATTCCGAGCAGAAGTTCCAGGGCTTCGGCGTGTCCGCCTGCGCCACCTGCGACGGCTTCTTCTTCCGCGACCAGGAGGTCACCGTGGTCGGCGGCGGCAACACCGCCGTGGAGGAAGCAATCTACCTGACCAACCATGCCTCGAAGGTGACGTTGATCCACCGTCGCGATGCATTGCGCGCGGAAAAGATCATGCAGGATCGCCTGTTGAAGAACCCGAAGGTCGAGATGGCCTGGGACAGCGTCGTCGAGGAAGTGATCGGCGAGGACGAGCCGCTCGGCGTGACGGCGGTCAAGATCAAGAACGTGAAAACCGGCGAGACGCGGGAGATTCCCTGCCAGGGTTTCTTCGTCGCCATCGGCCACGACCCGGCGACGCAGGTGTTCAAGGGCAAGGTCGATATGGACGACGAGAACTACATCCTGGTCAAGTCGGGCAGCACCGCGACCAACGTGCCGGGCGTCTTCGCGGCGGGCGACGTCGTCGACAAGACCTACCGGCAGGCGGTGACCGCGGCGGGCATGGGCTGCATGGCGGCACTCGACGCGCAGAATTTCATCGCCGAGCACGAGGACGCCACCAGCGAGGCCGCCGACTAGGCCTATCCGCCGGCTCTATCCGCTGGAGAGTTTCGCCTTCGCGATCGCTTGTTGCCAGCGCACCACTTCGGTGTGGTCGGAATCGTGTCCGAATTCCGTGCGCGTCGCGGCGAAGATCTCCCGCACCAGCGCCGTCAAAGGCGCCGGGACCTCGGTTTCCCGCGCGAGGTCCTGCGCGGTCGTCAGATCCTTGACCATCAGCCCGTTGGTGAAGCCGGACCCGTAGTCGTCGTTCAGGATGAACTGGTGAAATTTCACCTCGGTCGCGTTGTTGCGCCCGGTCGACCGGTTGATCGTGTCCACCATCACCGCCGGGTCGAGGCCGAACTGCTTGCCGACGATCAAGGCTTCGCCGGCCGCGGCCAAGCCGATCGCGGACAGCATGTTGTTCAGGGCCTTCATCGCGTGGCCGGAGCCGACCGGACCGCATTCGAAGATCTGCCCGCCCATAATGTCGAGCAGCGGGCGGCACCGTTCGAGGTCCGCTTCGGCGCCGCCGACCATGATCGCGAGCGAGCCGTCGTCGGCCCGGCGCACGCCGCCCGAAACCGGCGCATCGACCATGGCGACGCCTTGCGCCGCCAGCTCCTTGGCCAAATCGACGGTGCCGGTCGGGTCGGACGAGCTCATGTCTATTAGGAGCTTGCCGTCGGCCATGCCGTGTGCGAGGCCGTCGTCGCCGAACGTGATCTTCCGGACATCCTTGCCCGACGGTACAATGGTGATGACGATGTCGGCATTTTCCGCAACGCTCGCCAGGCCGTTGGCCGGTGCCGCGCCGAACTCCTCGACGAATCCGTCCACGACCTCCCGGTTCAGGTCGAAAACGATGAGGTCTTGGCCTGCCTTGGCGAGGTTGGCCGCCATCGGCCGACCCATGTTGCCGAGACCGATAAACCCGATCCGCATGGTGATGCTCCTTCTTCTTTGCTCTTGGACAGCCCCGGCCGGATTGATGGTCGCAGCGGCTTGTGGGGTGTAGCTTTACTCAGTACGATGCCCTCACACAACTTTACAAAAATTCCGATACACGGGGGGTGTACGGGCATGGCTAAGCGTGGCGATAAGCCGGCAAAGGAAGGGCTGCCCAGGAGCGGCGAGCCTTTCTCGATTATTGCGGCGGGACTGACGATTACGGGAAAAGTCGAGAGTGAAGGCATGGTCCATATCGAAGGGTCGGTGGACGGCGACGTCTATTGCCGGCACCTGACGGTGGGCGATGGCGGCCAAGTATCGGGCAACGTAAGCGCCCGAACGGTGGAGGTGCTGGGCGAGACGAAAGGCACGATTCAGGCCAAGAAGGTGATCATCGCGGCGTCGGCCAAGGTCTTCGGCGAGGTCATCCACGAAACGCTGGTGATCGAGAGCGGCGCACGGCTGAATGGGTATTACCGGTGCGCCGACCGCGTCGATCCATCTGGAACGGTGGATTTCTGCCAACGGATCGGGCCGGCCGAGCAAAAGTCGCCGCCGTCGTCGCGGCGTATCCTGCCGCCCCGGCGCGAACCGGACGAGCGGCCGGTCGCGGCGTCGGTGGGCGGCAGCGGCGGGTCGAAGTCGCTGCACTAGGACGGAGTATCGGATGGCGGAATGGTTCGAGGAAATTCTCCACCCGGGCTTCCGTACGCGTCTGCAGGTCGACAAGATCCTGTACGAGGGCGATAGCGAACATCAGAAGCTGCTGTTGTTCGAAAACGCTGCGTTCGGTCGCGTCCTGGCGTTGAACAACATCGTTCAGACGACCGAGCGCGACGAATTCATCTATCACGAGATGCTGGCGCATGTGCCGCTATTCGCCCACGGCGCGGTGCGCACGGTCTTGATCATCGGCGGCGGCGACGGGGGCATGCTCGAGGAGACGTTGAAGCATCGCGGCGTCGAAAAGGTCACGATGGTTGAAATCGACCCCGCTGTGATCGAGTTCAGCAAACGGCATCTCCGGTTCATCTGCAACGACGCGTTCGAGGACGACCGGCTCAACCTAGTGATCGCCGATGGCGTCGACCATGTCGAGACGACGACCGAGCGTTACGATGTGGTAATCGTCGATTCGACCGATCCGGTCGGGCCGGGCGAGGTGCTGTTCACCGAACGGTTCTATGCCGGCGCGAAACGCTGCCTCGCGGCCGGCGGGGTGCTGGTGACGCAGAACGGCGTGCCCTTTTTCCAGTCCGACGAACTGCGGAATACGGCGTCTTGCCTGCGACCATTGTTCCGGGATTCGAGTTGTTATCTGGCCGCCGTGCCCGGCTATACCGGCGGCGTGATGGCTTTCGGATGGGCGACCGATAACGTGACGCTGCGCCAGACGCCGTTGGACCGATTGCGGGAGCGGGTGCGCGCCTCCGGCATCGAAACACGGCATTATTCCGCCGAGGTGCACGCCGCCGCATTCGCCCTGCCGCCCTGGGTCGCGTCGCTTTTGGAGCGTTCGCCGCAAGGCACAGGGAATTAAGGGATATTCGAGCATATTTTGCTTGATTTGAGCCGTGCAAAGCCCCATATGGGCGCCTTCAATTGTGTGGGATCATCTGCTTGTTTGGGAGACGGGGCATGCATAAGACCGCTGTCCAAATCGATGTCGAAAATAGCCCCGGCAGAGAGGCTGAAACCGACTATCTCGCGACCACGTCGACGGTACGGCCGCATCATTTCGAGAACCCGGCAACGCCGCCGAAGGACTTTTTTATCGAGCGTAACGGCACCCGTTACGCCGGCACGCATCTGATCATCGATCTGTGGGACGCCGAGCGGCTCGACGATATCGACCATATCGAACAGGCGATGCGGGATTGCGTCGCGGCCGCCGGGGCTACCCTGCTGCACATTCACCTGCACCATTTCACGCCGAACTTGGGCGTTTCCGGCGTCGCGGTTTTGGCCGAGTCCCATATCAGCGTTCATACGTGGCCCGAAACCGGTTTCGCCGCCTTCGACGTCTTCATGTGCGGCGATACGGAGCCGCAGAAGGCCGTGGACGTCCTGAAATCCGCCTTTCGGCCCAGCCGTGTCGAGGTCGGCGAACACCTCCGAGGCCGTATGGAATGACCCAGTGGACGGAAGAAGTCGATCCGGTAAACGGCGATTTCCGTGTCCAACTGCGTGTCGAAAAGGTGCTGTTCGAGCGTCAGACGCCGCACCAGCATATTTTGCTGATCGAGAACCGCACTTATGGCCGAGTCCTGCTTTTCGATGGCGTGGCCCAGGTCGCCGAGAACGACGAGTTCATCTATCACGAGATGCTGACCCATGTGCCGGTATTGGCGCATGGCGCCGTTCGCCGCGTCCTGGTCGTCGGCGGGGGCGATGGCGGGGCGATCGAGGAACTGTTCAAGCATTCCGGCATTGAGCATGTGGATCTGGTGGAGATCGACGAGGCGGTGGTCGAGATGAGCAAGGCGCACTTCCGCTCCGTCTGCGGCAAGGCCTTCGAGGATCCGCGGCTGCGGCTGACGATCGGCGACGGCGTCGAATACGTCGCCGGTTGCGCGGATAGGTACGACTTGATCCTTGTCGATTCCAAGGACCCGACCGGCGAGACGAACGTCCTGTATAGCGAGCCCTTCTACCGAAACTGCCGCAAATGCATGACGCCGGGCGGCGTGCTGGTGACGCAGAATGCGCTGCCCTTCTTCGACCGCGATTGGCTCGGCAAGCCGTTGGCGCGGTTGCGCAAGATTTTTACCGATATCGGCTGCTATCAGGTGGCCGTGCCCAGCTTTTACGGCGGGTTCATGGCGTTCGGTTGGGCCAGCGACGACGCGGCGCTGCGCCAGGTATCGGAAGCCACGCTCGCCGAGCGATATACCACGGCGGCACCGGAAACGAGATACTACACGCCGGCGATCCATCGCGCGGCTTTTGCCCTGCCGCCCTATGTCTCGGGGATGCTGGCGTAATGGCCGAGCGCCTGCCGACGGAACTCTGGGTCAAGGCGCATGCCGCCCGCTGTTCCGCGCAGGGAGTATCCTTCATGGTCATTCGCCGGGGCGACCGGCACAGGGGCGTGGTGATCGCCAAGCTTCATCTGATCGGGCAGGGGTTCCGTGTCGTGGCTCAGGCGCGCGACTTGGACGGCGAACTGGTCTGGGCGCCCGCATTGGAAGGAACGATCGTGCCCGAGGCGGATGCCGATGCCTATATCGAGCGCCAGGTATCCTACGATCCGGACATATGGGTCATCGAAGTCGAGCTGCGCGGCGACGATGACTGGTTCCGGGGCGCTGTCCTTTAGCCCGCAACCCTTGCTGGCTTCCCGCGATCGGTATATTTCAATGTCGAACAAGCAATAAACGGTGACGGGCCATTCCCTGCAGGCCACTCCACCGATATGGGCACCAGATAGGACGGAGAGCGACATGGCCAAGGAGCTTTATCATTTAATCGGCGGCAACAAGGTGAACGGCACGAGCGGCCGGTTCGCCGACGTGTTCAATCCGGCGACCGGCGAGGTTTCCGCCCGGGTTCCCTTGGCCTCGACCGAAGAAGTCGATGGCGCCGTCAAGACCGCGATGGCCGCGTTCCCCGCCTGGGCCGCGACGCCGACGCCGAAACGGGCCGCGGTCTTCTTCGCCATGCGCCAGCTGGTCACCGAGAATGTGGACACGCTGGCCGAGTTGATCGGCCGGGAACACGGCAAGACGCTCGAAGATGCCCGCGGCGAAATTCAGCGCGGCATCGACGTGATCGAATTCGCCTGCGGCGTCCCGCATCTGATGAAGGGTGAGCTGTCGACGAATGTGGGCGGCGATATCGATACCTTCTCGATCCGCGAACCGCTCGGCGTCGTCGGCGGCATCACGCCGTTCAACTTCCCCGTCATGATCCCGTTTTGGATGGGCGCAATGGCCGTCGCCTTTGGTAACACCTTCATCAACAAGCCGTCCGAACGCGACCCGTCCTCCGCCATGTATCTCGGCGAGCTGTGGCAGCAGGCCGGTCTGCCCGACGGGGTCTGGACCGTCCTGAACGGGGACAAGGAAGCGGTCGACGGATTGCTGCGTCATCCGGACGTTCCGGCGATCAGCTTCGTCGGCTCGACCGCGGTCGGCGAGTATGTCTATCAGACGGGGACGGCCAACAATAAGCGCGTGCAATCCTTCTGCGGCGCGAAGAACCACATGATCATCATGCCGGACGCGAATATGGACCAGGCGACCGACGCGTTGATGGGTGCGGGATACGGTTCGGCCGGCGAACGCTGCATGGCGATATCCGTGGCCGTGCCGGTCGGCGAGCAGGCGGCGGAGGAGATCGTCAAGCGCTTGACCCCGCGGGTCCAGTCGCTGCGCATCGGCCCGTATAACGACCCGGAGGCGGATATGGGCCCCTTAATCACCGCCCAGGCGAAGGATCGTGTCGAGGGCTACATCGCCAAGGGTGTCGAAGAAGGTGCGGAACTGTTGGTCGACGGCCGCGGCACCTCGCTGCAGGGCTATGAAAACGGTTTCTTCACCGGCGGGACCCTCTTCGACAAAGTCACCACCGACATGACGATCCATAAGGATGAAATCTTCGGGCCGGTGTTGAGCGTCGCGCGGGCGGGTGACTTCGACGAGGCGGTCGCCATGGTCAATGGGCATGAATACGCCAACGGCGTCGCCATCTTCACCCAGGACGGCGATGCGGCGCGGACCTTTTCGAACCAGGTCGACGTGGGCATGATCGGCGTCAACGTGCCGATCCCCGTTCCCATGGCTTTCCATCATTTTGGCGGGTCGAAGCGGTCGAAATTCGGCGACACGCAGATGCATGGCCCGCAGTCGGTTAATTTTTTCACCAAAATGAAAACCGTTTCCGCCCGCTGGCCGAGCGGCATTCGCGAGGGCGCGCAGTTCACGATGCCGACAAACCGGTAACGGGGTCCGATGTATTTGAGTGTGAAAAATCGGCGGGTGCGGATTGCGCCCGCCGATTCTTTTGCACTCGACCCGGCAGGGAATACTTTGCGCATTGTTACAGTACAAAGTCGTTGCAGTTTGGGTTCAAAACCGCTCTGATTGCATCACTTGGACGTAACACACGCGAAGCCTCGTGAGAGGCGCGTGTTTGTAACCGGGGCGAATTTTAATAGACGGCGCAGAGAGCCGTCACGAAGGGAGACCAGTCATGTTTAAATCCATTCTTTCCGCGGCGGCGCTTGCGATCGCGACATTCGGGTTCGTCGGCACGGGCACGGCGCAGGCCGCGGATTGTCCGCGCGGGACGCTCGACAAGCAGTATTGCGACTATGACGGCGATCTGGTGGCGGATCTGCCGCTGGACAGCAAGAAATGGGTCGATCCGGACACGATCATTTTCTCCTACACGCCGGTCGAAGATCCGGCGGTGTATGCCAAGGTATGGGACGGCTTCGTACAGCATATGGCGAAGGTTACCGGCAAGAAGGTGGTTTTCTTTCCGGTTCAATCCTATGCCGCGCAGTATGAAGCGATGCGGTCGGGTCGCCTGCATGTCGCGGGCGTGAACACGGGCGGCAATCCCGTCGCGGTTTCCTGCGCCGGCTTCGTGCCGTTCGCGATGATGGCGTCGGAGGACGGATCCTTCGGTTACGAGATGGAAATCATCGTGCCCGCCGGCAGCGACATCGCGTCGCCGGCGGACATCAAGGGCAAGACGCTGACCTTTACGTCGAAGACGTCGAACTCGGGTTTCAAGGCGCCGTCTGCTCTACTGAAGAGCGAATTCGGTATCGAGCGCGAGAAGGACTTTAAGGTCGCGTTCTCCGGCAAGCATGACAATTCGATCCTCGGCGTTGCGAACAAGGATTACGAAGCCGCGGCGATCGCTAATTCGGTCTTGAAGCGGATGATCGACCGCAAGGTAATCGAGGCGTCCAAGATCAAAACGATCTACCGCTCACAGACCTTCCCGACCACCGGATACGGTCACGCCCACAATTTGCACCCCGTGGTTACCGCGAAGATCAAACAGGCTTTTTTCACCTTCGAATGGGAAGGGTCCGCCCTTAAAAAGGAGTTCAAGAAGGAAGGCAAGTTCATCGCGATCAACCACAAGCATGACTGGAACGTCATCCGGAAGATCGATACGGCGAACGGCGTTAAGTACAATTGTAAGTAACGCGCTTTGTCCGTAAACGAGCAGGACACCCCGATGCTCCGGCTGGATGGGCTCGTCAAACAGTATCCGACGGGCGATCTGGCGCTGAAGGGCGTCGATCTCGATGTGCCGAAAGGGCAGGTTATGGCCCTTATCGGCCCATCGGGGGCCGGCAAGAGCACGCTGATACGCTGCGTCAACCGGCTTGTCGAACCCAGTTCCGGGCGGGTTTTTCTCGGGGGTGAGGAGATCACCGGTATCGGCAAGGGTGCGCTGCGGCGCGCCCGCCGGCGCATGGGAATGATCTTTCAGGAATATGCGCTGGTGGAGCGTTTGTCCGTGATGGAGAACGTGCTGTCGGGGCGTCTCGGCTATGTCAGTTTCTGGCGCAGCTACTTCCGGAAGTTTCCGCAATCGGATGTCGACGAGGCGTTCCGCTTGCTGGAACGCGTCGGCCTCGACCATATGGTCGATAAACGGGCCGACGAATTATCGGGCGGCCAACGGCAGCGGGTCGGCATCTGCCGGGCGCTGATCCAGGATCCGCAGCTCCTGCTGGTCGACGAACCGACCGCCAGCCTCGATCCGAAGACGTCGCGTCAGATCATGCGGCTGATCTGTGAACTCTGCGAGGAGCGTGATCTTGCCGCCGTCATCAACATCCACGACGTCATGCTGGCGCAGATGTTCGCGCAGCGCATCGTGGGGTTACGGCTCGGCGAAATCGTCTATGACGGGCCGCCCGACGGCCTGACGTCCGAAGTTCTTACCGAAATCTACGGTGAGGAAGACTGGGAAGCGACGATCCAGAAGGACGATGAGGAAGGCGAAGAAACCGAAGAAACCGAAGAGAGTAAGGAAGCGGCGAGAATTTTGCGCGATGAAGAACGTATGGCGGGAATGACATGACCGACGCTCCGGCGTCGCTCGGCCGCCGGACGTGGAAACGGCCGCCGCTGATTTCCAATCCGACATTGCGGTGGGCGCTGATCGTCGCCGCCGCGGCCTACCTGGCGGTTGCCCTGGGCACGACCGAGGTGAACTGGACCCGGGTCTGGGAAGGCTTGCCGCGGGTAAGAAATTCTTGCTCGCCTTCGCGCCGCCGGATTTCGCTTCGCGCTGGGACGCTATTCTCGACGGCGTGCTGGAAAGCCTCTGGATGACGGCGGTGTCCACGGTCATCGGCATCCTTCTGTCGGTGCCGATCGCGCTCGGCGCGGCGCGGAACATCGCGCCGCTGCCGGTCTATTACTTCTGCCGCGCCATCATCGCCGGGTCGCGGAGTTTTCAGGAGGTTATCCTCGCTATCTTCTTCGTCAAACTTTTCGGATTCGGCCCCTTTGCCGGGGTCGTCACGTTGAGCGTCGCCACCATCGGATTTTTCGCCAAGCTGTTGGCCGAAGACATTGAGGACATGGACCCAACGCAGGCCGAAGCGGTTCGCGCGACGGGCGGCGGCTGGTTCCAATGGCTCAACTATGCCATTCAGCCGCAGGTGCTGCCGCGCTTCATCGGCCTGTCGCTCTATCGGCTCGACATCAATTTCCGGGAATCCGCCATCGTCGGCATCGTCGGCGGCGGCGGCATCGGCGCCACCCTGAACACGGCCTTCGACCGCTACGAATTCGATTCCGCGGCCGCCATCCTGATCATCATCATCGCCATCGTGATGTGCGTTGAATATACGTCCGGTTATGTCCGGAAATGGGTGCAGTGATGCCGACGGTGGCACGGGACGATACCAAGATTTGGCAGCGGCGCGACCGCAAGCGGCAACTGATGATCTGGGCCGGTTGGTTTGTCGGTACATTTATCTTTGTCTATTGCTTCAAGCTGATCTCGGACAAGACGACCTGGTTTTTCGTGACGGATGCCGGCCGCCAGGCGGCGGACCTGGGCCGGCGGATGGTGCCGCCGGAGTGGGGCTATATCCACGAATTGTGGCGGCCGCTCTGGGACACGATCAACATCGCGACGCTCGGTACGGTCATGGCCATCATCATTGCGGTGCCGGTGGCGTTCCTGGCGGCGCGGAACACGACGCCGAGCATCACTTTTGTCCGGCCGATCGCCTTGTTGATCATCGTGTCGTCGCGATCGATCAATTCGCTGATCTGGGCGTTGTTGCTGGTCGCCATCGTCGGGCCCGGCGTGTTCGCCGGCATCATCGCGATCGGCCTGCGGTCGATCGGCTTCGTGGCGAAGCTGCTTTACGAGGCGATCGAGGAAATCGACGAAACGCAGGTGGAGGCGGTGACCGCAACCGGGGCATCGGGGCCACAGAGACTGTCCTTCGGAATCGTGCCGCAGATCTTGCCGGCCTTCGCCGGGATCACGGTTTTCCGCTGGGACATCAACATCCGCGAATCCACCGTGCTCGGCCTCGTCGGCGCGGGCGGTATCGGGCTCGAACTCAGCGCGAAGATCATGGAGCTGGGCTGGTCCAGCGTGTCCGTAATCCTGTTGGCGATCATCGCGACGGTTGTCGTCAGCGAATGGGTCTCCGCCAAGGTTCGTCACGCCATCATCTAGATTGGGTCTAAGCGTATGCGTCCAGGAGCGACGAAACCGCCTCGGCGAAACCCTCACCGCCGCGCCGCGTCGTGATGAAAGTGGGTTCGGCGTCGAGTCGGTCCTGAAAATCCAAGACGTTGGCGACGCCGATGCTGTTCTCGAAGAATCCGAACATGGGCGAATCATTCGGGGCGTCGCCGGTAAAGACGAAATGAGCGTTCTCGGCTTCCAAATCGATCCCGAAGACCTCGGTCATCAGATGGCGGGCCATCGTGAGCTTGTCGAAACTGCCGAACCAGCCATTGACATGGATCGAACTGATTTTCGCCACGGCTCCCGCTTCGACGAACAGTTCGACGATACGATCGACATCGGCCTGCGGCAGGCGCGGAACGTCCTCGCAGAAATCGATTGCCAAATCGGTTTCGCGATAGGCCTGGTCATTCGCGACGGCGCATCCCGGCACCTCGGCCAGAATCCGATCCCGCACGGCGGCGAGACGATCGCGGTTCGCGGCGCGTTCGGCGTCGGGCTGGTCGAACCGCCGTGTCATGCGCCGGGCGTCCCGGTCATACCGGAAATAAAAGGCGCCGTTCTCGCCGACGACGGCATCCACGGGCCACATACGGGCGAAGTGATCGCACCATCCGGCGGGCCTGCCCGTGATGGGGACCACCATAATCTTGGCATCCTGCAGACGCTCCATCGCGGTATAGGCCATGGCGCCGAGTCGGCCGTCGGTCGTCAGCGTATCATCGATATCGGTGAACACGCAGCGGACCGCCTTGCGGTCTGCGACGGGGAAGCTGTCCAGCGGACGGAGGGTCGACGGGTCGGTCATGGCATGTTACAGGCGCGCAGTTATCGGGCGGGTGTGACCGCATATAAGCGCATCCGTTTACCCCCCGTAAACCGCGACGGGCTAAAGAACTCGCTGTGACCGATAAGTGCTATGACATTCTCATCATTGGCGGCGGCATTAACGGCGCTTGCATTGCCCGCGACGCTGCCGGGCGCGGGCTTTCCGTGCTGCTCTGTGAGATGGGCGATTTAGGCGGCGCGACCTCGTCGGCCAGCAGCAAGCTGATCCACGGCGGGTTGCGGTATCTGGAACACTATGCCTTCCGATTGGTCGCCGAGGCGTTGCGCGAACGGCAGGTCTTGCTGCGAAGCGCGCCGCATATCGTCTGGCCAATGCAGTTCGTCCTGCCCCATGCGCCGTCCCTGCGCCCCGCGTGGATGATCCGCATGGGCCTGTGGCTCTATGACCGGCTTGGCGGTGCGCACAAGTTGGCACGGTCGGGCAGGATCGATCTGGCGGCACCCGCCTATGCCGGCGCACTCGCACCGGAATTCACGACCGGATTCATCTACTCGGATTGCTGGGTGGATGATGCCCGGTTCGTCCTGTTGTCCGCGCTGGACGCCGCGGCGAAGGGCGCGGATATCCGCCCGCGGACGCGCTGCATGTCGGCGCGCCGTACTGGCGACCGGTGGCAGGCCATGTTGGAAGGTGCCGACGGAACGCAGGAGGTGACGGCCCGTGTGCTGGTCAATGCCGGCGGGCCGTGGGTGCAGCAGGTGATCGGCGAGGTGGCCGGCGGCAATGCGCCGGCCCAGGTGCGGTTGATCAAGGGCAGCCATGTCGTCGTGCCGAAATTGTATGATGGGCCGCACGCCTTCATCCTGCAGAATGACGACAATCGGGTGATTTTCGTCATTCCCTATGAAGGTGACTTCAGCTTGATCGGCACGACCGACGTCCCGGTCGACGGCAAGCCGGGTCCGGTCGAAATCTCCGACGACGAAACGGACTATTTATGCGCCGCGGTGAACCGGTATTTCCGTGTTGCGGTCGCACCGCCGGATGTGGTCTGGAGCTATGCCGGCGTTCGGCCGCTCTATGACGACGGCGAGAACGATCCGTCGGCGGTGACACGGGACTATGTGCTGTCGCTCGATGCCCCGGACGATGCTCAGAATGGGGCGCCGCCGATGTTGTCGATCTTCGGTGGCAAGATCACCACGGCGCGCAAGCTCGCCGAGCAGGCCATGGCGAAACTGGAACCGTACTTTCCGGCGCTGCCACCCGGCTGGACCGCCGGCGCCGCTTTGCCGGGTGGTGACTTCGGCGATTTCGATGCGTTTGTCCACAGCTTGCAGCAGGACTATCCGGATTTGGAGCCGCAATGGCTCGAAGGGTTGGCGCACCGCCATGGGACGCGCGTGCGCGCGATGTTGGGCGGTGCGGCATCGGCGGCCGATCTCGGCATCTCTTTCGGCGGCGGGCTGTATCAGGCCGAGGTTGATTGGCTCTGCCGCGAAGAATGGGCGGCGACGGCGGAAGACGTGTTGTGGCGGCGTACCAAGACCGGGCTTCATATGACGCCCGATCAACGCGAGGCGGTTGCGGATTATGTCGACAGGATGCGTTCCGGATAGTCGCTGAAGACCGACTCGACTCCCCATTCGAAGAGTTTCAGGGCGCGGTTGGCGTCGTTCACCGTATAGGCCAGAAGGTGGTATCCGGCGTTGCGGACCTCCGCAGCGATCTTGCTGTCGAGCGCCCGGTGATTGCAATGAATGGAAAGGCAATCCAATGCCCGGGCCTGGTCCCGCCAATCCTTGCCGGGCCGCCGCATCAGCCAGCCGCGGGGGATTGCCGGTGCGGTCTGTTGCGCGGCGACCAGAGCGTCTACCTGAAAGCTGGAGAAAACCGGCGCGCGCAGGCTGTTCGGCCATTCGTCGGCGACCTGTTTCGCGACGATACGGCCTGTTTCGGTTGCCCGGCCCGGTGTCGGTTTGATTTCCACATTCGCGCCGAGGCCAAGCGTGTCGAGCAGACGGATCGTTTCGGTCAGGGTCGGGATGCGCTCGCCGGCGAAGGCGTCCGAGAACCAGCGCCCGGCATCCAGTTTGCGGACATCCTGGAGCGTCATGTCGGCCAAATTGCCGGACCCGTCGGTCGTGCGGTCGACGGTGTCGTCGTGCATTAAGACCGGGATGTCGTCCTGGGTCAGGGCGACATCGAACTCGACCCAAGTGGCGCCCAGTTCCGCCGCCTTGCGGATACCGGCTAGCGTGTTCTCCGGCGCATGGCCGACCGCGCCGCGATGCCCGATGACGCGGGGAAAGTGGATGGACAGTTCGCTCATGACAGAAAGCTGCCTCCCGTTACAAGGTCCGCCATGCGACGCTGCCAATATAGCCGATGTAGCAGAACAAAAGCAGCGCACCTTCGCGACGGCTGATGCGCCAGCCACTGATGATCACCGGGAACAGGACCAGCGTTGCGGCCAGCAGCACCCAAAGATCGACCTGTTGCAGGGATTCGTTGAACGGAATTGGGGTGACCAGCGATGCCGCGCCGAGAATCCCCATCAGGTTGAAGATATTGCTGCCGATGACGTTGCCGACCGCCACATCGGTATGACCGCGCCACGCGGCAACCATGGCCGCGACCAGTTCCGGCAGCGACGTGCCGAATGCGAATACGGTGAGGCCGAGCACGGCGTCCGGGATGCCGGCACGCGCGCCGATCGCCGCGGCGCCTTCGACCATCATATTCGCGCCAATCCCAAGCCCTACGAGCCCGGATAGCAGCATAGCGAGGACGAAGGGCATGGACTCGGGTACGACGCCAACCTCGGCACCTTCCCGTTCATGCAAGTCGGCGGGTAGATCCGCCCAATTTCGATCCTGCTGATAGGACCAGCCGATAAACGCAAAGAGCATGACGATCATCAGCAATCCTTGCCAAAAAACGACTTGCCCGGTCATGCCCAGCGCGATGCAGATGAGCGTGGCGACCAGCATCGCACCGCCGTCGCGCCGTAAGGACCGCGGTTCGCAATGCAGCGGCCGGACAAGCGCCGCGCATCCCAGAATCAACAAGCTGTTGGCGATGTTGCTGCCGACGGCATTGCCGACGGCAAACCCGGGTTTCGCGTCGAGAGCGGCCTGTACGCTGACCACGAGCTCCGGCAGCGATGTGCCGAAGCCGACGATCGTCAGACCGATCGCCGCCGGCGGCATGTTCACTTTGCGCGCAAGTCCCACCGCGCCGCGCAATGTCGCCTCGCCGGCGGCCACCAAGACGGTGAGGCCCATGAGAACCAAGAGAATGTCGGGCATCACCGTTTTGATCTGATGGACAGGAAGTGTGTACCGGTATGTAGCGGGCTTGACCGGAATATCCAAGAGGAATGCGGAAAAGAGAGGCGACGGCGCAACGGTTTGGTGGGCAGAAAATTCACCGATTTTCGAAAAATTGGCGTATACTTCGCGATCCTGTAATAAAACCGTAATAAATGTAGCCGCTGGACCCGTGCCGGACGGCTATCCAATCGTGATTCGTTCGAAAGGACATATGCCATTTCCGCGACGATTATTTTAATGAATCTGATCGGTGCCATTGCCCTGTTGCTTTGGGCAATGCGCATGGTGCGGACGGGTATGACTCGTGCCTTCGGCGGAACGCTCCGCCTTATCTTGGGACGGTATCTGTCGAATCGGTTTACCGCCTTTCTTGCGGGCTTGGGTGTGACCACCCTCCTGCAGAGCAGCACAGCCACCTGCTTGATGACCGCGTCCTTCGCGGGCCGTGGACTGGTGATCTCGGCAGCCGCGCTTGCGGTGATGCTGGGCGCCGATGTCGGCACGACCTTGGTCGCGCAGCTGTTCAGCCTGAACATCGTTTGGGTATCGCCGGTGTTGATCACCATCGGCTTCATCGCGTTTCAAGGCGGCCAGCGCAAACGAACGCGCGATATCGGCCGCCTGACCATCGGGCTAGGGCTTATCCTGCTCGCCCTCAGTTTGATCGTCGCGAATTCTCAGCCGATCCGCGATTCGAAGATCGTTCTGGCGCTTGTCACGTCGCTCGGTGACGAGCCGGTTTTGGCGATCCTCCTAACCGCCTTGCTGACATGGCTTGCTCATTCGAGTTTGGCGATCGTGCTGTTGGTCGCATCGCTCGTGGGCGCCGGGGCGATACCGGTGGCTTTGATCTTCCCGTTGGTCCTGGGTGCAAATCTTGGCGGTGCGATTCCGCCGATCACCGCGACCTTGGGGTCGGCGGCGGCGGCGCGTCGGGTCGCCGTCGGTAACGCCGTATTCAAGGCGGTCGGCTGTATCCTGGTATTTCCCTTCCTGGCATATGTGGCCGAATACATCCCGCAGATCGAAGCGGATCCGGTGCGCCAGGTCGTGAACTTCCACACGGCGTTCAACCTGGGCCTGGCGATGATCTTCATCTTCGCCATCGGACCCGTCAGCGCACTGATGGAACGATGGATTCCGGACCGGGCGGTGTCGTCCGACGAGGGAGAAGCCCGCTATCTGGATCCTTCGGCGGTGGACGAGCCCGCTGTCGCGTTGGCCAACGCGACCCGTGAGACGCTGCGTATTGCCGATATCCTGGACGAGATGTTGAGCGGATCAATGGACACGCTGCGGCGGGATGACAAGGAGTCGCTGAACCGGGTGACGGCATCCGACGATATCGTCGATCGCCTGTATGAACAGACCAAGCTGTATCTGACCGACGTGAGCAGGCAGGAATTGGGTGACGAGGACAACCAGCGTTGCAACGAAATCATGAGCTTCTCGACGAATCTCGAACATATCGGCGACATCATCGACAAGAACCTGATGGAACTCGCGGCCAAGAAGATCAAATACCGCCTGGCCTTTTCAGACGAGGGCTTGAGCGAAATCGCCGATCTGCACCACCGGGTTCAGGAGAATCTAAAACTCGCGACCAGCGTCTTCGTGTCGGGCGATCATGCCCTGGCGCGCAAGCTGCTGATGGAAAAAGATACCTTCCGGCAACTCGAGCGCGACGCGGCCGAGAATCACCATGAAAGGTTGAAAAGCGGCATGCGCGAGAGCATCGAAACGTCGTCTTTGCATCTGGATATTCTGCGCGACCTGAAACGCATCAACAGCCATCTCACCTCCGCCGCCTATCCGATTCTCGAAGAGGCCGGTGAACTGCGCACCTCGCGCCTGCGCAAGAGCAAGATCCACAACGAAGCCCCGGCTTAGCCGTCGATTAACCGGAAGTCCGGACGCGCTGCACGGCGTCCTGCCAGCCGGCATAGCGCCGGGCGCGCTCCGTCGCATCCATTGCGGGAACGAACCGAGCGTCGCAATGCCAGGCGTCTGCCATTTCTTCCGGCGATGGATAGAGCCCGGACTGCATCCCCGCGAGATAGGCCGCGCCCAGGACGGTCGTCTCGGTGATCGGCGGGCGTTCCACCGGAATGTCGAGGACATCCGCCAAGAATTGCAGGAACGGGTCATTCGCCGCCATCCCGCCGTCGACCCGCACCGATGCAGGCGTTGCGGCACCGTCGGCGGCCATGGCCTCGAACAGGTCGCGGGTCTGATAGGCGACGGATTCGATTGTCGCGCGGACGATTTCCGCCGGGCCGCTGCCCCGTGTCAGGCCGAGGATCGCGCCACGCGCGCCGCTGTCCCAATACGGCGCGCCGAGACCCGCGAAGGCGGGCACCATATAGACGCCGCTCTCCGGCGCGGCTTGGGCAAACAGCTCGGCCGATTCCGGCGCCGATCCGATCACCTTCAATTCATCGCGCAGCCATTGAATGGCTGCGCCGGCGACGAAGATACTGCCTTCGATGGCGTAGGTGGTCTTTCCGCCCAACCGATAGGCGACCGTCGTCAGCAGCTCGTTCTCGGACTCGAGCGCGGTTTCGCCCGTATTGGTCAGGACGAAACAGCCGGTGCCGTAGGTGCTCTTGATCGATCCCGGCGCGAAGCAGGCTTGGCCGACTGTGGCGGCTTGCTGATCACCGGCGATGCCGCGGATGGCGACGGGGGCGCCGAGTACCTCGCCGGCGGTCGTGCCGAAATCGGCGGCGCAATCGCGCACGTCCGGCAAGATCGACCGGGGGATGTTGAACAGGGTGCAAAGGTCGTCGTCCCAGCGCTGCCGGTGTATATCGAATAACATGGTGCGGGACGCGTTGGTGGCGTCCGTCGCATGCACCGCGCCGCCGGTCAACCGCCAAAGCACGAAGCTGTCCATCGTCCCGGCCGCGAGCTTTCCCTTGTCCGCCGCGGCCCGCGCGCCGTCGACCGTGTCGAGCAGCCAGGCGATCTTGCTGGCGCTGAAATAGGGATCCAGCAGCAGGCCGGTCTTGCTGCGGATGCCGGCCTCGTGCCCGGCCTTTCTGAATGCCGCACAGGCGTCGGCGGTCCGGCGGTCCTGCCAGACGATGGCGTTGTGGATGGGGGTGCCGGTTTCCCGGTCCCATAACACGACGGTCTCGCGCTGATTGGTGATCCCGATCGCCGCGACATCCGACGGGTCGACGCCGCTTTGACTGAGAGCATCGCGCAACACCGTGACCGACGCTTGCCAAATTTCCTCCGCGTCGTGCTCGACCCAGCCGGGCCGCGGATAGATTTGCCGAAGCTCGGACTGCGCCTGCGCGACCGGTATTCGGTTCGCATCGAACAAGACCGCCCGAGTGCTGCTCGTTCCCTGGTCGAGGGCGATGACATGGCTGGCTGACGGCATGGCCTGATGTTTCCCGAATTCGTGCGTCGTTGGAGCGCTCATCGTTGCAGAGCTTGCCCGCTTTGTCAGCCTAGAGAATGCCCTTTCCCGCCGTCCGGGCGAGGTGATATCAAGGTCGCACGCTCACCCGGTGGCCGCGCCGCTGGGATTATGCCGCAAACGAGGATGCCGAAGTGGCCGAAGTTTTCCAGACGATTTCGCCGGTCGATGGGCGCGTTTACGTCGAGCGCCCGCTCGCCGGAGATGACGCCGTGGCGACGGCGCTGGAGCGTGCGCAAACGGCGCAACGCGACTGGCGCGCGGCGGACCTTGAGGCGCGATTGCGAGTCCTGAGCGATGCGGTGGACGCCTTCGTCGCAAACGCCCCGGCGATTGCCGAGGAATTGACCTGGCAGATGGGCCGGCCGATCAGCCAGGCGCCGGGCGAGGTTCGGGGATTCGAGGAACGGGCGCGGCATATGATCGAGATCGCGCCGGACGCCTTGGCCGACATCGCGGCGGCCCCGATGGATGGGTTCGAGCGGTTCATCCGTCGCGAACCGCATGGCGTCGTTTTCGTCCTCGCACCATGGAACTACCCGTATCTGACCTCCGTCAACTCGATCATTCCTGCGCTAGCCGCCGGAAACGCCGTGATCCTCAAGCCGTCGCACCAGACCCCGTTGACGGCGGAACGGTTCGCCGCGGCCTTTGCCAAGGCCGGTTTGCCGGAAGGGGTATTTCAATACCTTTATCTGGATCACACGAAAGCGGCCACGCTGATGGCGCAGGACGGAATTGGCTTCGTCGCCTTCACCGGCTCGGTGGCGGGCGGTCAGGCGGTGCAGCATGCCTTGGCGGACCGCTTCGCAGGTGCGGGTCTTGAACTGGGTGGCAAGGATCCGGCCTATGTCCGCGCCGATGCCGATCTGGACCTTGCGGTCGAAACGCTCGTCGACGGGGCGTTCTTCAACAGCGGGCAATCCTGCTGTGGGATCGAACGAATTTACGTACATAAGTCCATATCTCGAAACTTTATTGATGCGTATACCGAATTAGTAAAGCGATACAATCTCGGGAACCCGACGGAAAATAACGTAAATCTGGGCCCGATGGCACGAACGTCGCTTGCGGACATAGTACGCGTACATACGGAAGATGCGATATCCGCCGGTGCGCGGCCTTTGGTCGACGCCGGCGGCTTCCCGGCGGCGGCGCCCGGTTCGCCCTATATCGCGCCGCAGGTTCTGACCGATGTCAGCCATGATATGCGGATCATGCGGGAGGAGAGTTTCGGCCCCGTGGTCGGGATCATGCCGGTTGGGTCGGATGACGAGGCCATCGCCCTGATGAACGACAGCGATTACGGCTTGACCGCATCGGTCTGGACGCAGGATGTCTCGGCGGCGAAGCGCATCGGGGACCAGGTCGAAACGGGTACTTGGTTCATGAACCGGTGCGATTATCTCGACCCGGCGCTCGCCTGGACGGGGGTGAAGAACTCCGGTCGCGGATGTACCCTTTCCCGGGTAGGATACGAACAGCTGACACGCCCGAAATCCTTTCATTTGCGATTGAATTGACCTGGGAGCGGTAATGAGCGGCAATTTGGATGTTCCCGGCCTGCGGGCCGACGTCGAGAGCGGGTTAATCGACACCGTTCTCGTCTGTTTTCCCGATATGCAGGGGCGATTGATCGGCAAGCGGGTCACCGGGCGGTTCTTCGTCGAAAAATGCCTCGACGAGATGCATGTCTGCGATTACCTGCTGACCGTCGACATGGATATGGAACCCGTGCCGGGGTATCAGGCGGCGTCTTGGGACACCGGATACGGCGATTTCGCCCTGAAACCGGATCTCGCCACCTTACGGCGGATTCCATGGCTCGAGGCGACCGCGCTGGTGATGGCCGATTGCCGGGATCATCACGGGGTGGACCTACCGCACGCGCCGCGCTCGATGCTGAAGCAGCAGTTGGCGCGCGCCCGCGACATGGGCTTCACCGTCAAGATGGGGTCGGAACTCGAGTTGTACGTCTTCGATGAGACGTACGAGACGGCGCGCGATAAGAACTATCAGGATCTCAAGACCGCGGGCTGGTATATCGAGGATTACCATATCTTCCAGACCACGAAGGAAGAGGATCTGATCCGCGCAATCCGCAACGGCATGGACGGCGCGGCGGTACCGGTCGAGTTCTCGAAGGGCGAGTGGGGGCCGGGGCAGGAGGAGATCAACCTGCAATATGCCGAAGCCCTGGAAATGGCGGACCGCCATTCGATCTATAAGAACGGGGCTAAGGAAATCGCCTACGGCCAAGGCAAGGCGATTACCTTCATGGCCAAGTGGAACCTCGATTTGGCCGGCAACAGTTGTCATCTACATTCGTCGTTGTGGGACGCGGAGACCGATAAGGCACTGTTTTACGATGAAAAAGCGGAAGACGGCATGTCTCCGCTGTTTCGCCATTACTTGGCCGGACAACTCGCGCTGGTGCGCGACGTGACCTATTTCTATGCGCCCTTTATCAACTCCTACAAACGATTCCAGGCGGGATCCTTCGCGCCGACCAAGGCGGCGTGGAGCCGGGACAACCGCACCGCCGGATTCAGGACGGTCGGGCACGGCCCGGCGCTGCGGGTCGAATGCCGGATTCCCGGCGCCGACGTGAATCCGTATCTCTCCTTCGCCGCGACGGTGGCGGCCGGCCTCTACGGAATCGAGAATAAGCTGGAACTGGAACCCGCCATTTCCGGCAATATTTATGAAATGGAGAACGTCGCCGACGTGCCGCGGACGTTGCGAGAGGCGTTGGCGGCGCTGGAGGAGTCATCCGTTCTGCGCGATGTCTTGGGCGATGACGTCGTCGAACATTACCTGCATACCGGGCGCTGGGAGCAGAGCGAATACGACCGCCGGGTCACCGATTGGGAATTGCGCCGCACCTTCGAGCGCGGTTAGGCAAACACGGTTCGGGCCGATTTAACGGGTTACAAATGCAGATCGACGCTGAGACCCTCACGGGCGACTGGAATTACCCGACGCGTGTCCGGTTCGGGCCCGGCCGTCTCGCTGAATTGCCGGCGGTCTGTGCGGAGCTTGGGCTCAAACGGCCTTTGCTGGTGACCGATCCGGGGTTGGCCGGGTTGCCGCTGGTCCAGGACGTGGTAGATGCCTGCGGGAAGCAGGGTCTCGATCTCGCGATTTTTCCGCATGTTCAGCCCAACCCGCGGGATTCCAACGTGAATGCCGGTGTGGCCGTGTTCCGGGACGGTGAGCATGACGGCGTGATCGCTTTCGGCGGCGGCAGCGCGCTCGACGCGGGCAAGGCGATCGCCTTTATGGCGGGGCAGTCGCGGCCGATCGGCGACTTCGAGGATGTCGGCGACAACTGGTCGCGCGCCGATATGCGCGCGATAGCATCGATCATTGCTATACCCACGACGGCGGGCACCGGATCCGAGGTCGGGCGCGCGGCCATCATCGCGGATGACGTCGATCGGCGAAAACGGGTCATCTTCCACCCTGCCATGATGGCGAAAGTCGTGATCGACGACCCCAAAACGACTTTGGCCTTGCCGCCGGCGTTGACGGCCGCGACCGGGCTGGATGCATTCATTCATAACTTCGAAGCGTATTGTGCCCCCGGGTACCATCCGCTGGCCGATGGGATTGCTCTCGAAGGCATGCGGCTGCTGGCCGAATGGCTGCCCGTCGCGTACGCATACGGTGAGAACGTGCAGGCGCGCAGCCATGTCCTTGCGGCAGCGTCCATGGGGGCGACCGCGTTCCAGAAAGGGTTGGGCGGCGTACATGCGGTCAGCCACGCGGTCGGCAGCCTGTACGGCACCCACCACGGTCTCACGAACGCGGTGGTTTTGCCCTATGTGTTGCAGCACAATGCCGACGTTATCGGCCAGCAATCCCAACAGGTTATGCGATTTCTCGGTGCGACCGGGAATGATGTGGACGCGCTCACCGATTTTGTTTTGGAATTTCGCAAGACGTTGGGAATACCGCATACTCTTGCCGATATCGGCGTGCCGGCCGATCGCGCCGACGCGGTCGCGCTGCTCGCGTACGACGACCCGACACGCCCCGGAAACCCAAAACAGCTGACCACCGACGATTTACGTACGATCTTCGTGAATGCCGTACAAGGTGTTCTGTAAGCCGATGGACGGGAAAAGTACATGAAATCAATACGTCGATCTGTTCAACACCTGCGGTGGCCGTTCGGCTTTGTATCGGCTGGGGCGCAGTGTACGCATAGCCGGCACAATGCGCGTATGGCGACTGCGACGGCGGTGCGTACGGTAATCATTATTGTCTCTTTCGTTCTTTACGCGAGCACCACTGTTTATGCACAGACCGACGGGTTCCGTACGGGTGAGGACCGTGTCCACCCGGTTCTGGGGCGGTCCGGGATGGTGGCGACCCAGGAAGCGAACGCAACCCGGATCGGGTTGGACATTCTGCAGCGTGGCGGCAATGCGGTGGACGCGGCGGTGGCGGTGGGATTTGCGCTCGCGGCCACGCTGCCGCGGGCCGGCAATCTCGGCGGCGGCGGGTTCATGATGATTCACGATGCCGAATCGGGCCGGACGGTTGCCATCGATTACCGCGAGGCCGCCCCGGCCGCGGCAACCCGTGACATGTATCTCGATGCAGCCGGCAATGTCGATAAAGAGGCCTTCCGGTACAGCCATAAGGCGGTCGGCATTCCCGGTACCGTGGCCGGGCTGACGCTGGCGCTTCGTAAATACGGCACCATGACGCTGAAGGATGTGATGGCCCCGGCGCTTCGGCTGGCAGGCGACGGCTTCCTCGTCAGCGACGACATGGCGCGCCAGTTGGAGCGGCGCAAGAAGCGCCTCGCGCAGTCGGCGGCGACCCGGAAGATCTTTTTTGGCGATGACGATACGCCTCTCAAGGCCGGTGCCCGGCTGGTTCAAAGCGATTTGTTCGGGTCGCTTAAGGCGATCTCGGAAGAGGGCCCCAACGCCTTCTATCGCGGTACGATCGCCAAGCGCATCGCGGCCGAGATGGAGGCCAACGACGGCATCATGACGCTCGAAGATCTGGCGGGCTACGCGCCGGTCGAGCGCGAGGCCGTGCGCGGCACTTACCGGGGATATGAAATTCGATCGATGCCGCCGCCGAGTTCCGGGGGCGTCCATATCGTGCAGATTCTGAACGTCCTCGAGGGCTACGACCTGGCCGCGTTGGGACATAACAGCGCCGGCGGTTTGCATGTGATGGCGGAGGCCATGAAACGCGCCTATGCGGACCGGTCGAAATATTTGGGTGATCCGGGGTATTGGAAGGTGCCGGTACGCGGGTTGGTCTCCAAGAAATACGCGACGGCTTTGCGCCGCGGCATCGACCCGAAAAAGGCGACACCGTCCACCGACATCCTGCCCGGTGATCCGTTGCCGTATGAAGGACCGAACACCACGCACTACACGGTCATGGACCGGTTCGGAAATACGGTGTCGAATACCTATACGCTGAATTTCAGCTACGGCACCGGAATCGTCGCGGCGGGGACCGGTATCCTGCTGAACAATGAAATGGGGGATTTCTCGGCCAAGCCCGGTGTGCCGAACGCCTACGGCTTGATCGGCGGCGACGCCAACGCGGTCGGCGGCGGTAAGCGGCCCTTGAGCTCGATGAGCCCGACCATCGTGTTCAAGGACGGCGAGGTTCTGCTGGCCACCGGCAGTCCCGGCGGCAGCCGAATCATCACTACCGTGTTGCAGCTTCTAATCAATGTGATCGATCACAAGATGAACATCGCGGAGGCGACGCATGCGCCGCGGGTCCATCATCAATGGCTGCCGGACACATTGCGGATCGAAGAAGGGCTGAGCCCAGATACCCAACGCCTGTTGCAGGCGATGGGTCACACGCTGAAGCAGGGGCGGCCGATGGGCAGCCTGCAATCGATCATGCGGGTCGACGGGGTCTTGTACGGCGCGTCCGATCCACGCCGGCCCGACGCGCTGACATTGGGGTATTAGTCGGATGAAGGTCGACGGCACGGCATATCGCACGATCTGGATCGCGGACGACGGCTGGTCGATCGAGATCATCGACCAGACGCGGCTGCCGCATGAATTCGTGCAAGTCGCGCTGCGCACGGTCGAGGATGCCGCCCGCGCGATCGAGATCATGCAGGTGCGCGGCGCGCCGCTGATCGGCGCCACGGCGGCCTATGGTGTCGCGCTGGCGATGCAGGAAGATCCCGGCGATGGATCGTTGACGGCGGCCCTGCAGCGCCTCGGGAGGACACGCCCGACGGCGGTGAACCTGCGCTGGGCGCTCGATGAAATGCGCCTTGTACTGGAGCCGCTCGGCGCGAACGCCCGCGCGGCGGCGGCCTATGCCCGGGCCGCGGCAATCTGCGACGAAGACGTGGTCATCAACCGGCGGATCGGCGAACATGGCCTCGCCGTGATCCGGGCCGCGGCGGCGGCGAAACCGGACGGGCCGGTGAATGTGCTGACGCATTGCAACGCCGGCTGGCTCGCCACCGTCGACTGGGGCACCGCCACGTCGCCGATTTACCAGGCGCATGACGCCGGGATGGATGTTCATGTCTGGATCGACGAAACCCGGCCGCGCAACCAGGGCGCCAGCCTGACCGCTTGGGAACTCGGCCGTCATGGTGTGCCGCATACGGTGATCGCGGACAACGTGGGCGGGCACCTGATGCAGCATGGCATGGTCGATCTGTGCATCACGGGCACCGATCGCACGACCGCAAGCGGTGACGTGGCGAACAAGATCGGTACTTATCTTAAGGCGCTCGCCGCCTTTGATAATGACGTCCCGTTTTATGTCGCGTTGCCGTCGCCCACCATTGATTGGACGATCGAGGACGGCGTGGCGTCGATTCCGATCGAGGAGCGGGCCACCGACGAGGTGTCGCATATCACGGGCCGGACGCAGGACGGCGCGATCGAAACCGTCTCGATCGTGCCCGACGGGTCGGCCTGCGCGAACTTTGCATTCGACGTCACGCCGGCGCGCCTGGTGACGGGTCTGATCACGGAACGGGGAATTGCGGCGGCCAGCCGCGAAGGCTTGGCCGATTTATTTCCGGAACGGGCGGAAACGTGATGCCGGACGATACCCCGGACCTGCGGCAGGAGATCATCGACGCCTGCCTGAAGATGAACGCCCTCGGGATCAACCAGGGCAGTGCGGGCAACATCAGCGCGCGGGTCGAGGGCGGCTTGCTCATCACCCCGTCCGGCATGCCGTATGAAACGCTGACGCCGGATGACATTGTCTTCATGGCGACCGACGGGTCCGTGCCGCCGGGGCAGATGAATCCCTCCAGCGAATGGCGTTTTCACTTGGATATCCTGAATGCGCGCGGCGATGCGGGCGCCGTCGTCCATACTCATGCCATGTTCGCCACGACGCTGGCCTGCCTGCATCGCCACATTCCCGCATTCCACTACATGGTCGCGGTCGCCGGCGGCGACTCCATCCGATGCGCGCCGTACGCCACCTTTGGCACGCAGGCGCTGTCGGACTATGCGTTGAAGGCGTTGCAAGATCGCCGGGCCTGTCTACTGGCCAACCACGGCATGATCGCTCTTGGGGAAACTCTGGCCAATGCGCTCGCGCTTGCGGTCGAGGTCGAAACCTTGGCCGCGCAGTATTGGCGCGCCGTGCAGGCCGGAGAGCCGGTTCTTCTTCCCGCCGATGAAATGCAGCGTGTTTTGGAGAAATTCCAAACCTACGGCGCGCAACCCGACGACGGATCCTGAAGAATTCGAAGGAGCGCATCGTTGAAGGCGTCTGCCGCCTCGACGTTGGGCATATGCCCGGCATCTTCGATCATCGTGACCGGTAATGTCGATGTCAGCCGTTCGGCATGGGCCGGCGGCGCGATCCGGTCGTGACGGCCCCAGATGAGATGGATCGGCATGGCCAGGTCCTGCAGCCGATCGGTATAGGTATAGCGTTGCCTGCCCGCGGGAAAATTCGCTTCGGTCATGCGCGCGATGCCGGCGCGGAACTCGGGATTTTGACGCGCCATGACCGCATAGCTGACCATCGCGTCGTTTACGCGGCGGTCGTCGTGAAACAGGATGGCGATATTCGGCCGCATCGCCTGCATGGTTTCGGCGCGCAGGTAACCGTTGATGAAATCCGTGTTGATTTCGTCGCCGAACCCGGCCGAACTCACGCAGGTCAGGCTGCGCACGCGGCTGCCGTGGTGCAGCGCGAGTTCGAGCGCGACCGCCCCGCCCATCGATAACCCCACGAGGTCGAACCGGTCGATGTTCAGGGCATCGGGCAGGTCCGCGATCAGCCGGGCGATCGACGGGATGCCGCCGTCGCCGATCGCCCGGGACGAACCGCCATGCCCCGGCAGGTCGATGGCGATGACGCGGCGTGTGCTCGCAAGCGCCTTCTGGTTCAGTGTCCAACTCGTCGCGTCCCCGCCGAGGCCATGCAGCAAAAGAACCGTATCGCCGCCGTCGCCCTTTTGGCGGGTGCGGATGCGCACGCCGTCGAGGTCGACTATCTCGATCTCGCTTCGGTCCGACGTGGTCTTGTCAGCGGGCATGGGTGAGTGTCTTTCCGTCACAGTTTCGACAAAGTTCCATGAGCCTATTTGTGAAGATGCGCCAGGGGGCCGAATGCCTTATTTTGTCGGCGCGAAATGGATGAACCAACGTAAGGCATCTTGATGCTTCCCAGACGTTTCTTTTTAATTGCGGTCGCTGCCATTTGTTTGTGGCATAGTCCCGTCATAGCAGCAGATAAAGAAAACATGATCTATCTCGAACTCAAAGATGGCCGCGTGGTCATCGAACTGTTTTCCGACAAGGCCCCCAATCACGTCGCACGCATCAAGGAACTTGCGCGCGAAGGGTTCTACGACGGTATCGTGTTCCATCGCGTGATCGATGGGTTCATGGCGCAAGCCGGCGATCCCACCGGAACCGGACGCGGCGGCTCGGACAAGCCCGACCTAAAGGCCGAGTTCAACGACGTCAAGCATGGCGAGGGCGTTCTGTCGATGGCACGAACGGCGGATCCGAACAGCGCGAACAGCCAGTTTTTCATCGTGTTTGCGGATGCGCCGCATTTGGACGGTCAGTACACCGCATGGGGCCGCGTGGTCGAGGGCATGGAATTCGTGCATAAGATCAAGAAGGGCTCGGCCAGTGCCAACGGTCTGGTCGACGATCCCGACAAGATCATCAGCATGAAAGTCGCGGCGGACGCCGATAAATAGGCATCGGCGGGTAGGCGATGGCGGCCGGTGGCCGCCAGTTCCTAGCGATTTGTTAACCCAAATCCGATAAGCGTCATGTCTTACGCAGGACGGCAACGGGACGGAACCGGATGTCAGACATAGTAGCCAGTTCGCTCGCAGTGAGTCGGGACACCAGTATCCTGGCGCTCAAGCTGCAGGCGCAGCGTGACCAGCAGGTCGTGGCTTTGGTCCAGGAAGCGACCCAGTCGGCGGCTCAATCGCTGAGTTCCGGCTCGGCGTCCGGTAACGGCCAGCTCGTCGATATCCTCGTCTAACGTGCTGCCGTAGCGGCACCGCCTGCCGGATATCGGCATCCTACCGCGGGGCGGAATGGCACGAAGTTCCTTTACAAGATTGATCGTTTTTTGCCTGAAGGCCGCCGTTACGATCGGTCTGATCTGGCTGGTCGTCGGCAATGTCGATATCGGCGATACGATGGATCGGGTCCGCGGCATTCCAATTTGGATCGTGCCGGTCGCACTGACGCTCATGTTGACGCAGTTTCTGCTGGCGACGTGGCGTTGGCGGATCGTCATGCGCCAATTCGACCAGGGCTTGCCGTTCAAGACGGCTTTCCGGTTCTTCTTCGAAGGGATGTTCTTTAATCAGGCGCTGCCGTCGACCGTCGGTGGCGACGGAATCCGCATCTACCGATCCTTTCGGGCGGGCCTGCCGCTGGAGCCCGCCATCAACAGCGTTATCCTGGATCGTGTCCTCGGCCTCGCAAGCCAGGTCCTTCTCGTCGCCGTGGCCCAGCCTTTGTTCTATCAACGGGTGGACGATCCAGCGGCGCGGTTGACCTTCACATTGATCTTCATCCTCGCGGCGATCGGCATTTCCATGCTGTTGCTGATGTCCTGGATGCCGGTATCGCTCCACCGCTGGAAGATTTTTCGCGGACTGACGGCTCTGTCCGTGGCCGCACGCTTGGCATTTTCGCGTCCCAAGGTACTGCTACCGGTCGTTGGGCTCTCGGTGGCGGGGCATCTGCTGACGGTCACGGTCTTCTTTATGCTGTTCTGGTCCCTCGATCTGCCGGCGACCTTCATGGATTGTCTCGTGCTGGTACCGTCTGTTCTGCTGCTTGCGACGATCCCGGTGTCGGTCGCGGGATGGGGATTGCGAGAGGGTGCGATGGTCGCGGCATTCGGGTTGATCGGCGTCGCTGCCGGGGGCGCTGCAGCCGTTTCCGTACTTTTCGGGCTGGGCCTGATCGCGCTTAGCCTTCCGGGCGGCCTTTTGTGGTTCATCGGGTCGGACCGGCGTGTCGCCGACGTCTCGCATCTGACGTCCGAAAAACACGCGTCACCCTAGTACTCTATTGTTTCCGCATTCGGTGATACCAGGCCATTAGGCGGTTGTTCGGCGTTTCGGGTACCCTTTTCCTCAGGCAACAAGGAAGGGGTGACGATGGACGCGATACGCATTCGCAACACCGTGCGCCGTTGGATGTTCCCGACGGAGGGCGGGAGCTATATGGGCGGGCTGGAGAACCGGCCGGTCCTGCAGCAATCCCACGGCAGCACCGTCGTCGATACGGACGGCAAGGAATATCTCGACTTCCAATCGGGGCAGATGGGCGCGGCGCTCGGTCATCAGCACCCGCGCATGGTTGCGGTCATCGAAAAGACGATGAAAACGATGATGCACGCCAGCAATACGATGCTGAACGTGCCGCGTCTCCGCCTGCACGAACGGCTCGGCAAGTTGCTGCCGAAACCATTGGAGAAATCTCTGTTCCTCGTCAGCGGCAGCGATTCCATCGAGGCGTCGATCGATTTGGCGCGTAAGGCGACCGGCGGCATGGACGTCATCGGCTTGCACGCCGGCTTGCACGGCTCCACGTCCTACCTGACCCGGTCGGTGTCGTTCAATTGGGACCGGCGAAAACACAGCGTCGTGGCGCCCGCGACCGCATCGATCCTGACGCCCTATTGCTACCGCTGTCCGCTGCGGCTGAAATTCCCGAGCTGCGAACTGCAATGCCTGACATCCAGCCTCGAACTGGCGGACGCCAATTTCACCGGCAAGCCCGCCGCCTTCATCGGCGAGCCGGTGTTGAGCGCGGGCGGGATCATCGTGCCGCCCAAGGGCTATTACAAGGCGGTGCGCGAGGCCTGCGACGCGCGCGGCATGCTGCTGATTTTCGACGAAGCGCAGACCGGGCTCGGCAAGACGGGAAAGCTGTTCGGCTTCCAGCACGAAGAGGGTGTTTCACCGGATATCATCGCGATCTCGAAGCATTTCGGCGGCGGCCTGCCGATCAGCGGGGTCTGCAGCACCGCGGCGGTCGCCAAGAAGGCGGTGGACAACGGCTACTTCGCGACCCGCAGCCATGCCACCGATCCGCTGCTGTGTGCCGCCGGCGAGGAAAGCCTGAAGATCGTCGTGGACGAGGACATGCCCGGCCGCGCCGCGCGGATCGAACGCCGAATCAAAAAGGCGCTTCGGCAGATGGCGAAGGAATTCGAGATCATCGGCGATATCCGCGGCCGCGGTGTCTTGCTCGGAATCGAGTTCGTGACCGACCGGAAGCAAAAAACACCGGCGAATGAGGAAACGAAACAAATCTACGATTACTGCCTCGAAAAAGGGCTGATCTTCCAGATCCGCGGGGTCCGGGATTTGAAAAATGTCGTGCGCCTCGTGCCGCCGATGACGACCACGACGGACGAGGTCGATCGCGCGATGTCGGTCTTCTACGACGCCTTGAAATCGCTGGGACGACGGCGTAGAAGGCGGAAGGCGAAACGCTGAAAGTGCTTGGCAGCACGGCGAAATTTCGCGTTAATTTGCGTTCAACGGTGCGCCGATAGCCGTCGGCCGCGCCATCTTCGGCAGTCGGGGAGGCGAGCATGAAGATACCTACGCCCTATTTGATGTTCCTTGGTGATGCGCCGGATCAACTGGCGGCGAAGACCGCGGCCGGGGTCGCGCAGTGGCGTCCGGAATGGTGTGTCGGGCAGTTGCGGCTGGATGGATGCCAGGCCGATCTCGGCCTGCCGGACAAGACGCTGCAGGAGGCGGCGGAAGCCGGCGCCCGTACCTTGCTGGTCGGCGTCGTGAACCAAGGCGGCTACTTCAATGACGAATGGTCCAACACGCTGCTGGCGGCGGTCGACCTCGGCTACAACATCGCCAGCGGGCTGCATTCGAAGCTTGCCGACGTTCCGGGCCTGGCCGAGGCGGCCGCGGCGAAAGGCGTCGACTTGTTCGACGTGCGGCACTCGATGGAGAAATTCGACACGGGTAAGGGCCACAAACGGACCGGTAAGCGATTCCTGACCGTCGGCACTGACGTGTCGGTCGGCAAGATGTATACCTCGCTCGCTGTCGAGCGCGAGATGCACGCGCGCGGCATGAAGGCGACATTCCGCGCGACCGGACAAACCGGCATCTTCATCGCGGGCGAAGGCGTATCGGTCGACGCCGTGGTGTCGGATTTTGTCTCGGGCGTGGCGGAGAAACTGTCGCCGGATAACGATCCGGACCATTGGGACGTAGTCGAGGGACAAGGCTCGCTGTTCCATGCGGCCTATGCCGGCGTGACGCTTGGTCTGCTGCATGGTTCGCAGCCCGATGCGGTCGTCGTGTGTCACGATCCGGGGCGGCCGCATATGCGCGGTACGCCCACGATTCCGGTCCACAGTCTGACGGAAACCATCGACGCGAATATCGCGGCCGGGCGCCTGACCAATCCCGACATCCGCTGCGTCGGTGTGGCGATCAACACCTCGCGCCTGTCCGAGGCGGAAACCGCCGACATATTGGGTGCGGCGGAGGCGGAGACCGGGCTGCCGGCGGTCGATCCGTTGAAGAACGGCGTCGCCCGCATCGTCGATGCGCTGACCTGATGCAGGTTACGGTCAGATCGGAAATCTGGCCGCTCGCCGCGGCCTTCAAGATCTCCCGCGGGACGCGGACCCAGACCGAAATCGTCGTCGTCGAACTGAACGACGGGGCGCATATCGGCCGCGGCGAATGCATGGCCAACCCGCGCTACGACGAGAGTCAGGAAAGCGTCACCGCCGCCCTCGAAGCGATCGGGCCAAAGGTGGAAAGCGGCGCCGTGGACCGTCAGTCGTTGCAGGAAACAATGCCGGCGGGGGCGGCGCGGAACGCGCTCGACTGCGCCCTCTGGGATATCGAGGCGAAACGGGCAGGTGTACGGGCGTGGACGCTGGCGGGGCTTGAGGATTTGCAAACCGCGGAGACGGCGTACACGATCAGCGTGGATACGCCGGACGTGATGGCCGAAAGCGCGCGCGCAAACGCGTACCGGCCGTTGTTGAAGATCAAGCTGACCGGCGACGGTGACCTGGACCGGGTGGCCGCCGTACGCGAAAACGCCCCGAACGCCCGTTTGATCGTCGATGCGAACGAGGGCTGGAGCGTCGGCATGGTCGAGCCTTTCTCCACGGAACTTAAAAAACTACATGTGCAGATGATCGAGCAGCCGTTGCCGGAAGGCGAGGACGATATGCTGTCCGAGGTGGCGCATCCGGTGCCGATCTGCGCCGACGAATCCTGCCATACGCGTCAGGACATCGACCGTATGGCCGCGCTGTACGATGTCATCAACATCAAGCTGGACAAGACCGGCGGCCTGACCGAGGCGCTCGCGTTGCGGGATGCCGCTGTCGCCGCGGGCCTGAAGATCATGGTCGGCTGCATGATCTCCACGTCGCTGGCCATGGCGCCCGCGCTGCTCGTGGCGCAGGGCGCGGCCTTCGTCGATTTGGACGGTCCGCTGCTTTTGGCGAAGGACCGCGACCCGCCGCTCCAATTCGATGGCAGCATCATCCACCCGCCGGTGCCGGCGTTATGGGGCTGAACGCGCGTACGGTGGCAATATGGGGACAGCGAGACCAATTTCGGCCGTTACATACGCGTACGAGATCGGATTTTAGCGCTTTTTCGCGCCTTGCCGCGCTTCCATGGCCCAGATCCGGGCGAGGTTCTGGGCACGGCGCTGTTCTTTGACGCTCCGCGGCGGCCATTTCGATAGGTAATTTCCGGTTTTCTTCGGCGCGGTGGCGGATTTTCGGATCGCGGCCGCCCGGCTGGGCCGTTTGTATCGCGACAATTTCGCGCGATGCGCCCGCTCGATCTGGCGTCCGGTCCGCTGCAGGCGGGTCCGCGCGGTGGTCGCGCCCGGACGGGCGGATTGGCGTTTGGTGTCCTGCCAGGCGGCATAGACTTTGTTCTGGTAGGGGACGCGCTTGGCGGGCGTCGCCGAATGATAGTGCTGCACCGCCTTGCGCCAGCTTCGGTGCTCGCGCTTCAGCCGCGTCAGGAATCTTGCCGCGTAATCGGCGTTGCGCTTGGGGTCGAAGGCCGCGCTCAACGATTTAAATGCCTTCGGATGGTAATGCAGGTTCACCTGCATGCAGCCGACGTCGATGACGCGGATGCCCTGACCCTTCAGTTTCATCACATGGGCGATCGCTGCCTGCTTGGTGGGAAAAAAGCGCCCCTTGCCGTTGGCCGTCACCGTCCAGGGCCAGGCGATCTTGCTGCGGGTCTTCGGGTCCCAGCGCCCGGATTCGACCATGGAGATGGCTTGCAGCAGCTTCTTCGGAATCTTATGCCGCGCCTCTTGCCGGTCGATGGCGGCGGCGCATAAACCTTGCATCGGCAAGCGTTTCTGGGCCGTTCGCGCCTCGGCGTCCGGGGCTGCGGCCGTTCCGGCCAGGATAACGCCCGCCAGGAGCGTTCCGGCCAGGATGTGACGGTTGGACTGAGTTTTCGGCATGCTTTCGTCTCCCCTACACCGGAGTCGAAGCAAAGCCTATGCCATCGCTGGCGTGTCCCGGTTGGTTGGCGGCGTGGCGTCGCCGTCGCCGAGCGGTCGCTGCATCAGCATCACGTCGACCCAGCGGTTTTGCTTGAACCCGATCGACGGGAAACACCCGACCTTCTCGAAGCCGAGGGCGCCGTGCAGGCCGATGGAACTGGCGTTGCCGCTGTCGCCGATCACCGCGATCATTTGGCGGTATCCCGATAGGGTGCATCGGTCGATCAACTCGGACAGAAGCAGCCGGCCATACCCGCGCCGCGCGTGATCGGGCGATACGTAGACCGAATCCTCGACCGAAAAACGATAGGCATGGCGCGGCCGGTAGAGCCCGGCGTAGCAGTATCCCAAGACTGTGCCGTCGACCTCGCAGACCAGGTACGGCAGGCCGGCGTCGGTGATCGCCCGCCATCGGCGGGTCATTTCATCCGCCGTCGGGGCGACCTCCTCGAAGGTCCCGAGGCTGTTCTCCACGTGATGCGCGTAGAGCGCCAGGACAGCGGACAAATCGCCGATTTCGGCGTTGCGGATAAGGGCCGCGGACATCGTAATTTTGCCTCATTTTTGGCCTGATTCAGGCCGATTCAAACCCATCGCCAGCCTGAAAAAGCAAATACTCCCCAGTGTTTACACTTTGGAAAGATAAGAAGCGATAAAACAATTTACACCGCTTCGTCAGCGGCTGTGACAGTGTCCGATTTAGGGTTAGGAGCGATCGACGTGACGGTCAAGGCCGAACGCCTCGTGGAAGGTGATGCGCCGCACATTCTTATCGTCGAAGACGATGAGGCGATGCGCGAGTTCCTCGCGCAGGCGATTTCGCGTTCCGGATACTACGTGGAAGCCGTGCCCGACGGGGCCGAGGCGCTGCGCCGGGTCGAGGAGGATCACTTCGACCTGCTGCTCACGGATATCCGCATGCCCGGCCTGGACGGGATCGAATTGGCCCGTCAGGCCCGACGGCGGGTGCCGGGCCTGTGTGTCCTGCTGGTGACGGCCTATGCCCATGACGCGCTCGGCGCCGGCGACCTGGATGGCAACCCCATCGACGTGCTGTCGAAGCCGTTCAACCTCAACGAATTGATCGACCGGGTCGAGACCTTCCTGCCGCACTAGCCGCGGTTCGATCGTGCCCGGCGAGTATCCAAAATTTCATCGATGCCGATTGCGATGGGAAAGCGCGCGCAAAGGCTTGCCTTGTCCGCAAGTTTGGTGGTAATTCCCCTTGCCTCGGCAGGGACCATCCCGGCCGTCGATACGCTCATCAAAACATCGGGCGATCGGGCGCGTAGCTCAGCGGGAGAGCACTACGTTGACATCGTAGGGGTCGCTGGTTCAATCCCAGCCGCGCCCACCATTCCTTGAAGGTTTCCTGTTAGAGATCGCAGTTGATCGGGAGCGGTGTCGGTCTTTGCAACCGTGCACTGGTTGCCCCTCATCAATCTAATACCGCTGTCTTTCGGCCCTTGCTGCGCTCTTCGCCGCCGAAACGCCGGCGACCTTGTTTCGAATTTTCCGGGACTGGTGGCCGGCGGGAAGATTTAACCGCTTGCGGCGTACTTCGAGCGCCGCACGCAAGAAGCGGAAGAGCGATCCGGCACGCAAACATGCCGTAAGTCCGACGGCAGTAATCCCTTGCAACGCGTGGCGTGCCGGCGGGCTCGATGCGGCTGCGCCAACCTGTGACCGCGGTCATTTCGGTAAATACCGGGTCCGTTATAATGTTCGTTTCTTTCCTTAAAGTGGTAATCGACATTTGTCGAAACTCGACAGGATTGTCGATAGGGGGCGCTATTAGGCAAGGACTTTGCTGAATGGTGAACAGTATCCTATGGCCGCTTGATCGAAAGGGTTGCCGCCACCGAGAGCTATCCGGGGTGAACGGCAATTCCACAGTGTGAGAATGCCAGAGCAGGAGAAATCCCTCGATGAGGCCGAACTCGAACGCGCCCGGCGATTCTTGAGTCAGCGCGCGGAGTACTATGCCGTTCGGCGCGCGGAGGGATTCGTCGCCATCGAGGTCATCATCATGGACATGGTCGCCCTGGGACATTTGGAACGGCGCCCGTTCGATGAATCGTCGCTCGCAGCGGCGATGGAGATGCCCCGGACAACGATCATATCCTATGTCCGAAAACTGGCGCGGATCGGTTGGATCCGGAAACGCCGGCGGGGCCGCCGCAGCCTGCTGTACATCCAGGAAACCCGATTGGACTCGTTCCTGCGGCCGATCTGCCGCGCCTTTTCGACGAACTGACCGCTTAGGACCGACGAATATGCGGGACGATCCGGATTGGCTTGAAAAAATTCGCGCATCCGGAAAGCGGCTCGAACACTTCATGCGTTGCGCCGAGGCGGAACTGGGGCTTCCGAATGTTCACCTGGTCAAACAGGCGCGGGCTGAGTTTCATGATCTATGCACGCCCGACCGCATCGCGCTTCTGATCGACGCGGCGACGGCCAAAGACGCCGCCGAGGCGGAAGCGGTGACCTGGCGGCGCGCTCTTGTCTTGGCCCATTCGTTGACGCATTCGCACGGGTCGCAGGATGAGCGGCGGCTCGGCGATCAATTGGAAGCGGCCCTCTCATCGAAGGACGATCCCGAATCACGCATGCGGATCGGTTTGCTGGAGCGGGCGTTGACCGAGATCTTTACCAGTCCGGATGTCGAAATGCCCGGAACCCTTAGAGAGAGAATTGAAGCCTTGGTCGATGTCGCGGGCCGGTCTTCCGTCGGCGACCCGCTTGCTGCCGAAGCCGCCGGCGAAGACTGAGTTGTCAACCTGCCGTTGTCGGCATGTTCCGCTGCGGTCAGAAATAAATCACGATATGATTGCCCCCCTTCCGCGATTCCGTCTATCCTCCCATTACGCACTTTCTGATACGCAATGCGCCGTCGATACGAACGGTGCGAATAAGAAAAACAATAAGAACTAGAACGTATGCAATGGGAGGAGACCCTGAATATGCTACGGAAGATTAGTGTCTGTGCGGCTGGTGCCGCATTGTTCGCCGTCTCGCTTGGCGCCGGAGCGGCACTCGCGCAGAAGAGCGGCGGTACGCTCAAGGTGTATCACCGCGGAACGCCGCCGAGCGGATCGATCCATGAGGAAGCGACGAACTCTACGCTGTCGCCCTACATGCCGGTTTTCAACAATCTGATCATGTACGATCAGAGCAAGCCCACGAACAGCATCGACACCATCGTCCCGGACCTGGCGACCAAATGGTCCTGGAATGGGGACAAGACGAAGCTGACCTTCAATCTGCGCTCCGGCGTCAAATGGCATGACGGCAAGCCGTTCAGCGCGAAGGACGTTGTCTGCACTTGGGATCTGCTTCAAGGCAAACGGAAAGCCAAGCTGCGCAAGAACCCGCGCAAATCCTGGTACCGGAATCTGGACAAGGTCACGGCCGATAGCGATACGCAGGTGACATTCCACCTGAAGCGCAAGCAGCCTGCATTCGTCACGTTGTTGGCGTCCGGCTATTCGCCGGTCTATCCGTGCCACGTGCCGCCCAAGAAGATGCGCACGCATCCCATCGGCACCGGCCCGTTCAAGTTCGTTCAGTTGAAACAGAACGAATTCGTAAAATTCAAGAAGAACGACGAGTACTGGAAAAAGGATCGTCCGTATCTCGACGCGATCGAATGGACCATCATCAAGAGCCGCTCGACCCGCGTTCTCGCCTTTATCGCCGGCAAGTTCGACATGACGTTCAACTCGGACGTGACGATTCCGTTGCTGAAGGACGTCAAGGAACAAGCGCCGAATGCGGTGTGTAAACTGCGGACGACCAACGTTTCCACCAATCTGATCGTCAATCAGGACAAACCGCCGTTCAACGATCCGGATATTCGCCGCGCGATGGTGATGTCAATCGACCGTGACGCCTTTATCAAGATTCTGGGTCATGGCCAGTTCATCAAGAGTGGCGCGTTGCTGCCGCCGCCGAGTGGTGTCTGGGGCATGCCGCCGGAATTCCTGAAGACGGTCGCGGGGTATAATCCCGACGTCAACGCGAACCGCGAAAAGGCCCGCGCGATCATGAAGTCGAAGGGCTATGACGAGAACAACCGGCTCAAGGTCAAGGTTGCGACCCGGAATATCGCGATCTATCGCGACCCGGCGGTTATCCTGATCGACCATCTGAAGAGCATCTATGTCGATGCCGAGCTTGAGACCGTCGAGACCAGCAACTGGCACGCCAAAGTGGCCCGCAAGGACTACTCGGTCGGCTTGAACCTCACCGGTATCGGCGTGGACGACCCGGACGCCATGTTCTACGAGAACTATGCGTGCGGCTCGCAGCGTAACTACACCGGTTATTGCAACGCCGAACTCGAAAAGCTCTTCGAGAAACAGTCGATGATGGAAGACGTCGACGCCCGCAAGAAAGTCGTGTGGGAAATCGACAAGAAGCTGCAGGAAGACGCGGCACGGCCGATCATCTTCAACAACAAGTCGGCGACCTGTTGGCAACCGCACGTGAAGAACTTCACGACGATGACCAACAGCGTCTACAACGGCTGGCGGTTGGAAGACGTCTGGCTGGATAAGTAGCCGCTACGGACGAACGAGAGAAGCCAACCGGGTCAAATCACACCTGGTTGGCTTCGTTCGTTCCTGCGTAAAGCGGGCGGTTACGCATGGTGCATGAACACCCCATCCCCATGAACGGAGGCAGGCCGTGACAAGCTACTTGGTGAGGCGCTTCTTCTTGATGTTGCTGACGCTGGTCGGCATGTCGATCGTGATCTTCCTTCTGCTTCGCCTGATGCCCGGCAACATTGCCGACATCATGTTCGATTCCGCGGGTTTCGTTGATCCGGCCGAGAAGGCCGCGCTCGAAAAGGAACTCGGCCTCGATCTGCCGATACCGGTCCAATACTGGAATTGGATCAGCGCGCTTGTCGTGGGCGATCTCGGCTTTTCCTATGTCTCCGAAATGCCGGCGATCGACGAAATTGGGCCGCGCATCCCGATCACCGTGAAGTTGGCCATCATGGCATTGGGATTTTCGGTGCTATTCGGGCTGCCGCTCGGCGTGATCAGCGCCGTCCGGCAGGACACGCCGCTCGACTATGTCTTGCGGGTGATCAGCCTGAGCGGGCTGTCGTTGCCGTCCTTCTGGCTGGCCCTGCTGATTCTAATGGCCTTCGTCACCTATCTGGGCGAGATCCCCATCTATACCGATCCGCCGGAAAATCTTTGGGACGAATTGCTGCTCTATACGATCCCGGCGGCCGCCGTCGGATTTCGCGCGTCGGCGATCATCATGCGGCTCACGCGATCCTCGATGCTCGAGGTGCTGCGGCAGGACTACATCCGGACCGCGCGGTCGAAAGGCGCCACCGACAACTCGGTGAACTACTACCATGCGCTCAAGAACGCGGTGCTGCCGGTAACCACGATCATCGGTTTCGAGGCGGCCTTTCTCATCGGCGGCCTCATCATCACCGAAACCGTATTCAATATTCCCGGCGTCGCGCATTTCTTGGTGGAAGCGATCCTTATGCGTGATTATCCGATCGTTCAAAACCTGGTTATGTTCATCGCGGTCGTCGTGGTGGTCATCAACTTCATCGTCGATTTGTTGTATGCGGTCCTCGATCCGCGCATCAAATACGCCGACTAGCGAAGCGGGAGAACGGACAATGGCTGCGACCATCGATCATGATGCCGAACTCGCCAAAGCCGGCGCCGGCGTTGAAGGAAAATGGGGTGCATTCCTCTACTTCTGCCGCCGCTATCCGCTGGGGGCGGCCGGCGGCGTTATTTTTGCGGTCTTCGTGCTGGCCGCGATCTTCGCGGACGTCATCGCGCCGCACGACCCGCTGGCGACGAAGGCGTCCGCGTCGCTTGCCGCACCCGATCAGGATTTCGTGATGGGGGCGGACATGATGGGCCGCGACGTTTACAGCCGGATCATCCATGGCGCGCGTATCTCGCTTGCCGTCGGTATCGGATCCACGCTGCTCGGCGGTTTGCTCGGCGTGATCATCGGTTTGATGTCCGGCTATCTTTTGGGCTGGTTCGACTTGGTGATGCAGCGCATCATCGACATCATGCAGGCGCTGCCGCTGCTTGTCATGGCGTTGGTCATGGCGGCGTCGCTCGGGCCATCGCTCGAGAACACGATCATCGCCATCTCGATACCCTTGGTACCGCAGGTCGCCCGGGTCATCCGGTCGAACACGCTATCGCTGCGGGAGATGCCGTTCGTCGAGGCGGCGCAAGCGCTCGGCATGAGCGAGATTCGCATCGCGATCCGCCACATCCTGCCGAATACGATGGCGCCGTTCATCGTGCTGGCCACCGCACAGTTGAGTTCCGCCATCCTGACCGAGGCGTCCTTGTCCTTCCTGGGATTGGGCATTCCGGAACCGCATCCGTCCTGGGGTCGAATGTTGTCCGAATCGGCCGCCGAATATGTGCGGACGGCGCCGTGGCTGGTCATCTTCCCGGGGATCGCGATTAGTCTCGCGGTGTTCGGTACGAACCTGCTGGGAGACGCGATCCGCGATCTGCTCGATCCGCGGCAGCGCAACTAGAATTTCCACCGCCTAACCCTGAACAACAATAGTGCATAGAAGGCGAAGCGATGGTCGATACGGTGAATGACGATGCGGCAACCGGGGTTGGCGCCGAGCCGGCTGCGATGACACAGGCAAACATCCTCGAGGTGGACCGGCTCCAGACCTACTTCTACACGCGCGGCGGTATCGTCAAGGCGGTGGACGACGTTTCCTTCCAATTGGGGCGGGGGGAAACGCTTGGCATCGTCGGTGAGTCCGGGTGCGGCAAGAGCATCACCGCGCTCTCGGTCATGCGCCTTGTGCCGGCGCCGCCGGGCAAGATCATCGGCGGCGAGGTTCGGCTCGAGGGCCGAAATCTGCTGGAATGCGACGAAGACGAGATGCGCGATATTCGCGGCAACGAAATCTCGATGATCTTTCAGGAGCCGATGACGTCGCTCAATCCGGTAATCACGATCGGCCGGCAGATCGGCGAAGCGCTGATCCTTCATCAGGGCATGAGCCAGAACGAGGCGATGGAGAAGGCGGTCGAGATGCTGGCCCTTGTCCGCATTCCCGAACCGCAGCAGCGGGTGAAGGAGTATCCCCACCAGCTTTCCGGCGGCATGCGTCAGCGGGTGATGATCGCCATGGCGCTGTCCTGCAATCCCAAGGTGCTGATCGCCGACGAGCCGACGACGGCGCTCGACGTGACCATCCAGGCGCAAATTCTGGAGCTGATCGTCGAACTGAAGGAAAAATTGGGAACCGCCGTCATCCTGATTACGCATGACTTGGGCGTGGTCGCGGAAACGACGCAGCGCGTGGTCGTGATGTATGCGGGCCGGAAGGTGGAGGAGGCGGACGTCCTCGATCTGTTCCAGAACCCGATGCATCCCTACACGCAGGGACTCCTGTCCTCCATCCCGAGCCTCGGCATCCTGAGCGGCGATTCCACCCAGGGCGAAGAACGGCTCACCGAGATTCCCGGCATGGTGCCCGCGTTGAACGACCTGCCGGTCGGCTGCTCTTTTGCGCCGCGTTGCCCCTATGCGGACGACCAGTGCACGGCGGCCTATCCGCCGTATGAGGAACGATCATCCGGGCATTGGGCGGCCTGTTGGCATTCCGACAAGTTGAGAGGGGCGACCGATGGCTGATGCGACCGTGACGCAGGAGAATCGCGATACCCGGCCGCGCAGCAACGATGCGCCTGTGCTGGAAGTCGACGGATTGAAGAAACACTTCCCGATCAAAAAGGGGATTATTTCCCGCACGGTCGGGCATGTCTACGCGGTCGACGGCGTCAGTTTTTCGATAAACCAGGGCGAGACGCTGGGCCTTGTCGGGGAAAGCGGATGCGGCAAGTCGACGGTCGGGCGTACGGTGTTGCGGCTGTTGGAACCGACCGCGGGGCGAATCAAGCTCGAGGGTCAGGATATCACCGACCTGGACAAGGACAAGCTGCGCCCGATCCGCCGACAGATGCAGATCATCTTTCAGGATCCGTATTCGTCGCTCAACCCACGCATGCCGGTCGGCCGGATCGTCGGAGAGGCGCTGGAAATTCACGACATCGCCAGCGGCAAGGAACGGGAAGAACGGGTCGCCGAGATTTTCGACCGGGTCGGCTTACGGCGCTCCCAGATGGAGAGTTTCCCGCACGAGTTTTCCGGCGGGCAACGCCAGCGGATCGGCATCGCCCGCGCGCTGGCTTTGAACCCAAAGGTCATCATCGGGGATGAGCCGGTCTCTGCGCTCGACGTCTCGATCCAGGCGCAGGTCATCAACCTGCTGATGGACCTGCAGGACGAGTATCGGCTGTCCTATCTATTCATCGCGCATGACCTGGCGGTGGTCGAACATATCAGTCACCGGATCGCGGTTATGTATCTCGGCCGGATCGTCGAATACACCGACAAGAAGACGTTGTTCACCAACCCGCAGCATCCCTATACCGAGGCGCTGTTGTCGGCCGTGCCGATTCCCAACCCGGCCGTCCGGCGCGAGAAGCGGGTTCTGGAAGGCGACGTGCCGAGCCCGATCACGCCGCCGCCGGGTTGCCATTTCCACACCCGCTGCCCTTATGCGGAGGAACGCTGCCGCGTGGAGGAACCCGAGCTGAAGGAAATCCGGCCGGGGCATGTGGTGGCCTGCCACCTGCGATAGGCGGCGAACCCGCCGTCACCGAGGGTCGTCGGGCCGGGCGTTCAGACGGTGGCCGAACCAGAGGCCGATGGCCAGCATACCCGCGCCGCACGCGAGGAAGGCGGGCGTATAGCCGAACCCATCGACGACCGGCCCCAGCAAAGCGACGCCGGACGCCTGACCCAGGAACAGCGAGAAGGCGAAAAGCGACACCGCCGCGCCGCGGCTGTCGGGCGCCATCTGCGTCGCATTCGTTTGCAGCGTGTTGTGCAGCATCGAGAATCCGAATCCCAGCAGGAAATTGCCGAGTACAGCGAATTGCCAATCGGGCAGCAGGATCAACATGAGATATCCCGCTAGCGCGGAAGCGCCGCCCAGGCGCACCATGCCGCTTTCGCCCAACGCGTGAATGATTCGGCGCGACGCCAGGATATAAACCAACCCGCCGATGCCGAATCCGGACAGCAGCAGTCCGATGGTTGCGTAGTCGATGCCGAACTTGTGCCGCAGGAAGGCACCGAGATACGCGACGCCGCCATACAGAAAGAAGCCTTCGAGGAAGACCGTCAGCAATACCTGTTTCGGGTGCGGCCGGATCGCGATCGAGCGGTATCGCGCCAGGACATTCTTGACCCGCACCGGAGCCGGGCTTTTGCGCCAGTCGATGCGTGTCGACCGTAGCTCGAGAATGCACAGCAGCGTCACGATCGCGTAAAGGCCGCCCATGACCAGGAAAACCGATCGCCACCCCGCGAGCTCGATGATCAATCCGCCCGCCGATTGGCCGAACAGGAGGCCAAGGATGGTGCCGGTGATATAGCGGGCCAAGACCTGCTGGCGCTGTTCATACGGCACGATGTCGCCGATGTAGGCCAGCGACAATGGGATGACCGCGGCGGTTGCGGCACCGGTGGCAAAGCGGAGCCACGCGAGCGTCGAAAGCGAGTCGGCCCAGGCGGTCGCGGTGACCATTACCGTTGCCGCAGCGAGCGAGATCGTGATGATCAGGAATTTACCGTAGCGGTCCCCGAACGGGCCGGAGAATATCTGACACACGCCGTAGGCCAAGGCGAAGGCCGTGGCCATGACCGAGGCGACGCCGACCGTCGTCCCGAATTCGTGCGCGACCTCCGGCAGGATCGGCTCCGAGATGCGCAGCACGGCCATGGCGCAGAATCCGGCCATGCTGAGCAGCACGATGGGTCGTACACTCACCTTCTCGGCCGTGTTGTCGGCTGCCTTCATTTTCGTTCCGCTGAGAGAATCGTCCGCCGCGCTCCATAGGCGGGGCGTCGCTTTCCGATGTGGACCGGAAGGGTACTTCGGAGGCGGCCATAAGACTATGGGAAAGTCGGGCGGTCGTTCATGGCCGCTGGGCGAGCGGCGCTACATTTTATCCGCGAGTTCCGGATACAGGTTTTGATATCCCAACTTCACCCGGTCTTCGGCTCTCTGGCGTGCGCGCTCCGGCGTCATCGGGGTGAACCCGTGCCCTTCGAGAATGCGCTGCATGAAACACATGCGGGCGGTGACCGCGATCGCATCGTGCAGGGCCTTCTCGTCCCAACCCGCGTCGAACACGGCGTCCGCGTCGGCCTGCGTCACCTGGTTCGGGGTCAGTGTCAGGACCCGGACAAAGGCGAGCAACGGCTTGAACCGGTCTTCCACCGGTGCTTTGTCCGGATCGGTGATCAGCTTGTCGATCAATCCGTCCTCGATGCCCCAGGCATAAGCCACGGCGGTATGGGCGACATAGGCGAATTCGCACTCGGCGAGGCCGACGACATAGGCCGCAATCATCTCGCGTTCGCCGGGCGTCAAGGGAGACGGGCCGTTCATCAACGCTTCGCCCATCCGGGCCCAGTGCTGGTAGATCTCGGGATAGGCGGTGAAGACCGCCGGCGGCCCGGCATCCGCCGGATGCGATTTGAAGAAGGGCATGATGCTGTCCCGCGTGATTTGTTCCTGGCCGAAAGTGTGTTTTCGGACTGTAGCGCAGCCAGCGACGTCCGCCCAAATTGGCGGAGTGGAATCACAGAAACGGGTTAGGGGATATCAGCCGCCAGTCGGCGGATAATGGCGCATCGAGAGGCCGGCGGTCTTAGGCCCAGAAGGCCCAGCCCAACGCGAGGCCGAGCCAGAACATGCTGCCGCAGAATACGCCGACGATGACGCCGGTTGCGGGGGCTCGATCGGGGACCGTGAAGAAATCCGCGGGGGCGTCCGCGGTAACCAGCCGTAATTTCATCAGGTGCCTTTCGTCGCGCCATGTTGAAATATCGCCGGTAAGAGTCGTCGACACGGGTTAATCCTTCGTTAATTTCGCCGGAATCCGATCCGGAACTCCTTGGTATCTATGGTTAATTTAAAAAGGGAATACGGCAAAAAAAAGGCCGCGCTGTGGCGCGGCCGAGGCTGAGTGCATCGCGGATTAAGTACGATAGGATGCAATTTAGATAATTTTTCGCAAAAGGTCTGTGATCCCCGTCACCGGACGGGAATTTTTTCGCAGACTCGCGGAATTTTGGAATATACGTTTTTTGACAGATACTTATGCCGTGCCCTGCCGCGTCAATGAACGAGGATTTGGCTCAGGAACAGCTTGGTTCGTTCGTTTTCCGGGTTCTCGAAAAAGACGTCCGGCGTGGCGACTTCGACGATTTCCGCGTCGTCCATGAACACCATTTTATCCGCCACGGTCTTGGCGAACCCCATTTCATGCGTCACGACGATCATCGTCATGCCGCTTTCCGCCAATTCGACCATGACGTCCAGCACTTCCTTGATCATCTCGGGATCGAGGGCCGATGTGGGCTCGTCGAACAGCATGATTTTCGGCTGCATGCAGAGCGCCCGCGCGATGGCCACACGCTGCTGCTGTCCGCCCGAGAGCTGCCCGGGAAACTTGTAGGCCTGTTCGGGAATCTGCACCCGTTCGAGATATTGCGTCGCCAGATCTTCAGCGTCCTTCTTTGGCATCTTTCGCACCCACATAGGGGCCAGCGTCAAGTTGTCGATCACGCGGAGATGCGGGAACAGGTTGAAGGACTGGAACACCATGCCGACTTCGCTGCGGATGGCCTCGATATTCTTGAGATTATCGGTCAGTTCGATGCCGTCGACGACGATCGTCCCGCGTTGATGTTCCTCAAGCCGGTTGATACAGCGGATCATCGTCGACTTGCCCGATCCGGACGGGCCGCAGACCACGACGCGCTCGCCCCGATCGACGGTCAGGTTGATGTCCCGCAGCGCCTGAAAATCGCCGTACCATTTATTGACGTCGGTGAGTTGGATTGCCGGCTCGGCACTCGCGGATTGCGCCATAACGGATTCGCTCATTTGGATGTCTCCCAGATCAGAACCGGCGGCCTTCGTTCAGCCAACCTTCGACCTTTTGGCTGTATTTCGAAAGCGCGTAGCAGAAGATGAAGTAAACCACCGCGACGAACAGATAGGCCTCGACGAAGAAGCGGCGCCACAGCGGGTCCTGCATGACCGCGGTGGTCGCCGTCAGAATGTCGAACAGGCCGATGATGAGCACGAAGGACGTGTTCTTCAACGCGGCGATGATATGATTGACGATGCCCGGCAGGCAGATGCGCAGGGCCTGCGGCAGGATGATCTTGATCGTATGCTGCCAGTAGCCGAGGCCAAGCGCTTCGGCGGCTTCGTATTGACCGCGCGGGATGGCCTGCAATCCGCCGCGGATGACCTCCGCCTGGTAGCAGGCGAAGAAAATCGCCATGCCCACGATCACGCGGAACAGTTGATCGATTTCCATGCCTTCCGGCAGGAACAGCGGGAAGACGTTCACCGCGACGAACAGGATGGTGATCAGAGGCACGCCGCGCATGCTTTCGATCAAGGTGACGCAAATTGCTTTAACCGCCGGCAGGTGCGACCGTCGCCCGAGGGCGAACAGGATGGCGATGGGGAAGCCCAATACGACCGTGCCGGTGAACAGGACCATGGTCAGCGGCAATCCGCCCCATTGGCTCGAATCCACATAGGTCAAACCGAACACCCCGCCCCATAGCATCAACGCGACGGTGCCGCCGCCGACGATCCAAAGCGGAACCAGGATCAACTTGTTCCAGAACCGCGGGGTCAGCGTCATGATGACGGTGATCATGTAGACGATCAGGGCGATGACCAATCGCCAATGCTCTTCATACGGATACACGCCGAACAGCATCGGCCGGTGCTTTTCCGCGACGACCGCCCAACACGCGCCATCCGCCTGACGGCACACATTATGGTCCTGCGTGTACCAGACCGCGTCCAGGATTCCCCATTGGAAGAAGCTGGGGATCCAATCTGCGAGCAGGAAAAGCATGATGACCGTCAGCACCGTATTGAGGGGGCTGCTGAACAGGTTTTCCCTGAGCCATCGCAGGATGCCGATCTTCTCGACCGGCGGCGGCGTGGTTTTCTTGGTGGCCGCCGGTTCCGCGGCGGTTTTCTGGCCCGGCAAGGGGGCGGCGCTATCGACCATCTTCCGTCTCCCCCTAGCGTTCTTGAATCGCGACGACGCGATTGTAGACATTCATGAAGATCGAGATCGTCAGGCTGATCAAAAGGTAGACCAGCATCATGATCGCGATCGCCTCGACGGCCTGGCCGGTTTGATTGAGGGTCGTGTTCCCGACGTTGACCAAATCGGGGTAGCCGATCAGCACGCCGAGCGAGCTGTTCTTGGTCAGGCTCAGATACTGACTGGTCGTCGGCGGCACGATGACACGCAATGCCTGCGGCAGGATGACGAGCCGCATCACCAACCCGGGCCGGAGCCCGAGCGACCGTGCGGCCTCGACCTGCCCGTGCTGCACCGATTGGATGCCGGCGCGGACGATCTCGGCGATGAAGGCCCCTGTGTAAACGGTGATACCGATCAGCAGGGCGACGAATTCAGGGGTCAGCGATGAGCCGCCCTGGTAGTTGAACCCGCGCAGCGCCGGCACGTCCCATTCCAGCGGCGCGCCCGCGGCGAGCCAGACAATGATCGGCAACCCGAGGATCAAGCCCAGGCCCGGCCAGAAGGTGGGAATGTACTGTCCCGTTTCCTCGCGGCGCTTCTGGGCGCGGCGGCTCAGGATCACGGCGCCGATGATGCCGACGATCAAGGCGACGCCGAGCCACGGATAAATGCCGTGTGCCTCCGGGATCGGATAGATGATGCCCCGATTGGTAATGAAGATGCCCTCCATGGGCTCTATCGCCTGTCTCGGCGAGGGCAGATTGCGGATGATCGACGCCCAGAAGATGACGTGCAGGACCACCGGCACGTTCCGGCACGCCTCGACATAGGCCGAGGCGAGTTTGGAAATCAGCCAGTTTCGCGAGACGCGGGCGATGCCCATCAACACGCCGACGATCGTCGCCAGGAAGATTCCGACGATGGCGACATGCAGCGTATTCAAGATGCCGGCCACCAGGACCCGGCCGTAACTTTGGCTGGAATCGAACGCGATGACGGATTCTCCGATATCGAATCCCGCATCTTCCGTCAGAAAGTCGAAACCGGTTGCGATGCCTTGACGTTCCAGGTTCGCGTTCACGTTGATGTAGAGATACCAGCCGATCAGGACGACGCCCGCCGCGAGCAGGACTTGGTAAGCTATCCCGCGAAAGGCGAGGCTGTTCAGGATCGACGTATTGCTCTTGCGTGGCGCTTGAATGTCCGCCATGGCCTTTGCACTCCAATCATTCGGTTCCGGCTATGCCGGAACGCAGCGACCGATCGGGCCGTTCGCTGGAAAGGAAACCGCCGCCACCGGAGGGCCGGTGGCGGCGGGATATTGGAGCTTACTTCATCGGCATGCCGTACAGGATACCGCCGTCGTTCCACTGCGCGTTGAGGCCGCGCGGCAGTTTCAGCGGTGACTTTTCGCCGAAGTTGACTTCGTAAATATCCTTGTAGCTGCCGACCTGCTTGATGATCCGGTAGGACCAATCCGGATCGAGGCCGAGCTTTTTGCCAAGGTCGCCGGACTTGCCGAGCAGACGCTGGATGTTCGGATTCTTCGAGTTCTTCATTTTGTCCACGTTGGCCTTGTGCACGCCCAGTTCTTCCGCGTTGAAGGTCGCGTAGGTGACATACTTGATGATGTCGTACCACTGGTCGTCGCCGTGGCGGACGCCGACGGCAAGCGGCTCTTTCGAGAACACGCCTTCGAGGATGACATGCTCATCGGGGTTCTTCGCGTCATACCGTTGATGTCCCGGCAATCCGGCCTGGTCCATCGCGAGCACGTCGCACCGGCCGGACATGTAGGCACCCACCAGCTCTTTCGAATTCTCGATGACGACCGGCGTGAACTTCATGCCCTTCGATTTGAAGAGGGCCGAAACGTTCTTTTCGGTCGTGCTGCCCGGGAAGACGCAGACGCTGGCGCCGTCGAGTTGGTCGACCTTGGTGACCTTGATGTCCCTGCGCACCATGAAGCCCGTGCCCGTGTAGAAGGTCGGCGGGCCGAAGTTGAATCCGAGGGCGGCGTCGCGGGTCAGCGTCACGGTCGTCGTGCGGGACAGCATGTCCACTTCGCCCGACTGCAAAGCCGGGAAGCGCTGGACACTGCCGAGCGGGATGTATTTCACTTTTTCGGAATCGCCGAGTACGGCCGCGGCAACCGCGCGACAGAAGTCGACGTCGAGGCCGACCCACTTGCCCTTACTGTCGGCAATGGCAAATCCATAGCGGCCCTGATGCACGCCGCAAACCAATTGTCCGCGCTCTTTCACCGTTTTCAGCGTTGGGCCGTCCGCGGCCAGCGCGGGGGCGGCCTGCTGCGCGAGCATTAACGCGGCGGCAACAGCCGTCAATTTTAGGCTTTTCATAAAACTCTCCCTGTCAGACGTTCGCGGAAGCCTGGCAAACTCCGACAGCCATCGCTCCCATCGAAAAGAATGTTAGCGGTGCTTTGTGAGACTCACAACGTCTGACCGCCCGAAATTGCCGAATCGTGCCCAAAAGGGTGCGATTAATGGCTTGTTGGAAAAAGATTAATCCCTTTGAACATGAATAAGCGCGACATTTGGGCAGACAGCTCCGCCGATTGACAGAATAGTGTTCCTGCATAGGTCGAGTTAGTTGAGCGCTCGTGCAGCTTCACCGATAAAAATGCGCCGCCGTAAAGGTTCGGCGGCGCTTGGGGAAAGCTCGAACACAAAGAGGGATGCGTTCATGGGATTTACGAAACCGACTCCGCAACTTTGAGAGGGCGGCCCTCAGTTCCCGGAACACTGTTCCTCCGGGCTAGAATTTTGTGCAGCGGAAGATTACTCCTTGGCCTTCGTTTCACCTTGCGCGCCGTTGCGCGCGCCGGCATCCGTAATTCGGTGCCTTATAGGATCATCGGGTCGCGCACGCATTGATGTGCCTCAATGCCCGGAGGTGGTATCGACACCAGTTTCACGGCTTGCCGGGTTAGACGAACACGCTTGCGGGCAAGCCATCGACAAGGAGAATCGCTTGAGCGACATCGCCGAGGATCAGCGACGGATCATTGATTTTCTCTCCGATCCGGCGAGCCATCGCGGCGGTCCGGTCGAAACGATCCGGACGCATGGCGCTTATGTCTTTCTTGCTGGCGATTGCGCGATCAAGCTCAAGCGCGCCGTAAAATTTTCGTATATGGATTTTTCCACCATTGCCAAGCGGCAAGCCGTCTGCGAGGCGGAACTACGGCTGAATCGCCGAACCGCGCCCACGCTCTACCGTTCGGTCGAGCCGGTGACCGAAAACGCCGGCGGCGGCCTGATGCTCGGCGGCGATGGGCGCGTACTCGATTGGGTCGTGATCATGGATCGGTTCGATCAAGCGACGTTGTTCGACCGTCTCGCGGAAACCGGCGCGTTGACCGTACCGCTGATGGAATCGCTGGCGGATGAGATAGCGCGATTTCACGCGTCGGCGGTCGCCGCGAGCGACATCGATCTTCCGGCGGAGATGCACGATGTGATCCGCGGCAATACGGCCAACCTACGGCAGTGGAGCCCGTCCGCATTTTCCGGCGCCGCGGTTGACCAACTGGATGCGGCGTGCGCGGCGGAAATCGGAACGCATCGGGATTTGCTGCGGCAGCGCGCCGGCGGCGGGTTCGTCCGCCGGTGTCACGGTGACCTCCATCTGCGGAACGTCTGCCTGGTCGATGGTGCGCCGACCCTATTCGATTGTTTGGAGTTCAGCGAACGGCTGGCAACGATCGATGTGGCCTACGACCTTGCGTTCCTGCTGATGGATCTGGAGCATCGTGGCCTGCGCTGGGCGGCCAACAGGGTGTTGAACCGCTATCTGGCGCGCACCGCCGACTATGCTTGCCTGGCGCTCTTGCCGTTCTACATGTCGGTTCGCGCTGCGGTGCGGGCGCATGTCAGCGCAGCGGCGGATCAAGTCGACGAGGCCGGAGAATATTTCGAACTGGCGATTGGCCTGCTCGACCCGGTGCCGCCACGGTTGGTCGCCGTCGGCGGCCTGTCGGGCAGCGGCAAGAGCACGCTGGCCGCGGCGCTCGCACCGGCGTTCGGCCGGGCGCCCGGCGCGGTGATCTTGCGATCGGATGTCCTGCGCAAGCAGCGCGCGGGGGTTGATCTGTTCGAGACCTTGCCGCCGGACGCGTATACCCAGGACCAGAGTGATGCGGTCTATGCGCGCCTGGACGACGGCTGCCGGTCCGCGCTGGCGGCGGGATTTGCGGCGGTGGCGGATGCCGTGTTTGGCCGCGATGCCGAACGGCAAGCAATCTCCGACGTTGCCGCCGAGGCAGATGTTCCATTCCACGGACTCTGGCTCGACATTCCGGCGGCGGAACAGCAGCGGCGGTTGACGTCGCGAACGTCCGACGTATCGGACGCGACGCCGTCGGTGGGCAAGCGGCAGCGGGCGATGGCCGATCCGGTTTGCGATTGGCATCGGATCGACGCGGGGCGTGATCGGCGGGAAGCCTTGGCCGACGCACAGGCGGTTGTTCTCGTAGGCAGTTGAATGTTGCCGACCCCGAAACGCGGTGTTCGGACCCGGTACCGTGCTGCGTAAATCCGCCGCGCGAAACAGCCTATGGTAATGTCGCGCAAAGACAGGCAAGATCGATCAAACAAAACAAATGTGTTGTTACCAGGGAGAAAACGATCATGAAGCATGCCATCCTCAAATCATTGGCCGTCGGCGCCGTGGCCGGCACGGTTGCACTCGGCGTCGGGGCGACCACGGTGAGCGCCGACGAAAAGAAGGTGCGCCTCAACATGGGCAGCGCCTTCCCCGGGAAATTGGTGCAGCTTGGCAGTCTGGGCAAAAGCCTGTCGAAAAAAGTGCAGCTCATTTCCGGCGGCAGTGTTCAACTGAAGTTTTTCGAGCCGAAGGCTTTGGTGCCGCCGCTCGAGATGTTCGACGCGATCTCATCCGGATCGTTGGATGCCGCGTGGTCTACCCCGGGCTATTGGTTCGGCAAGGAACCCGCCTTGGCGATGTTCTCCGCCGTACCGTTCGGTCCGCGCGCCGGTGAGTATCTCGCCTGGTACTATTATGGCGGCGGCAAAAAGCTGATGAAGGATATCTACGCCAAGCACAATATCCATTCGATCATGTGCGGCGTCATTGCACCGGAGGCATCCGGCTGGTTCCGCAAGGAAATCAAATCGGTTGCGGACCTCAAGGGACTGAAGATGCGCTTCTTCGGTCTCGGCGCGAAAGTAATGCAGAAGGTCGGCGTCTCAACCCAGTTGATCGCCGGCGGCGACATCTATCCGGCGCTCGAGCGCGGGTCGATCGATGCGACCGAATTTTCGATGCCGGCAATCGATTTGAAGCTTGGTTTCTATCAAATCGCCAAGCACTACTACTTCCCCGGCTGGCATCAGCAGGCGACGCTGTTCGACCTGATGATCAGCGACAAGAAGTGGAAAGAACTGTCGAAAACTCAGAAGGCGCAGCTAGAAGTCGCGTGCGGCGACAACATCCGAGAAGGTCTCGCTGAAGGTGAGGCGATCCAAGGCAAGGCGCTTACCGAGTTAAAGAGCAAGGGCGTCACGATCCATCGGTGGCCGCCCGAAGTTCTGGCTGAGCTGGAGAAGGCCTGGCAAGAAGTCGTCGGCGAGCTTAGCGCGAGCAATGCCGACTTCAAGAAAGTCTGGGCGTCGTTCGCCAAGTTCCGCGGCGAATACGAAGTGTGGAAACAGCTTGGGTATCTCTGAGTTCGGTAAAGAAAGAACCGTAAGCCGATAACCGAAAGAACGACGGGGTCCGACATCGGGTCCCGTCGCCTTTCGCCCAAGCATGGTTTGCGGGCATTCTTATGAAACATCTCGTCCTCCTCAGCGATTTACTCGATCGCTGGATCACGCGCATCGGCAAGGTGGCGGCATGGGCAGGGGTCCTGCTGATCACCGTCACGATCTTCGACGTGGTGACGCGCCGCTTCTTCGTCCTGGGTTCGACAAAGCTGCAGGAGTTCGAGTGGCATCTGCACACCGTCTTGTTTGCGTTTTGCCTCGGCTTTGCCTATCTCGCCAATGCGCATGTTCGTATCGATCTAGTGCGGAACATGTTGAGCAAACGCACGCAGTGGTGGCTTGAGTTGTTGGGCGTTTTGCTATTTTTGCTGCCCTATTGCGTCGTGATCATCTATTACGGCATCGATTTCACGCACCGGTCTTTCATCCAGAACGAAGCGTCTTCCTCGGCGACCGGTCTCAGCCATCGTTGGATCATCAAGTCCGCTATTCCGATCGGTTTCGGATTGCTGTTCCTGTCGGGCGTTGCGGTTTTGCTTCGAAAGATCGTCGAATTATTCGGCCCGCCGGATCTGCGTGAGCGGGTGAGCGAGATCGAGCAGGAGGAAGCCCAGCCCCTCGACAAGGCCGACATGGCGGCGGTTCGGCCCGGCGCACCCGATCCCGCCCGCGGGGACGGTTGATGGACATCGTCGACCTTCTGCCGGTTCTCATGTTCGGCGCTTTGGGCATCCTGCTGTTCAGCGGGTATCCCGTCGCCTTCGTGCTCGGCGGCGTGGCGTTGGGTTTCGCCACGCTCGGCATGGCCTACGACGTTTTCGTGCCGCTGCAGCTGTTCAATCTGTTGCCGCGCATCTGGGGCGGCATCGCCGAGAATTTGATCCTCACCGCGATCCCCATGTTCATCTTCATGGGCACCATGCTGGAAAAAAGCGGCGTAGCGACCGACCTGCTGCACTGCCTGCAGGTGTTGTTGCGGCGGGTGCCCGGCGGGCTCGCGCTGTCGGTGACGGTGATGGGCACGATCATGGCCGCGACGACCGGGATCATCGGCGCGTCCGTCGTCATGATGACGCTGCTGGCGCTGCCGGTGATGATGCAGCAGAATTACAGCAACGAATTGTCCAGCGGCACGATCGCGGCGTCCGGCACGTTGGGTATCTTGATTCCGCCCAGCATCATGCTGGTCGTGATGGCCGATTTGCTTGCACGGTCGGTCGGCAACCTGTTCGTTGCGGCGCTGTTGCCGGGCCTGATGCTGTCGGGGATGTATTTCGTTTACATCTTCACGATCAGCCGCATCAAACCCAGTATCGCCCCGCCGTTGGCGAGTGATGTCGGGCCGGATTCAGTAGGGCAACTCCTGCTGCTTGTCGTGCGCAGTTTCATCCCGCCGGTCTTTTTGATCTTTCTGGTGCTGGGCTCGATCCTGTTCGGCTGGGCAACGCCGACCGAAGCGGCCGGCGTCGGGGCGGCGGGAGCGACCGTGCTCGCCCTGTTACGCCGCAAACTGTCGCTACCGGTTCTGAAGGATGTCGTTGAGCGCAGCGCGCTGACCGGCGGCATGCTGTTCATGATCTTCCTGTGCGCGACCGCTTTCTCTTACGTCTTCCGCGCGCTCGGCGGGGACGACGTGGTGATCGGCACGGTGGAGGCCGCGGAACTGGGTTCCTGGGGCATCCTGTTCGCCCTGATGCTGTTGGTCTTCATCCTCGGGTTTTTCTTCGACTGGATCGAGATCACGCTGATCGTCTTGCCGGTGTTCACGCCGATCATCGAGCTGCTGGACTTCGGCGATCACATCATGAAGAAGGATATCGTGTATTGGTTCGCGATTCTGCTCGCGGTCAATCTGCAGACGTCCTTCCTGACGCCACCCTTCGGATTCGCGCTGTTCTATATGAAGGGGGTCGCGCCGGCCGGTCTCAGGATGATCCAGGTCTATCGCGGCATCATCCCGTTCGTGATCCTACAGCTCATCGGGCTCGCCGCGGTGATGGCCTTCCCGGACATCGCCATGTGGCTGCCCAACAAGCTGCTGGATTGATGTTTCTGACCGAGCGCGATGTCTCTAATGAATGTCCTCGCCGTCCGCCATGGCCTTGCGCAGCGCGTCGACGGTGAAGCTGCCGCTGCGCGCGGCCTCCAGGATGAAGCTCTCTTTTTTCTCGATCACCGTGATCGCGGCCGGCAGGTCGTTGGCCACCGCATGCGGGATGACGACCGCGCCGTGATGGTCCGCATGAATCAGATCGCCGTGCTTTACCGCCATGCCGAACAGATTCACATGCGTGCCGAATTCGACGACATGCACATGCGCATGGCTCGGTCCCACTTCGCCGCCGATCAGATGGAATCCTTCGGCGAGCGCGTCGAGGTCGCGGATCGACCCATTGGTCACCGCGCCGGGGCAGCCGAGCGCCTTATGCACGTTGGTCTGCACTTCGCCCCAGAATGCGCCGAAGCCGGGAACCGGGTCGATATCCTGGATCACGGGAATCGTCGGTCCGTCGCCCGACGCCACATATTCGTAATATCCAAGCCGCTTTTCCTTGGTTTCCTGCGGCGACATTGTCGGCGCATCGACGGCGCGGATCAGACAAGTGCGCGCATAGCCGACGATTGGCGGTAGCGACGGGTTGCAGGACACCATCTGCGATGTCGTGAACCCGGTCGCGCGGCGCTCGGGCGCCACGATTTCGAGCCCGTTGCAGATCGTCGGCGTGTCGTACTTGCGCAACGTGTCGAGCAGCGCGGAGTCCAGGGGCGTGTCGGTCATTGGTTTCGTTCCTTGCAAAGGTATGGATCGTGGTGCCGCCACGCCGGCCGGGGAGTCGCGGTCACAACGCGCCGATAATGTGCCGCAAGCACGATCGAACGCAAATCGGAATCACCGTGCCCGGTCAATCGGCTCCGCGGGGGGCGACGTCCCTTTTCAATGTGCGCTGGCTCGCGATAGCGGCGGTCAACAAACCAAGTCCGGCCAGGTCGGTGTAAATGCCCGGCACGATGAGCGCCATGGATGCGGCGAACAGCAATATTCGCTCATGCACCAATGCATGCCGTAACAGATAGCTATGCAGTGATCCGGCTAGGCAGATGACCCCGATGATGGCGGTGACGGAGGTCGTGATGATCTCCACCGGCGTACCGATCAACAGTAGCGAAGGCCCGTAGACGAACATGAAGGGGATGATATATCCCGTCGCCGCCAGCTTGACCGCGGCGATGCCCGACTCCCAAAGGCCCGCGCCGGAAAGACCGTTGGCCGCGTAAAGCGAGATTGCGACCGGCGGCGTGATGACCGACAGGATCGCGAAGTAGAAGGCGAACATATGCGCGGCCTCCATCTGGATGCCGAGCTTGGTCAACGCCGGGACGAGAAGGGCTACCTGCACGATATAGGCCGGCGTCGTCGGCAGGCCCATGCCCAAAATGATCCCGGCGATGGCCGTCAGGATCAGGGCCAGGATCTTGGTGTCTTGCGAAAGGTTGATGACGACCTCGGTGAATTCTACGCCGAGACCGGTTTGCTGGATAATGCCGATCACGATGCCGGCGCAGGCGCAGGCGGCCGCGACCGGAAGCGAGTTCTTGATGCCATTGATAATGGCGTCGTGCACCATCAGGAGCGTTAGCTCGCGCCGGGTGTTGGCCTTCAGCAGCATGGTCGCGGGAACGGACAACAGGCCCCAGAATGCGGCGTAAGGCGCGCTGAAGCCGGACATCAAAACACCGACGATGATGATCAACGGCAGGAACTGGTGTCCCCGCTCGCGCAATACGGCGCCGAGGCGCGGCAAGTCAGGTTTCGGTAGGCCTTTCAGGCCGGTGCGCTTGGCTTCGAAATGGACCGCGAAAAAGACCGCGACGAAATACAGACAGGCGGGCAGGATCGCGATGCTGACCACCGTGAGGTAGCTTACGGCCATGAATTCCGCCATCACGAACGCGGCGGCTCCCATGATGGGGGGCATGATCTGGCCACCGGTCGATGCGACCGCTTCGACCGCACCGGCAAAGGCCGGTCGATAGCCGATCTGCTTCATCATCGGGATCGTGAAACTGCCGGTGGTCAGGACGTTGGCGGTCGAACTGCCGGAAATGGTGCCGAACATGGCGCTCGTCATGCAGGCGACTTTCGCGGGTCCGCCGGCGGAAGATCCCGCTAGGGCGAGGGCGAAATCCTTGAACAGTATCCCGGTGCCCGAGCGTTCGACGAAGGATCCGAACAGGATGAAGAGCACCATATACGTCGCGGAAACATTGATCGGGATGCCGAAGATACCCTCCGGCGTGAGATACATTTGATCGATGACCTCGCCGCTGCGCAGGCCGGCGACGAAAATACCGTAGGCCAGGAAGACAAGCGCGGTGATCGGCAGTGCGAGACCGATGATCCGGCGTGTCGATTCCAACACAACAACGATCAAGGCGGTGCCGAAGAATAGGTCGATCGTGCGCAGATCGTCTACATAGGCGTAGCGGTCAAGAATGTAGTCGTGCTCTACGAACAAGTACCCGATCGATCCGATCGATAGGCCGATGAAAGTGACCGTCAGAAGGCGGTCTATGGTCGACGGTGGTTCGCCCTCGGGCCGCGGTTTGACCGACTGGTAATACAAAAACGACAGGACGAGCGCGAATAGAAGATGACTGCCGCGGAAGAAGAATATGGTCGGCGCGCCGACCAGTACGACGTAGAAGTGATAGGCCGCCATCCCAAGCGACACGATGGAAATAAGAACCGTCATGGGACTGATGGTCTTCGTCATGGGACCCCGCAAACGCTTAGCGCGTCGCAAACACTCTTAATGGGTCAGCGCGACGACGGGCGTGGTTTCGATGCGCTGGGCGGCTGGTAGGAAACGGCCGCCGGCGCGGAACCTTGTCGCGCCGGCCGCCATCGACCGGTAGATAACCCGGAAGGAAACCCTCCGGTGACTACATGGCCCCTACTTCTTTGTAATACTTGATCGCGCCCGGATGGAACGGCACGCCGATGTCGATCGTCAGGTCCTTGAGAGTGTGTTTCTCGAGACCCTTTTTGACCGCGCCCAATTCCTTGATGTTCGTGGCGAAGGATTTGGTGATCTTGTAGCCCAGGTCTTCGTCGATCGCCGAGCAGTTCGCCATGAAGTGCATCGGGAAACTCGCGGTCTTCACGTCCTTGTCCACGCCGGGATAGGAGCCGGCGGGAATGACTGCGCGCACCCACCCTGGGTTACGTTTCCGCAGGTTGGCGAACTCGGTATCGGTCAACGGAAGGAAGCGAACCTTACGCGATGACGAGAGGTCCATTAGGGCGCCGCTCGGAATCGACGTCAGGACCGCCAGGCCGTCGATCTGGCCGTCTTTCATCATGTTGATCTGGTCGGTGATCGACGCGAAATTGACCTTGCTGAGGTCCTTGTAGGTCATGCCGTTCGTGCCCAGCAGCATTTGCGTCGCCACCTCGGTGGTGTTGCCGCGCGGCAGGGTGGCCAACCGCTTGCCTTTCAAGTCGCCGATGGTGTTCACGGACATGTCCGTGACCGGCACCTGCGCATACTGCATATACAGCGCACCGATGTTGCACAGGCCACTGTGTTTTTTCTTGAAGGGAGCTTTGCCTTGCAGGGCGTCGACGGTCGAAATCACGTTGCCCCAGGCGATATGCGCCTTGCCGGTGGCGATACCTTTCACGTTCAGCAGGCCGGCGCCGGGACGGATCGTTACGTTCAGGCCGTCAATGTCTTTCTCGAGGAACTGTTTTGTCGCGCCGCCAAGCGGGAACCACGTTCCCCCGGCTGGGCCGGTCATGAAGGTGATGTCCTTGGCCGAGGCCGTTGCGGCGAGTCCGGTTAGGGCGATCGCGGCAATGCCAAGTTTCAAGCAGCTTCGCATGGATGTTTCTCCCTGGTTTTCATGATGTGCGTTGAGCAATCGCGTTCGCGGTTTGTCGATGATTGCCACGCGGTAAGCGTCGATAGGTTTGCCTTTACGCAAAGTATTTTGCTATGCCTTTTCGGGATAGCGCAAGGATTACCTAACTGACGGTTGTTTTTTGTTGGCCGTCATCGGAAAAGCAAAGGGCGCTCGACAAAACACCAGGACGGGGATCTAACCGATCCATCCATGATCCATGAAAAATGAAAATCGCCATAAGGTCCTCGTGATCGGGCCGTTGCCGGACGCCGCACTCGCCCTGTTCGCCGCCCGAAATGATGTCGTCGTCCAACATGTTTCCGACTTTTCAAGGGAGGCATTGTTGGACGCCTTCGCCGACGCGAGCGGGGCCACTTTGCGCGGCGCAAAGGTTACCGCCGAAATCATCGAGGCCGCGCCGAAGCTCAAGGTCGTCTCTCGGTTCGGTGTCGGGTACGACAATGTCGACATTCCGGCAATGAACGTGCGTGGGGCCGCCCTCACCGTTGTCGGTGACGCGAATGCGGTGAATGTGGCCGAATTGACCATCTTCATGATGTTGGAGTTGGCCAAGCGCGGGCGGCAACATGACAATGCGGTCCGCAGCGGTAACTGGGAGTTCAAGAACGGTTTCAACATGACCGAGCTGTGGCAGAAAACGCTGCTCATCATCGGGTACGGCCGCATCGGCCGGCGCGTCGCGGCGCGCTGCCGGGCGTTCGAGATGGATGTTCGGGTTTGCGATCCGTATGTCGATCAGAAGCTCATCACCGATGCGGGGTGTACACCGGTCGAGGATTTCCGTTCCGTGCTGCCGGATCTCGACTATTTGACCGTGCATACGCCGAAGAATGAGGAAACCGTTGGCATGATCGGCGCTGCGGAGATGGCGCGGATGAAGCCGACGGCGATTCTCGTCAATTGCGCGCGCGGGGGTATCGTCGACGAAACCGCTTTGCTGGACGCGCTAAAGAACGACCGGCTTCTCGGGGCCGGCCTCGACGTTTTTTCGGTGGAACCGCCGACGCCGGATAATCCGTTATTTGCCCTCGACAATCTGATAGTGTCACCGCATATGGGAGGCACGAGCGGGGAGGCCGCATTGCGGATGGGTATGGTCTGTGTCCAGAATGTCTTGGACGCTATCGATGAGACGTTGAATCCGGACTTGGTGATCAACCGCGAAGTTCTGGATCGCGGCTAACCGACATTTGTTCCAATCAAATTACTAAATCTTCAGGGAGGAATTTATGCGCGCAAATAATGTCCGCCGGATGTGGCGGGGCAAAAAAGGGGTCGTCAACGGTTGGTGTTCGATTCCCAGCAGCTTCGCGGCCGAGGTGATGGCCCATCAGGGATTCGATTCGGTTACCGTCGACCTGCAGCACGGCATCGTTCACTACGACACCGCCGTCCCCATGCTGCAGGCGATCAGCACCACCAAGGCGACGCCGATGGCGCGCGTGCCCTGGCTGGAAGAGGGCATCATCATGAAGATGCTGGACGCCGGCTGCTACGGCATCATCTGCCCGATGATCAACAACAAGGAAGACGCGGAACGCCTGGTCGCCGCCTGCCGGTATCCGCCGAAGGGACAGCGCAGCTTCGGACCGGCGCGGGCCTCCATGTATGGCGGCGACGACTACGCCGCCAAGGCGAACGCGACCGTTCTGGCGATCGGCATGATCGAGACCGAGGACGGCCTCGCCAATCTCGACGACATCCTGTCGGTGCCGGGGCTCGACGCCGTCTATGTCGGGCCGTCGGACCTGGGTTTGGCGCTCGGCAAGATTCCGAAGCTGGACCAGACCGATCCGGTCGTCGTGAAAGAGATCAAACGCATCCTGCGCCAAGCCAAGAAGCACGGCGTGAATGCGGGTATCCATTGCGCCTCGTCCGAATACGCCAAGAAGATGCTGAAAACCGGTTTCGACTTGGTGACGCTGTCGGTGGATTACCGCATCCTCGGCGCCGCCGCGGCGGACATGGTCAAGCAGACGCGGTGACCTTGGCCGCGGGCTGAAGTTGTCTAAAGCTGCTGGAATGCGAAGACGCCGCTGACATCGGCGGCGTCTTCGATATTCAGGATCGTTTCGATCGCGCGGTCGCATTGTGCCGTCGATAGCGGACGGACGCCCGATGCAGCGCAGTCGCGGAACTTGTCCTTCAACTCGTCGAGGCTCATGGGGTTTTCCGCACTTCCCGGCGTGTGCGCCGCGTGATGATCCAGGTCCCGCCCATCGACCGTATGGATCTGCAGGTCGCAGGGCGCGAACTTGCCGGGCCAATCCTCGTTAACCCGCACCGATATCTTTTCCGCAAGGGCATCGATTGCCGGGTCGGCAATGACGTCTTCCTGGATTTCAGCGATGCCGAGCCGCCCGCGCGCGATCGCGCAGGCGACCGAGTACCGGACCGAGAACTGCGCCGCGACCTGCGGGTTGTCGGCGGGGTCGAACGGGCCGCCGACGAGTCCGTCCATAAAGGGGGAAATCGTGACGGTTGCCCGGTCGATGTCGTTCGCGCCGAGGTCATGCGCCTCGCGCAACGCGAGCGCCGCCTCGATCGCGACGTGGTTGGCGGTGCAGCTCGGATATTTCTTGGTCACGGTGTCGGCATTCTCGTAGCGCTCGCCGAGCCGCTCGAGCAACGCGTCGCAATCGCCGTCGCCGTACAGGGTATGGAAGCCGAAAGGCCCTTCGAAAGCCTCTCTCGGTGCCGATACGCCCTGCTGTGCGGCGAGGGCGGCGAAGACCGCGGCGCGGGCGGCCATGCCGGACAGCATGCGCTTGACGAGGCATTTTTCGACGAGCGCCTGCTGCGATCCCGCAGCCTGACTGAAGGCAAGCCCCAGGGCATCCGCCGTTTGATCCGCATTCAACTGCAAGAGCTTTGCGGCCGCGGCAGCGCCGCCGAAGACGCCATGCGTCGCCGTGTTGAACCATCCCCGATTACCGGCCATCGCCCCGCCGGACCGGCACGAGATGTCGTTGCCCAGGATCAGCGCCGTCAACAGGTCGCGTCCGCTGGCGTGTTGTTGTTCGGCAATGGCGAGGGCCGCGGGCATCGTGACGATGTCGGGATGGACGGACCCCTTTTCGAATACGCCGTCGAAATCCAATGCGCCCGCATACATGCCGTTCAACAGCGCGGCCGACATTGGCGGCAGGCGGCGGTCCGAGGCGATTTCCGTGCAGTCGCCGGCGGCGCGGTCGGCAAGCACGGTCCGCCGCAGCGCATCGGCGCCGGGCGCGCCGGTTCCCGCCCATGCGACGCCGATGGTGTCGAGCAGGAACCATTTCCCCGCGTCGATCGCGGATGCAGGCAGGTCGTCATACGCCGTCCGCACGACGTGCCGGGCAAGGGTTTGCGATGCGCTTTCCATAGCCTCGATCTTTTTCATCCTGTTTGGGAGTGGCGTTACGCCAGCGCGGTGCCCCGCAGTGTCGTGCGGTGCATGTATCGCCGCTGCGGCAGGGCATAGTCCTGGATCGCCAGATGCTGCGTCGGGATGTTGTCCCACATGACCACATCGCCCTTTCGCCATTTGTGACGATAGGTGTATGCCGGCTGCGCGATATGGGCGAAAAGCGTGTCGAGCAGTTCGCGGCTTTTCGCATCGGACATGCCGAGGAGCCGGGCCGTCTGACCTTCGTTGACGTAAAGCACGCGCCGGCCGGTGATGGGATGGGTCTGCACGATACGGTGGACCACCTCCGGCGCCCGATCCTGCTGCGCTTCCGTCATTGCCGCGTCCGCGTCGCCGTCCGCGACGAGGCGGGAGAACCGGTGCCCGAGGCTGTAAACCCCTTCGAGGGACTCGATCTGTTCTTTCAGGTCGTCCGTCAGCGCGTCATAGGCGGCCGTGGTGCTGGTGAACAGAGTATCCCCCAACGGCTCGCCATTCTTCGTCGGCACCTCGATCGCATGCAGCATCGAGCCGCGGCTCGGCACCTCCATGTAGGAAAGGTCCGTGTGCCAGTATTTGCCGGCATCGTAGATTCCCACATGGCGGTCGCCGTCCATGACATTCGAGACGATCAGGATTTCCGGAAATTCCGGATGGTTGTATTGATCCAAGACATGGGTTTCGAGATCGCCGAAGCGCCGGGAGAATGCCACCTGCTGGTCCGGCGAGAGCGATTGGTCGCGAAACAGCAAGACCGAGTGGGCATGGAAGGCGTCTTCGATCCGGGCGAATGTCCGGTCGTCCAGCGGTTGCGACAGATCGATGCCCTGAACTTCCGCCCCCAGCGCATCGGTCAACGGGACAATTGAAATCGTCATACTTCAGGCCTCCTCGCCGCTGCGAATACCGTTAATGGGGAATGTCGCCGGCGGCCGTCGTGCGATGCATCAGCCGCGGCATCGTATCGTCGTAGTCGCGCACGGCGTAGTGCATGGTGCACCGATTATCCCACATCAGCACATCGCCGACCTGCCATTTGTGCCGATAGACGTTTTCCGGGCGGGTGGCCCGGGCGGCCAGCATGTCGAGCAACGGCTGACTTTCCTCAGGCGTCCAGCCCTTGAAGGTCAGCGTATAATGCGGATTGACATACAGCGCCTTGCGCCTAGTGCCGACATGGGTGCGCACGACCGGGTGCTCGACCGCCGCCGGTGCGATATCCACCGACAGCCGGTTCGGCACCTCCTGCACGAGTTTTTCGGCGGAATGCAGGGCCGTCATGCCGTCCAGCATCGTGCGCAGGCCGTCGGACAATCCTTCGTAGGCGTCATACATGTTGCAGAACATCGTGTCGCCGCGGCCTTCGGTGATCTTGATCGAGTACAGGATCGATCCCAGTGGCGGCTGGTCGCCGAAGGAAATATCCGAATGCCAGAAATCGTTACGCGGCCCGAGCTTCCCCGGCTTATTCTCGAGGATCATGACTTCGGGCTGACTTTCCAGCCCGCGCCGCGAGCCGAGCGGATGCGGTTCGACCGCGCCGAAGCGTTCCGTGAAGGCGACCAGGTCGCCCGGTTCGATCGTCTGATTGCGCAGAACGATGACCAGATGCTCGTGGAAGGCCTGTTCGATTTCCGCGAAGACCACATCCTTCAACGGTTTCGACAGGTCGACGCCGATGATCTCCGCCCCCAAGGTGCCCGCTTGCGGGCGAACGCCGATCCGCGCGTAGCGCCGGGATTGATCGGGCTTGGCGACCTGGGTCATGGTTCATCCTCCCAATTGACACGCCGTTATTGTCGGCGCCGCTCCGGTAATCGATTTCCGGTTACGGTAGGGAGCGGCGGGTGATATGGCAAATACGTTTTTCTTTGCCAAGTTGATATGAAAACCCTATCACCAGAAAGATGCACCGATAGGAGTTTGCAGTGCCCGACATTCGTCAACTCGAACGGTTCATCGCGGTCGCGAAGGAGCGCAGTTTCCGGCGCGCCGCGGCGCAACTGCACATTTCGCAACCGCCCCTGAGCGACGCCATTCGCAAGCTGGAAGAGGAAATCGGGACGCCGCTGTTCTTGCGCGACCGGCATCGTGTCGAGCTGACTCGGGCCGGCGAGGTTTTTTTGGATCGCGCCGAACTTCTGCTATCCCAGTTGGACGACGGCGTGGCGGAGGCGCAGGCGGTCGCGGAGGGATTGAGCGGTCAGATCACGGTCGGTTTCTTTCCGACGGCGACCTATGACGTGTTGCCGCGAATCCTTCGATCCTTTCGAGCCCGGCATCCGGAAGTCGGCTTGCGGTTCACCGAAATCACGACGCCGGATCAACCGGAGGCGTTGCGGGTCAAGGAGATCGACGTAGCGCTTTTTCTCGCGCCGATGGCGGCCGCGAAAGGGGTGGCGCAGCAGATTTTCCACAAGGAGCCGCTTATCGTCGCCGTTCCCGAAGACCATCGTCTGGCGAAGCGAAAGGACGTGGGGATTGCCGACCTGCGGGAAGAGCCCTTTGTCTTCATTCCGCCGCGCTGGGGGACCGGCCTTCACGCGCATGTCTCTTCGGCCTTCGCGGAAGCCGGCTTCGCTCCGAAAGTGGTCGAAGAGGTGCAGCACCTTCACACGATGGTAAGTCTGGTTGCGGCGGGGATCGGCGTCGCGGTCGGCGCGGCGTCCCTGCGGCATTTCAGCCCGCCTGGCGTCGTCTTTCGCGATCTTAAGACGCGGTCCTCGTTGCGCCATATCGAATTCGGCGTCGCGTGGCGGCAAGACGATGCGTCCCCCGCGGTCGCCCGGTTTCTGGATATCGCGCGCGACACGGGCACATTGACGCGGGCGCGAAAGCGGGTTGGTTGACCGTCCGCGCGGCTAATTTTTTGATACCGATTTCCTCATTTTCGGAATAGTGGAATTGTTGTGCCCCGTCGGCCGTTACTCATGTAGGCATGTTTGTCTTGGAATGGACGGCGTGCCGTGCGAATTCGCGGGACCAACCATGACTTTCGCCGTAAGGTCGCCAGTCTTTATGGCGATTGCGCCGCCCGCGTCCGTTCGATGGAAGGTCGTTTGATGTACAGAGTCTTGAGATCATTCGTGCAGCGAATAACGGCGGGGTTTCTCGCCATTCTTCCCATCCTCCTTACCGCAATCGTGGTCGTTTGGTTGGCCGATTTCATCCGGGACTACCTCGGTCCGGGCAGCGTGTTCGGCCGGTTCCTCTCAAGGCTCGGCGTGACCATCATGCGCGACGAGACGATCGCCTATGGCGTCGGCGTCGCCGTCTTGCTGCTGCTCTTCTATCTGGTCGGACTGGTCGTCATGTCGACCTTGCGCGGCCGGTTCAAAGCCTTTCTAGACAACACGGTCGGCCGCGTCCCGCTGGTCGGCAGCATGTATAGCCTCTCCAATAGCTTCATCGCCATGTTGGAACGCCGGGAGGAAGTCGATCTGAAATCGATGAGTCCGGTATGGTGCTTTTTCGGCGGTGACGCGGGCGCTGCGGTGCTTGCTCTGATGCCTACGTCCGAACTCATTCACCTCAAGGACAAATCCTATTGCGGCATTCTCGTTCCGACGGCGCCGATACCGTTCGGCGGCGGCTTGATCTTCGTCCCGACGGATTGGATCGAACCGGCCAACTTCGGCGTCGAGGCGCTGACGCAGATCTACGTCTCAATGGGGTTGGCGGCGCCGCAATATCAAACCAAGCCGCCGGCAGAGCCGCACGAGTGAGGCGCCTTATTTCTGCGCGCGCCAGTCCTCGATCCACAGACTCGCCGGATATTGATGGCCGGTCGGTTTCACCCCTTTCAGCCATGTCGGCATGATGTGGGGCTGGGCGCGGAAATAGAGCGGCAGGGCCGGCAGTTCCTCCATGTAAAGCTTCTGCAGGTCGTGCCAAAGACGCATGTTTTTTTCCGGGTCGCACTCGGTTTCGAGGCCGTCGAGAACGGCGTCGAAAGCCGGGCTGCGCAGGCCCGGATAGTTCTGCCCCGACCATCCGCCCTCGGCGGTGGGGATTTCTTCCGAATGGAGTTGTCCGCGCGGCACATTCTGCGGCGACGACAGCCAGGCATACATCGCCAGCCCGGAGAATTTCCGCCGCCGCACCGTTTCGCCGAAGAAGACGCGAGCCGGCTCGTTTCGGATGCGCATGTCGATGCCGACCTGCCGCCAGTTGCTCTGCAGAACCTGTTGGACGAGTTCGCGCGTCTTGTTGCCGGCTGTCGTCATGATCATGAGTTGCAGCCGCTTGCCCTTGTCGTTGTAGCGGATGCCGTTGTCGCGCAGACGCCACCCGGCGGCGTCGAGCAGCGCTGCCGCCCTCTCGCGGTTGAGCGGGTAGCGCGGCGTGTCCGCGCTGTAGACCCGGTCGAGCGGGTTGATCGAACTGGTGGCGACCGGTTGGTAGCCGTCGAACAGTTGCGTGCTGATCGCCTTGCGGTCGATGGCATAGAGCAGGGCCTGCCGGACGCGGCGGTCGGCCAGGACGGGATTGTCCAAGTTCACGTCGATATGTTCGTAGACTAGGCTCGGTTTGAAGACGAAATTGAACCGGTCGCCGTGGCGGTCTTCCAACGCCATCGCCTGATCGAGTGTCATGCCGACTTCACCGGCGATATAGTCGATGCCTCCGGCGAGCAGGTTGGCGGTCATCGCCGACGTGTTTTCGATCGCCTTGACGACGACCCGGTCGAAGGCCGGTTTACGGCCCCACCAGGTTGGATTGCGCTCCAGCACGACATGCGAGCCCGCCTCGACCTTGGCGATCCGATAAGGCCCGAACCAGAGCCCCGGATTGGTCGTGTCCGATTCGTAGGCGCTGCGCCGATTGTAGGTGCTTGGATTCTTGAACTTCGGTTTTTCCAGGTGGGCGGGGACGATGTGGAAGTCGTTGGCGTTGGCGTAGGTGCAGGTCCGCTTGTTTTTGTGCAGCGTGAAGGTGTGGTCGTCCTTCACGTCGATGCGATCGATCCGGCGATAGAACTCGGCATTGCTGACGCCGCTCATCGGATGTTTGCCGATTTGCCAGCTGAAAACCACGTCCTTGGTGGTGATCGGCGTGCCGTCGCCCCAGCGCGCGTCCGGGCGCAGCGTGTAGGTTACGGCGACCCCGTCCTTGCCGTCCTTGGTCTTTTCATAACGCGCGGTGCCCTTCTCCTTGCTCGGCAACGCGGTGCACAGCATGCAGATCAGGTTCCAGTCCGCGTCGAACGTGGTGACCGGCCGGCGGGCCATGGCGAGGATATACGACTTGGCGGCCATCGAGTTGATCTTGGGATTGAAGTTGTCGGGGAACTGGCTGATGCCGATGACGAGTTCGTTGCGCGCTTGAGCGGGGGCGATCGATAGGCCGCCGGCGGCGGCAAGACACAGGGCTGCTCCGGCGAGTCGGCGTAGAGATCGGGTCGCGGCGGTCATTCGGTCGATGGCTCCGTGGTTTCGCCGGCGATATGAAGGGCGAGCCAAACCGTCGGCTCGCCCGCGCTGGTCCATTCTACGCGATGTCGGGCATGCGGCGGGATTAATAGATGATCGCCGGGTTCAAGAATACGTGTATCCGGCTCGTCTTCGAATCGAAGTCCCGCACGGCCCTTGACCACCATCACCCACTCCGCCCGCGGTTGGTCGTACCAGTCGCCGGGCGCGGTGTTGTGCCCGGTCGATATGATCCGCTCGAGCTTGGTTTCGCCGGATTGGACAAGCGTTTCGAACCGCTCCGCCGGCAGATGGCGGGGCAGATCCGTCAGGAGGTTGGCGATCGCAGGCTGAGTCATGCCGGACAGTCCGCTGTGAATGATTGATGCGGCGTCCAATCTACACGTAACTGGTGGGCCACGCCTCCAGCTTATGTTCGCCGATGCCGTTGCTGAGGCGCGAGCGGTGGATGTCCAGCATGTCGATAAGGTAGGCGCGCGTCTCCCGCGGATCCAGGACCTCTTTGACGCCATACACCGCGGCAAGGTCGTAGGCGCCGCCGTCGCGCGCCATCTCTTGCAGGAGTTCCTGATACCGCTCGGGATCGTCCTTTTCTTCGACGCCGTGCACCACGGCGACCGCCGAGCGCGGGTCCATGAAGCTGACCTCCGCGCTCCACCAGGCGGCGATCTCTTCAACCGTGTTGGCCGCCCCCATATTGATGAAGCCGCGGCCGTAGCTCTTGCGCATGATGATGGTGACCTTCGGCACCGTCGTCTGCAGCATCGCGTTCATCCAATTGATGATCTTGCCGATGATGCCCTGTTTCTCCGCGTCCGGCCCGATCAGGAAGCCCGGCTGGTCCTGCAGAAAGACGATGGGGATGTTGTAGGAATCGCAGAGCACCAGGAAGCTTGTCGCCTTGGTGCAGGCCTGCGCGTCCATGGCGCCGCCTTTGAATTGCGGGTTGTTGGCGATCAGACCGACGCTCTTGCCGTCGATGCGGGCCAGCGCCGTGCACATGCTGCGGCCGTACCGCGCCTTGATCTCGAAGAAGCTGTCCTTGTCCACGAAGGCCTGGATGATCTTGCGCACGTCGTAGACCTTCGTCGGCGATTCCGGGAACAGGTCGAGGATGGTCTTGCCGGCCTCGTCCGATCCGTCGGGGACGGGCATGACCGGCGGCGCTTCGTTCTGGTGGCTCGGCATGTAGCTCAGGAATTTCTTGACCGTATCGATCGCTTCCTCGTCGGTGTCGACCACGACGTCCGCGAAACCGGTATGATCCGCATGGACCCGCCAGCCGCCGAGGTCCTCGCCGGAGATTTCCTGGCCGACGGCGCGCGACACCATGCGCGGGCTCGTCACCGCCATGACCGAGCCTTTCCGCATTACGTTGAAGTCGGAGCAGACGGCGTGCCACGCGGCCGAGCCGAAACACGGCCCGAGCTGGGCGCAGACCCACGGCGCTGTCCGGGTGCGCAGGAACCGGCGGCCCTCGTCGGTGAAGCCCATGCCTTCACCCATCACGTCCGGCATGCGGACGCCGGTGGATTCGGTCATGAACACCACGGGAAAGCCGCGCTTCGTGCCCATCTCCTTGATATGCGACATCTTGCGGTTGTTGGTGTAGCTGCTGGACGATCCCTTGACCGTGAAGTCATAAGCCACCACCCCGACCTTGCGGCCCTCGACATTGCCGAAGCCGGTCACCTTGCCGTCGGTCGGCGTCTGGTCGCGCATTTCCGGAATATAGGACACGCCGTAGAGGCCCGATTCCCGGAAGGTGCCGGCGTCGTACAGGTAGTCGACCCGTTCGCGCGCGTTCAGCAGTCCGTTGTCGCGGCGGCGTTCCAGCTTGTCGGGGCCGCCCATGGCCGTTGCGCGTTTCGTGCGTTCTTCGTGCTCTTTGATCCTGTCTTCGAAGGCCACGGTTCTGTCCTCTTTTGCTGCTTTCCCGAACAATTGCGGGGTGGTTTCATCGCGTCGAACCGGCGTCGGCTCGCCCGGTTCCGGATGACGGGATTGTCCTTATAGATTCACGCAGGCGCGCGCAGGCCGGCGACGCCGCGTCAGGATAAATCGGCTCAGGTGATCCGGTCCAACTCGGTAAAGAGCCGGTCGATATCCTCGGCGGTATTGAAGATATGCGGACTGACCCGCAGGGAATCCCCGCGCAGGCTGATATGGACGTTCTTTTCCGCCAACCGCTCGTCCGCGCGGTCGGGCAGGCCGTTCGGCAACCGCATGCCGATGTAGTGCGCTACGCGATGCGCGTCCGGCGGCACCGCATAGCCCCGGTCGCGCGCTGCCGCGGCGACCCGGTCGGTCAGCGGCATGATCGTGTCGGCAACCTCAGCGGGCGTCCATTCGATGAGTTGCTGTAAGGCGGTGGCCGCCATTAACAGGTTGATCGGATTGTTGCGTTCGCCCATGTCGTACCGCCGCGCGCCGATGGCCGCCGCCGTCGGGTCGCGGTCGCTGGACCGGTTTTCCATCCCGGATACCGCCCATTCGTGGAATTCGATGGGCCGTCCCGACTGCCGGTGCGGCGCGGCGTACAGAAAGGCCAAGGTGTAGGGACAGAGCAGCCATTTGTAGGCGGACGAGACGAGGAAATCGGGCTGTAACCGTTTCACGTCGATGGGGGCGGCCCCGGCGGCCTGGGTCGCGTCGATCACGAAGGCGGCGCCGACGGCCCGGCACTTTTCGCCGATCACGCCGAGGTCGAGCGCGCCGCCGTCGGTCCAATGGCAGGGCGGCAGGGCCACGACCGAAGTATGGTCGTCGATCGCGGCCAGGACGGCGGATGTCCAATCGCCGTCATCGGGCCGGGCGACTTGATGCAAGTCGGCGCCGGCGTCTTCGGCCGAGACCCGCCAGGCATGAAAATTCGACGGAAACTGGTTGTCCAGCGTTACCACGCGCTGTCCGCCGGCCAACGGCAAGTTCCGCGCCGCGACCGATATGCCGTAGCTGGTTGCCGGGACGATGGCGACATCGTCCGCGGTGGCGCCGATCAACTGGGCGAACAGGCCACGCGCCTGTTCCGCATTGGCGGCGGCTTCGGTCCGGAAGTCGGTCCAGGGATGAGCCTTGCGCAGCACGCCCTCTTCCCCGGCGCGGCAGACGCTGTTCAACAGCGGCGACTGCGACGCGCAGTTGAGGTAGACGACCTCGTCGGGGATATCGAACTGGTCGCGTTGGTTCGGGATCATCGCTGAGGCTCGCTCCCTACCAGTCGTTGCGCAGTTCGCGCAGCTTTAGGAAGACGGTCTTGGGATCCGGGTTCTCCGGCAGATCGCTGAACTTCTCCTGCAACGCCTTGATCACCGACGGGTTCTGCAGGCGGAAGAAGGTGTTGATCTCCTTCTCCAACGCCATCGTCGAGACGAGCGGCTCGTTGGTGTCCTGATTCTCGACTTCCTTCAACAGCGCGCCCGCGCGGGGATTGTCGGGTTCGCGGTCCAACGTGAATTCCAAATTGTTGGCGATGTAGTCGTGCCCCGGATAAATCAGCGTTTCTTCCGGCAGCTTGGCGAGCTGGTTCGCGAAGGTGTCGTACAGTTCGGCCGGGTGGCCGCCGTTGTGGCAGTTGCCGGCACCGGCGTTGAACAGCGTGTCGCCGCAGAACAGCGCGGGCACGTCCGTGCGCGACATCAGGCAAATATGGCTCATGGTGTGGCCCGGCGTGTCGAGGCATTCCAGCTCGACCGAATTGCCGATCTTGATGACGTCGCCCGCGCCGAGACCGCGGTCCATGTTCGGGATTTTGTCCGACGCGCCCGCATGCGCCAGGATTTTCGCGCCGGTCGCGTCGACCACCGGGCCGTTGCCGCCGATATGGTCGCCGTGATGATGCGTATTCAGGATCTGTGTGATTTCCCAACCCTTGTCCTTGGCGGCGGCCAGGCATTTCTCATGGTCCAGCGGGTCGATCGCCATCGCTTCGCCGGTATCGGGGCAGGCGATGAGATAGTTGAAGTTGCGGTAGGCGTTATTGGTCCAAATCTGCTCTACGATCATGGTGCGATCCTGGTCCTCTGTGGCTGGCTGGGGAAAACAGTAACATAGTTCGGCGGCCTAGGAAGTCTTGGCCGCGGCGGCGGCCGCCCGCTGTTCCCGATGCAGAATGTACAGCCCGCTTGCCACCACGGCCAGCGCGCCGAAGATGATCCAGCGGTCGGGCAAATGCCCCCAGATCAGGAATCCGAACAGCGTGGCCCACAGCAGCATCGAGTATTTGAAGGGTGCGACGACCGGGGCCTGGGCCCGCCGGTAGGATTCGATGATCAGGAAATGCGCGGTGCCGTTGACCAACCCGTTCACCATGAACAGGCCGGTCGCGGTCCAGGTCAAGGGCTCCCACCCCCAGGGTATCGTCGTCATGCCGCCGATGATCACGGCGATGGACGAAAAGAACAGGATCGAGATCGACGTATCGGTCTTGCTGAGCCATCGCGTCGAGACATCGCGTAATGCCGCCGAAAAGGCCGCCGCGAGCGGGATCAGCCCGATCCATTGGATGCCTGCGCCGGTCGGCCGCAGCATGATGAGCACGCCGGCGAAACCGAACAAGATCGCCGTCCAGCGCCGCCAGCCGACGGACTCGCCCAGGAGGAAGGGCGCCATCGCGGCGATGAAGATCGGTCCCGCGAAAGCGATCGCATGCACGTCGGCCAAAGGCAGGTAAGTGATGCTGGTCACGAAGAACGCGGCGGACGCGACATGGAAGCCCGCCCGCATCGTCTGCCCGCCCCAACTTTTGACCCGTAATTCGGCGAAGCTGTTCCGGTGCCAGACCACGATGAGGATCGGGATCATCACGAAGACGTTGCGCATGCTCATGATCTGGCCGATCGGATAGGTCTGGCTTAACCACTTGGAGACCGCGTCGCTCATCATCAGGAAGGCGCAGCCGGCCACCATAAAGCCGATGCCCCGGAGTGCGGCAGGATGCGCGGTAGACGTGCTTGCGGACATGAGACTCCGGGGTGCGGTGCGGCGGATGGGCGCGTCTCTATAGCACGGCGCCCGGCCCGGACTAGCCATAACGTGGCGGATACACGACAATGCCCTAGTCTTTATGCAGCCGTGTGTCGCCCCGATGCCGGCTATTCTATTGCAACGGGAGAATATGCGATGGCGATGGTGGAAACGGAGCGCCGCGGGCAGATCATGACGATCCGCCTGAACCGGCCCGAACGGATGAATGCGTTGGGTTTTCAACTTCGGAGCGAAATGGCGGCGGCCTTCACCGAGTTCAAGGATGATCCGGATTTGGAAGTCGCGGTCTTCACCGGGACCGGGCGGGCCTTCTGCGCGGGCGAGGATATGAAGGAATCCCTGGAGCGCGGCGCGCCCGGCAGCGACGGCGCACCGGTCCACGATCCCTGGAAGGCGGGCGAGATCGACAAGCCGGTCATCGCCGCGGTCAACGGTTTCGCCATGGGCGGCGGCTTCATGCTTGTCGAACGCACCGATCTGCGGGTGGCGGTGCGCGGCGCGGTGTTCGAGGTCTCCGAAGCAAAGCGTTGGCTGCTCGGCGGGTACAACCACGGCCATTTCGCCGGCCTGCCGCATCCGGTGGCGACGGAAATGGCGCTCGGCTTCCGTTTCACCGCCGAGCGGTTGTACGAAGTGGGCTATATCAACCGGCTGGTCGATCCCGACGACTTGATGCCGACCGCCTATGAGATGGCGGAGCATTTGCTGACGCTGCCGCCCGCGTCCCGCGTCAACACGGTCTACATGATGCGCCAGATGCGCCCGGCCGTGGCGCCCGATCTCGAGAAGCTCGCGGCGGCGCTGCACGAGCACGGGGATAAGAACGACCGGATGGAATCGCGTGCCGCCTTCGCCGAGAAGCGCAAGCCGAACTACAAAGGCTGGCTCAACCCCGAGGACCGCTACAACATGCCGACCTTGGAGTCGGTCCGGGAAAGCGGGGACGACTAGGTTCTGTATTCATGAACAATCGAGTGTGGATGACCGCGTTCGGGAAATGCGTCAGAACCACATGTCCTTCACCGTCCGGCCGTCACGGGGAAGCTCTTTAAAGCTATCGTGCCCCTCGAAAAAGCTATCGTGCCCCTCGAAGTGACGGATTGGAACCTCACCAATCGGTGAAGGATCGGACATCCGTAGGTTTACGGCAGCCCGGGTGCGCCCGTTATCATCCTCGGCGCTGGCAACGTAGTGCGTTACACACCCGCAATTGGCGCAGAAGTGGAAACAGATATCCCCGCTATCGCGGCGAAGATAGGTACGTGAATGCCCGGTCGTTTGAATATCATCGCCAATGTAACCGTAGGCCCACAGGGCGCCGTAGCGCCGACAAATCGTGCAATTGCATGCCGTGGCCGACGCCGGCAATGTTTCGAGAGTCCAGCCGACTTCACCGCAGTGGCACGTTCCTTCCAGCATATACCGATCTCCTCTTCCGGCGGTGTAGGCGCATAGCGATGTGGCATGAGAAACACGCTGACACCTTTCTCGCCTTCGTCAAGCGCGATGCCCTCCGGCTCTGACTTTCGGGATTTGAGTCCACGGTCTAGGGATTAACTGCCGTAGATCAGCGCTTGAGCCGCGATGACGATACAGGCAACGGCGGCGATGCCGATGACGTTCAGCGTCGCGACCATACCCCCGACCCGAGCCATCGACCGGGGGGTGAGCGACGTCAACGCGACGGCGTGTAGGGTTCGTCCGATGACAAGCGCAATGCCTAATACATGGACCAGCCAGGACGGACTGCCGCCCGCTTCGGCCAGCGCGATCAAGATCAACGCGATTGGTGCGTATTCTGCAAAGTTGCCATGCGCCCGAATGCGGCGTTCGAGCAGAGCGTTGCCGCCGTCGCCCAGGCTTATGCTGTCGGCACGGCGAATGCGGATGATGTTGGCCGCGAGCGGCAGATACAGAAGCCCTAGAATTCCGGCGTAGAGGGCAGTAATAGTCATGGTGGCATGCCTCGCTGTCGGCGGCGTTCGCCCATCCTCACCCTACTACGCGGTCGGAGGGTCGACGGATCAGCAGGCAATGCGGTCAGGCCGCGGTCCAGCCGCCATCAAGGAGCAGCGCCGATCCGGTGACGAGCGCGGAGGCGTTGGAGGCGAGATAGACCACCGCACCCATGACGTCCTCGACCTGGCCGAGTTTCCCGTTGGCGATTTTCGACTCCACGAAATTGCGGAACTCGGTGTCCTCGAACATCGGCGCGGTCAGCGGCGTGTAGATGAAGGTGGGGCCGACGGTGTTCACCCGAATGTCGTGTTCGGCCAATTCCCAGGCCATCGCCTTGGTCGCGCCCTCGAGCGCATGTTTAGTCGCGCAATAGACGGTCCGCTTCGGTCCGCCGACATGTCCCATCTGCGAAGAGATGTTGATGATCGATCCCGGCAGCTTGGCGGCGATCAAATTCTTGGCGACCGCCTGCGCCAAGAACAGGGCGGAGCGAAGGTTCAGCTCGGAAACCGCGTCGAAGTCCTCTTCCTTGACGTCCAGGAAATGATCCAGCCGGTTGGTGCCGGCATTGTTGACGAGGATTTGGAAGGGCCCCTTGTCCTCGACCAATGCCGCGGCCGCGGCCGTATCTGTCACGTCCAGCGCCACGGCTTCGGCTTTCTCGCCGCGTGTGCGGATCGCCTCGGCGACCGCGTCGACTTCCGCGAAGGTGCGGGCCGCCAGCACGACATCGGCCCCGGCTTCGGCCAGGGCGGCGGCCATCGGCACGCCGAGGCCGCGCCCCGCGCCGGTGACCAGCGCACGCCGTCCGTCGAGCCGGAAGCTCGGCGTCTTCGGCAGGATCACCGGGTCGGTCATCGCTTCGCCACCGCGCCATACGGTTCCACGTTGCCGCCGCCATAGCGCCGCACGCGGATGTTGGCCTGCTCGCCGTGGCCTGCGAACCCTTCGATGGCGCAGAGCCGCGAACAGTATCCGCCGATCATCGCCGAGGCTTCATCGGTCAGGACCTTCTGATACGTGCAGGTCTTCATGAACTTGCCGACCCAAAGACCGCCGGTGTAACGGGCCGCTTTCTTCGTCGGCAGCGTGTGGTTCGTCCCGATCACCTTGTCGCCGTAGGACACGTTGGTGCGCGGGCCGAGGAACAGCGCGCCGTAGTTGCTCATGTTGTCGGCGAAGTAATCGGGGTCCTCGGTCATTACCTGGACATGTTCGTAGGCCAGCGCGTCGGCTTCCTCGATCATCTCGTCGAGCGTCTCGCACAGGATAACCGAGCCGTAATCCTGCCAGGCCTGCCGGGCGATGTCGGCGGTCGGCAGGACGCCCAACTGCCGCTCGACCTCGGCCATCGTTTCCTCGGCGAGTTTGCGGGAGTTGGTCAGCAGCGCCGCGGGCGAGGTCGGGCCGTGCTCCGCCTGGCCCAACAGGTCGACCGCGCAGATTTCCGCATCGACCGTATCGTCGGCGATCACCAGCGTCTCCGTCGGGCCGGCGAACAGGTCGATCCCGACCCGGCCGAACAATTGCCGCTTGGCTTCGGCGACGAACATGTTGCCGGGGCCGACCAGCATGTCGACGGGGTCGATCGTCTCGGTGCCGAGCGCCATTGCGCCGACCGCCTGCACGCCGCCCAGCAACAGGATTTCATCCGCGCCGGCCATATGCATGGCCGCGACGACCGCGGGATGCGGTTTACCGTCCTGCGGCGGGGCGGAGGCGACGATGCGCTTCACCCCCGCGACCTTGGCGGTCACCACGCTCATATGCGCCGAGGCGACCATCGGGTACTTGCCGCCGGGCACGTAGCAGCCGACGGAATTCACCGGCACGTTCTTATGCCCGAGGATGACGCCCGGCAGCGTCTCGACCTCCAGGTCCTGGAGGCATTCCTTCTGCTTCTGCGCGAAATTCCGGATCTGAGTCTGGGCGAATTCGATATCGGCGATGTCGTCCGGCGAGACCTGGGCGACCGCTTCGGCGATTTCGTCCGCGCTCAGCCGGGCGTCTTCGCGTGCGGTGCCGTCGAACTTCTGGGCCAACTCGCGCACGGCGGCGTCGCCGCGTTTCTCGATATCGCCCAGGATGTCCTCGACGGTCTGGCGGACCTTGGCGTCGTCCTCGGCAACTTCGTCGGCGCTCTTGCCGCGTTTCAAATAGGTCGTCATATCGGTTTCCCTCCTGCGTCATTCGAGGTGCCCGCGATCACGGAACTACTGTTTGGCGATCGCGAAAATCAGTCAACCCGTAGCGGGATTGCCGGCGCTATTGGCCGGGGATCATCGGCGCGCCTTGGGTGGTGGTTTGAATTCGATAGACCGAGGTCGATGCGGTGATGAACAGGACCGACCGGTCCGGCCCGCCGAAACAAAAGTTCGTCGATTTCTCGGGTGTCTTGATCACGCCGAGGCAGAGGCCGTCCGGCGCGAAGACGTGCACGCCGCCGGGGCCGTTGCAGAAAATCCGGTCTTGCAGATCGGTTTTCATGCCGTCGGGCACCCCTTCGCCGTCGCCGGTCACGGTGGCCCAGACATCGCCGCCGCCGAGGGTGCCGTCGTCGTTGACGGTAAAGTTCCGGATCGTCGGACCCCAGCTGTCGTTGATGAACAGCGTCGACTCATCCGACGAGAAGCACAGGCCGTTCGGTTGTTGGAAATCATTGGCGACGAGTGCGAGGAGCCCGTCCGGGTCGAGGCGGAAGACGCCTTGGATGTCGAGTTGCTGGTCGCGCAGGATGCCCAGATCCTCGCGGATGCGGCCGAACACGGGATCGGTGAACCAGATGCGGCCCTTGCTGTCGACGACCACATCGTTCGGGCTATTCAGTTCCTTGCCTTCGTAATGCGTGGCGATCGGTTGGATCAGCTTCCCGTCGTGGTCGTGGCGAATTAGACGGGAGGCCGCATGTTCACCGCTGACGATCCGGCCCTCCCGGTCGAACGCGTTGCCATTCGCCTGGTTCGATGGGCAGCGAAAGATCGTTAATCCCGCGCTTTCCGACCACCGGTACTGGCGGCTCTCGGCGACGTCGGAGAAGACGAGCCAATGTTCGGTCGGGTGCCAGATCGGGCCTTCGGTGAAGGTGAATCCGTCGGTGACGGTCTCTAAATTGGCATTCTCTGCAATGATGTCGTGAAAGGACGGGTCACGGATTTCGAACATTATGGGGTCTTTCGATTTATTGTTTAACCGGCAACGTCATGAGGGACCCGCGCTCATAACAAGATCCGGCAGGAAAAGCACGATCTGCGGGAACAGAATCAGCAAGGCGACGGTCAAAACGTCGATCACCACGAAGGGCCAGACGGCCTTGAAAATATGATGCATGGGTATGTCGGTGCGGATACCGCCGACGACATAGACGTTCAATCCGACCGGCGGGGTGATCAGGCCGATCTCGATCATCTTCACGACCAGGATGCCGAACAGGATCGGGTCGATCCCGAGTTTCACGATCGCCGGGAAGATGACCGGCAACGTCAGCAGCATCATGCCGGATGCGCTCATGAACATGCCGAGGAACGCATAGCCGATCAGGATGGCCACGAGGACCAATGTAGGATCGAACGGCAGGGCGACGATCCACTCGGCGATCACCGTCGGCGACCGCGTGAAGGCGAGGAAACGAGCGAAGATGAAGACGCCCCAGAAGGTCGAGAAGATCATCACCGTGAGCTTTGCAGTCTCGATCAGCGACGAATTCAACGCATCGACGGTCAGCCGGCGGCGGAGCAGCGCATAGGCGAAGACGATGAAAGCGCCGGCTGCGCCGGCCTCGGTCGGTGTCGTCCAACCGGTCGACATGCCGCCCAGGATCAGCACCATGACCATGACGATCGGAAAGACGCCGCCGAGCGATGCGCCGCGCTCGCGCCAGGGCACCGACGTGATCGGCCGGCCCAACTCCGGGTTCATGGAGAAGCGCAGGAAAAGGAAGGCCGCGTAGAGCAGCGCGGAGAAGACGCCCGGTACGAATCCGGCGAGTAGCAGGCGTCCGATCGACTGATCGACAATTGCGCCGTAGACGACCAGCGCCGCGCTCGGCGGGATCAGCGACGCCAGCGTTCCAGAAGCGGCGACGGCCGCCGCCGACAGGGACGGGTTGTATTTGAATTTCAACAGCTCTGGGATGGCAACGCGGGCGAACACCGCTGCCGTCGCTTGGCTCGCACCCGACACCGCGCCGAATCCGGCGGCGGCGAAGACCGTGGATATCGCCAGCCCGCCCGGCATCCACCCCATCCACGCCCGGGCGGCCCGGTATGCGCCGCGGACCATGCCCGAGGCATGGGCGAAGAAGCCGATCAGAATGAACATCGGCAGCACGCTGAACAGATAGTTGGACGAGGTGGAGTGCGGAATGATTCCGGCAATATTCGCGGCGACTGTCCACCCCTTGAGGATCGCGATCCCGATGAAGCCGGTCAACGCGGTTGCGAACACGATATGGACGCCGAACATCACCATGAGGATAAGGACGACGAAGCCAAGTGCGCCGAGGGTGAGCGGATCCATGACGGTCACGCGTCCATGTCTTCGCGCGGATCGGGCGACCGGGGCACGCCGACGGGCTCTGCGTCGGGGCGGGCGACAAGACGTCCATAAACCCAAAGTTCGAGCATCAGGCGAATCCACAGCAGCCCGAGGCCGATCGGCACGGCGAGTTTCGACGGCCATGTCGGCAGACCGACGCCGAACGTGGAGTCGCCGAGATCATAGGCGCGGACGAAATGGGCCCAGGTTCCCGGCCAGACGGCGGAAACCGTCACCAGTGCGATGATCGTGATCATCAGGTTCAGCAGCCATCGCAGCCTGCCGTCGGTCACTTTGAGGACAAGGTCCATCCGGATGTGCCCGGCTTGCCGGTAGCAATAGGAAATGCACAGGACCCCGAAGGCCACCATCGACAGGATCGTGACGTCCTGTTGTCCGGGGATCGGGCTGTTGAACAATCGGCGCAGGATCACTTCCGCGGTGACCATGAACATCAACAGAAAGATGACGAAGCCGCCGAGCCACGCGGTCACGGTTTCGATCCGGACTAATGCGTCATCGCATCGTTGTAAGGCGGGGGCGTGTTGAGGGCCGGGCATGGCGAACCTCGGATGGCTGTGTTGCGGCGGTGCGGCCGGCAGACGCGAATTGCCTAACGCGCCGTTGAACGGTGCGGTTTTCTATTTGGCGGATTTCTTCGCTTCGGCGAGGACGAAGTCGAGAATTTCCTGCCCCGGCTGTTTCTTCGCCTTGCGGTCGGACACGAACTTGGCCCAAACCGGTTTCGCCGCCTCGTCGCGCAGTTGCTCTTGCATCGATGCCGGAACGTTGATTCGTTTCAATTTGAATTTCTTGAACGCGGGCGCGTAGTTCGCGGCGGCTTGCGATTGGGCTTCGATGGTTTTCGCGTAGGCGTGCTCTTTCGCCTTCTTCAGCAGCTCCTTATGCGCGGCGGACAGACCTTTATAGGCGGCGCCGTTGGCGACGAGGGTCACATGCGCCGAACCCGCATCCATGCCGACCGTGTACCATTTAGACAACTCGTAGAGTTTCCAGCCGCCATGCGCCGATGGCGTCGCCGCGACGGCATCGATCACACCGGTCTGTAGACCGTTGTATTGCTCCGACCCGGTCATCGGCACGCGCACCGCGCCGAATTTGCCGAGGGCCGCGCCGATCCCGCTGGTCGCTTTGAGCCGCATGCCGTTGAACGCCTCAAGCGATGTCGGTTCCTTGCCCTTGCCCATGATCTCGTAGTTCGGCTGGACGACCGCCATGACGGGCACGGTCTGCCAGCGCCCGAATTCCGCTTTCACGGCGGGATGATCGAACAGCGCCTCGGCGATGGCCGCACGCTGTTCCATCGTCTTGATCGGCAGGAACGGCAGGTCGAGGACCGACATCAACGGATTCTTGCCGGGGTGGTAGGACGAAACGACGTAGCCGAGTTCGAACGCGCCGATCGATAGGTTGTCGAGGATTTCGCGGGATGGGGACAAAGTGCCCTTGTGCACCGTGATTTCGAAAGACCCGCCGCTGTTTTTGTTTACGTAGTCGGCGAGTGATTCGCCGGCAACCCGAAAGGCAGGGCTTCCGAACAGCGCGAGGTTCCATTTTACGGCATCCGCCGCCTGGGCGCCGGTTGCCGTTAAGCAGGCCACGGCTGCGGCGGCGACGAATTTGGCGAGTTTTTCCGACACGGGCTTGCAAGAAAGCATCATTCCCTCCCAAAAACATTTTCTGTGCTTTTTCTGCACACGTGTGCAGAATATAACATGTTAAAATTACACTGGCAATGAATCAAAAATTGCTGTCTATTGATCAAATAATGAGTACGTGATCACAATGCGATCCACACAAGAAGCCGCCGTGCCGATCCAACGTCATGATGGATAAAAACGCCCGGGTAACCGCTGCCGATGTTGCGAAGACTCTGGGAGTCTCGCGTTCCACGGTGTCGCGCGCTTTTTCGCGGGACGCATATGTAAAGCCGGCGACGCGGGCCAAGGTGCTGAAGACCGCCAAGGCGTTGGGCTATGAGCCGAACGCCATCGCCCAGGCCCTGATCTCCCGGCGCAGCAACATCGTCGGCATCATCATGGGGGATCTGCGGAATCCCTTTCACGCCACGATCCATTCCGCGTTGACCGAACGTCTGCATGCGGCGGGGCTGATCCCGATCACGGCCCAGTTGGGACCGGAAAATGCGATCGATGACGTCGTCGCCATGTTCCGCCAATACCAGGTTGGCACGGTGTTGCTGACATCAATCGTGGTCACGCCGGACATGATTGCCGCGTGCCGGGCCAGCGGATTGCGCACCGCACTTCTCAATCGGATCGACGAGCAAGGCCTCGCCGCATCGGTATGTGCCGACCTCGAACAGGGCGGCGTATTGGCGGCGCGCCATCTTGTCCAGACGGGTTGCCGCCGGATTGCCATCGTAGAGGGCTTGGAGGGAAGCTGGACGACCAAGGCGCGGCTGGCCGGACATCTCCGCGGGCTCGGCGAAGCCGGGCTCGAGCCGATTGCGCAACTCGGCGGCGATTACACCTATCAGGCCGGTGCGCGGGCAGCGGAACAGTTGCTGTCGATGGATCGTCCGCCCGATGGCGTGTTGTGCGGAAACGATCTCACCGCCATCGGATTCCTGGAAGAAGCGCGAATCGATCTTGGCGTGACCGTGCCGGAACAAGTCTCGGTCGTCGGTTTCGACGACATTCCGATGGCTGAATGGCAAAGCTACAACCTGACGACTGTCCGCCTGCCGGTGCGGCAGATGGCCGACCGGATGATCGATCTTCTGACACGGATGGTATCTAGTCCCGAGGAGATCCTCGAGAACACGTTGGTGCCGTGCCGTTTGGTCGAACGCGAGACAACCAAGCGCGTTGCGTCCGCCGAGTAGTCGCCTAGCGCGCTCGCATCCAATAAAGCAAACCGAGTACGAGCATCACGGCGACACCGCCGTGAAGGAGTTGCGCCGAGACGAAAGTGAGGGCGAACCCGGTGGTCAGCGGGCCAATCGCCGCGCCGAGATCGCGCCATGCCTGCATGCGGGCGAGAGGGCCGATTGCCGCGTCGTCCTCGGCGAGCCCGTCCACGATGATCGCGGGACCCAGCGAGGCCAGCGCGCCCCGGAAGATCAGCATGGCCACCGCGCCGATGACGGTGAAACTTGCGGCAATGCAGGCGAAGCCGGCAATCGTCAAGAGGGCGGACGTGATGAACACGCGGCGCGTTCCGAACCGGTCTGCTGCCCAACCGAAAACCGGCGCCGCCACTGCGCCGGCGAGATGCCGCATCGCCAGGATTGCGCCGCCGGACATGACGGCGACCGCGGCGGAAGAATCCTGCGCGAAGATAAGGGCAATGCTGATGGCGAAGACGCCGTCGACGCCGAACCCCAACAGGAAGAACACCAGGTCGACCGGATAGGGCCGGCCGAGGCGTTTGGGTGGGGTCTGTTGTTGCTCGCCCTCGCGCCGGGCTGGAAGGCTCATGGCCAGCGGGATGGCCAGCACCGACACGCCCGCCAGCACGAGGAACACTTGGGTCGGCCCGATCAGCCCGGTCAGCCACGCGCCGCCCAGAAGTGCCGCGATTGGGCCGGTCCGCTGTATCGCGACGCTGACACCCACGCGCGTGCCGGCTTGCTTGCGGAATTCGACCGCATAGTCGAGCGTGACCAGCAGCAGGATGGCGTAGGTTATGCCCCAGAGAACGCGGCCGATGAGCAAGACCCAGAAGCCTTGGCCAATACCGTAGGTCGTGGTGGAGACGACGGCCAGAACCGCTGCGATGATGCACATGCGGCGGCTGCCGATCTTGTAGGTGAGGGCTGCCACGGCGCCGTATGCGAAGACGCGGACAAACCGGTTGGCCGAGAGAAGGATGCCGACCATGGCGAGGCTGACGCCGAAGGATGCGGCATAGACCGGCAGCACGGCATAGATCAATGCGTCGCCGAGCAACGTGAGCGAGAGCACCGACGAAGCCGTCACGACGGCGCGCCAGCTTCCCGATGTGCCGGTCATGCGGTCATTCGATATAGCTGAGGGCGTAGAATACGCCGGCTGACAGCAGGGCGGTCGCCGGCACCGTAATCACCCAGGCGGCCACGATCGTCAGGAAATGCGCCCGCCGTACCAGTTTGCGGTGCCGCAACTCCTCGACGCCAAGTTTCGGTTCGCCGTTCTCGTCGGTGGTGCGGCGCGGCTGAACCATCGCACGGCGGCGTTTGCTGTGTTTGGTGTAGTACTCGCGGAAGAACCCGACACCGAAGACCGCACCGACCGCGATATGCGTCGAACTGACCGGCAGGCCAAGCCACGACGCGATGATCACGGTGATCGCGGCGGATAAGGCGACGCAATAGGCGCGCATCGGGTTCATCTTGGTAATCTGCGCGCCGACCATGCGGATCAGCTTGGGACCATAGAGAAACAGGCCGAGGCTGATCCCGAATGCGCCGATCAACATGACCCAGACGGGGATCGCGACTTTCGTGGCGATATCACCGAATTGTGCGCTGTGCAGAATGGCCGCCAAGGGGCCGATGGCGTTCGCCACGTCGTTTGCGCCATGCGCGAAGGACAGCAACGCGGCGGAGCAGATCAGCGGAATGCGGAATAGCGTACGAAGTGATTGGTTGCGGTTCTCCATCCCCTCGGATTGACGCCGGATCAGCGGGTGCATGATCGCCCATACCGCGAAGAAGATCGTGATGCCGACCAATGCGACCATGGTCGAGTCGGGACGCCAGATGCGCTTGAATCCCTTGATCGACAGGTAGCAGCCGAACGCGCCCGCCATGATCGCCACCAACAGCGGCACCCAGCGCCGCGCCGCGGCGATCTTGTCGGGCTGATAGATCACGTTGACCTTGATAAAGGCCAGGAACCCGGCGGCGATCACGCCCCCCAATAAGGGTGAGATGACCCAGCTCGCCGCGATTGCGCCCATCGTCCCCCAGTTGACGAGTTGGAACCCCACGGCGGCGATCCCCGCACCCATGACGCCGCCGACAACCGCGTGCGTCGTTGAGACCGGCGCGCCGATGTAGGTCGCGATATTGACCCAGACCGCCGACGAGATAAGCGCCGCCATCATGGCCGAGATGAAAACGGAATTATCCTTTACCATCGACGGATCGATGATGCCTTTCGATATCGTCGTGACGACATCGCCGCCGGCGATCAACGCGCCGGCGCTCTCGAAGATTGCCGCGATGACGAGCGCGCCGACGAGGGTGAGCGCCCGCGCCCCGACCGCCGGCCCGACGTTATTGGCGACATCGTTCGCACCGATGTTGAGCGCCATGTACCCGCCGAGGATCGCGGCGAAGACCACGAGGGCCGCGTCCGACGTAACGCCGGAATAGATGCTGGCGATCAGCGCCGTGATGCCGAGGAACAGGAAGGCGAAGCCGTGGGACCGGACGCTGTTGGCCGTCACGCGCGTCGCGGCTTCGACATGGACCAGTTTTTCGAGATCTTTGTCGAGCGATTGTTTCGTCAGGTCCATGATGCCTCGTCAGGTTGGTGTCGGCGTGCCGGTGGACGCCATCGTTTCTGCGACAAAGGCGTGCAGGCTGGATCCGCCAGTGGTGGCGAGATCTTCGAGAACCTTGCTGACGCCGTCCTCTTCGACATGTTCTGCGGCGTCCGACAGCGAAAGCCATTTAAACGACCGTTGCGACTGTTCGCGCCACGCCAACCGGTGCTGCATCACAAACAGCGGATAGATGAATACCTGACACGGTACCGGATAACCCGGCTTCGTATTCTTGGAATAGCTGTAGCTGCCGACCGCGTCGGTCCAGACCGGGCCAAGCACGCCGGCTTCTTCGGATGCTTCTTTGGCGGCGGATTCCGGCAATGAGAGATTCTTGACCGGCCATCCCTTCGGCAGGATCCACCGTTTGCGCCGACGTGACGTTATCAACAGCACGTCAATCGCGTCGTTGGTGGGGACAAAGGGCAGCGCGGCAACCTGCTGCACCGATTTGGAGCCAAATAATGCTATCGGACTGACGCTGATTGTTACGGAAATATGACGAAAGCTAATACAAGCGCGCCCCGAGACGGTCAAGCAAGGCTGCCCGGTCTGTCGATAAAAGCCTGCTGGGCAAGCGAGAGAAGGCGACGGCACGATGCGCGATAGAGATTGCGGATTGCCTGAATTGTATCATCCGATTCGCAACGTGGTTGTTATGCTCCATTGAAACGCAATCTGAGCGTATTTGCGGCGGCCGGACGATGGCGTTACGCTTCCGGTCCAACAGAGTCGATCGACATCTCGAAAAGGAAACGACCATGTCGCAGGCCAGAGTGTCGACGGGCGGCGCGCCCGCCGATTTCGCGGCGATCCGCGAGAGCTTTCCCGGCGCGCAGGACAAGGTCTACATGAACGCGGCTGCGCGCGGGCTGCCGTGCCGCGAGTCGCGGGCCGCGCTTGACGCCTATCTCGACAAGCTCACCGACGGGCGTGTCGACAAGGCCGCCAACTTCGACATGATCGAGCGCGTGCGCGAGAAGTACGCCCGGCTGATCAACGCCGACAGCGACGAGATCGCCTTCACGAAGAATGTTTCCGACGGATTGAACATGATCGCGGCGTCGGTCCCGTTGGCCGACGGCGACAACGTGGTGCTGTGCCGAAATCTGGAGCATCCGAACAACATCTACCCGTGGCTGAACTTGGGCCGGACGAAGGGCGTTGAGATTCGCGACATCCCGGATAGGGACGGTTTCATCGACGTGAATGGGATTATCGCCGCGATGGACGACCGGACGCGGCTTGTTACCGTGGCGACGGTGACCTTCGCGCCCGGTTTTCGCACCGATGTCGCAAAGCTGGGGGCGGCTTGCCGGGAACGGGGCGTTTTCCTTCTGGTGGACGGCGTGCAGTCGGTCGGCATCGTGGAAACCGACGTAGCGGCACTGAAGGTGGACGCCCTTGCCGTGTCGACCCAGAAAGCGCTGCTCGGCCTGTACGGGATGGGGTTCATCTATTGCCGCCGGGAATGGGCGGAGAAGATCACGCCGGCGGCGCTGGCGCGGTTCAGCGTCGATCTGGGCGAGGGCACGCACGAGGCGACCATGGGCGGCGACAGTTATGCCCTGATGCCGGGCGCACGGCGTTTCGACCTGGGGAACTACAATTTTCCGGCGGCGGCGATGGTGGAACCGGCGCTCGATCTGCTGCTGGCGGTCGGGCCGGCGGCGATCGAATCTTATGTCTGTGGCTTGTCGCACCGGCTCGCCGCCGGGCTGCATCAACTGGGTCTGCCGGTGAGCGGCGGTCCGCCGGGCCCGCATCTGGCGCATATCGTGACCGCGGGGCAGTACACGCAGGAAACGCATGACGGCGCCGGCGATGCCGATACCGACGCGCTGTACCATTATCTGACCGAGAATAACGTGGTTCTCACCGTGCGCCGCGGCATGCTGCGCTTCGCGCTCCACTTCTACAACACCGAGGAAGACGTGGACCGCGTGCTCGATCTGGTCCGGGACTGGCAGGACGCGCAGAAGGCGGCGTAACGCCGGGCTAACGGGCGCTGCCGGAATAAGGCGAGACGTCCCGCATATCCTGCAGCAAATGCAGCATCGCCGGGCCGTCGACCGCCATCAACTCTTCCAAGGCGCCGGCGAAATCTTCGGTTTTCGAGACCGTCCAGGCAGGCATCCCGAAGCCGCGGCCGATCGCCGCGAAGTCGGGGCTTTCCAGCCGGGTGCCGAAGTCCCAACCCTCGAACGTTTTTTGCTGATGGACGAGGATCGAACCCCAGCAGTTATTGTCACAGACGATGAGTTTCACCGGCAGTTTTTCCTGTGCGATGACGGCGCATTCGTTGCCGGTCATCAGGAATCCGCCGTCGCCGACCCAAACGAAGACGGGATCATCCGGGTTGGCCACCTGGGCGCCGATCCCGCCGGGCACGCCATAGCCCATGGCGCCGCTGACCGGTGAGAGTTCGGTGTTCGGTTCGTTGAACCGATAGTAGCGGGTGATCCATCGCCCGAACGTGCCGGCATCCGACACCATCACCGATTCCTTCGGGACCGATTTGTTGAAATGCTCGATGACCTGGGCCATGTCGATGTCGCCTTGAACCTCGATCTCACCGGGCTTTGCGAAGTCGACTTCCTCCTGATGGACATTGTCCCGCCAGGCCAGCCTGTCGGGCGGCGGCGGCGCGGAGAGCGCATTGGCGATCGCTTCCATCGCCGGAATGACGTTGGAGCCCAATGCCGCGTCCGCCTGCCATGGCGCGAAGGCGGACGGGTCCGGATAGATCATGATCAGTTTTTGGTCCGGCCGCAGCATCGTGTAGTCGGCGGTCGTGACGCTGTCGAGGCGGCTGCCCACCGCGATGATCAGGTCGGACTCCTTCAGCGCCTGTTCCTGGAAGGGCAACCGGTTGATCGAGAGATGCCCGAAATGGGCCGGATGATCCGCGCGGATCGAATCCTGCTGGCGGTAGGCTGTCAGGACGCCCGCGCCGGTCGCATCCGCGAATTTTTCCAATTCTTCGTTGGCGCTTTCGAAACCAACCAACTCGCCGGCCAGGATGATCGGGTGCTTCGACGACTCGATCAGGCGCGCGGCGCGGTCGACCGCCAGCGGGTCCGGGCCCGCGCGAACCGGGGCAGCCGGTTTCGGAATGAGAGGATCGTCCGCTTTCTCGTCGAGGATATCCTTCGAGATGGCGACCACGACGGGGCCGGGCCGGCCGGAAATCGAAATATCGAGCGCGCGGGCAACATCGCCGGCCAGTTCGTCGAGCGAGTTGACGTCGATCACCGCTTTGGCGATCGGCGCGTACATTTCCAGATAGTTGATTTCCTGAAAGGCTTCGCGCCCCTTCATACGGCGGGGAATGTTGGTGATGAACAGGACGACCGGCCGCGATGCCTGCATCGCGGTGTGAATACCGATCGACGCATTGGTGGCGCCGGGCGCCCGGCTACAGACGACGCAGGCGGGTTTCTTCCGGATTGCGCTATAGGCGTCCGCGGCGAAGACCGCGGAGGATTCGAGGCGGGTCGGCACCGACCGGATCTTGTTCTGATTCCGGCTGAGCGCCTCCAGCACCGTCACGTTCGTGCCGCCGGGAACGAAGAAGACGGTATCGACACCGCGTGACAGCCACGTTTCGACGACAATTTCACCACCGTGCATGAAATTTTCTCCCTGCGCGAACGGTATGCCGCCGCTCGCGTCCTCATATGATTCATCGCCGTGCGCTGGCGGAAGAGTGTGTTAAAGTTCTGGCTCAGTGATACCGAAAAACCGGACCAAGCACAAAATGCAGGATGGTGGAAACGGCGCGCATTCGGGTGGCGCCAGCAATACGGGCGATGGAATTGGCGCCTCGGTGCCGCGCCGCGAGGATGCGGCGTTGTTGACCGGACGAGGCCGGTTCATCGACGATATCGACCTTGCCGGACAACTCCATGCGAGTTTCGTGCGGTCGCCCTATGGCCATGCGCGGATCGGCGGTGTCGACACCGCCGCGGCCGCATCGATGCCCGGTGTGGTCGCGGTTCTGACGGGGGCCGACCTCGCCGCCGACGGGATCGGATTGATGCAGGCGCCGGCGTCCCCGGCCGGCAAGGACGGCACGCCGATCCACAATCCGCCGCAGCCCGCCATGCCGACCGACAAGGCGCGCCATGTCGGCGACACCGTCGCCATGGTGGTCGCCGACACCCGCGCCGCTGCCCAGGCCGCGGCGGAAGCGGTCGAGGTCGATTGGCAGGAACTGCCCTGCGTGACCGCCGGTGTCGATGCGCTGGACCCGCAATCGCCGAAGGTTTGGGACGACCTGCCGTCGAACGTCGCCCTCGATTGGGAGATGGGCGACAAGGCCGCCGTCGAGGACGCCTTTTCCCGGGCGCATCACGTGACGACGGTGGATTTGGTGCATAACCGCATCGTGGTCGCCGCGTTGGAGCCGCGCGGCGCGCTCGGCGTGCATGACCCGGCGGGCGACCGTTATACGGTCTACACGCCGACCGGCGGAGGTACGGCGATCCAGTCCGGTCTTGCCGGAAAGGGTTTGGGCGTGCCAACCGCGAATATTCGCGTGGTGACGCCGGATGTCGGCGGCGGCTTCGGCATCAAGAATTACATCTATTCGGAGCAGATCTTGGTCTGCTGGGCCGCGAAGCGGCTCGGCCGGCCGGTGAAATGGTATGCCGACCGCGACGACAGTTTCCTGACCGACCGGCAGGCGCGCGATCACGTGATGCATGCGTCGCTGGCCCTGGACGCGGACGGGAAATTCCTGGCGCTCCGGTGCCGCACGATCTCCAACATGGGGGCGTATCTCACCGCGTCGGGGCCGGTGATCCCGACCGGCGGCGGGACGCGGATGCTGACCAATGTCTATCGCATCGACACGGTCTATGCGGAGACGCAATGCGTGTTCACCAATACCGCGTCGATTGCCGCCTATCGCGGCGCGGGCAAACCCGAATTCTGCTACATGGTCGAGCGGCTCGTGGATGCGGCCGCGCGCGAGACGGGCATCGACCCCGCCGAGCTGCGCCGGCGCAATCTCATCCGTGAGGGGGACCTGCCCTACCGGACACCGACCGGACTGGTCTATGACAGCGGGGATTTTCAGAAAAATCTGGATGCGGCGCTGGTCCAAGCGGATCGGGAAGGTTTCGCCGCCCGGGCTACCGTCGCGCGCGACGCCGGGAAGCGCCTCGGCTTCGGGTTCTCCGTCTATACCGAACCGGATGGATTCAAGGACAACCGCGCCGGGCTGCAATTCGATCCGAGCGGTCACCTGACGGTGACATCGACCGGACAAACCAACGGGCAGGGTCACGAAACCACCTTCGCGCAGGTTGCGGCGAGCCAGTTGGGCGTGCCGGGCGATCAAATCACCGTGGTGCAAGGCGATACCGATCGGGTCGGTCGCGGGTCCGGCTCCGGCGGGTCGCGGACGGCGACCGTGATGGGCGCGGCCATCTATCACGCGTCCCGCGACATCGTCGAACAAGGAAAAGCGATCGCCGGGCGACTGCTGCAGTCGAATGCCGAGGATATCGAATTCGATCTCGGCGTGTTCCGGGTCGCCGGAACGGATCAGGCGGTCGGGATCGCGGAAGTGGCGCGCGCATCCTACGATGAGACGGTCATGCCGTCGGGCGCCGGACTCGGCCTCGAGGCGAGCTATCACTTCAACGCCGAGGCCTACAGCTACCCCTGCGGCTGTCATGTCGCCGAAGTCGAGGTGGACGAGGAAACCGGGTTGGTCGAGGTGGTGCGCTATACGCTGGTCAGCGATTTCGGCACCGTCATCAACCCGATGTTGCTGCAAGGGCAACTCCATGGCGGGATCGCGCAGGGCATCGGCCAGATCATGTACGAAGACTGCCTCTACGACGGCGACAGCGGGCAACTCCTGACCGGGTCCTTCATGGACTATTGCATTCCGCGCGCGACCCATCTGCCGATGTTCGATTGGGGACAGACCGAAACCTTCTGCAAGACCAACCCGCTTGGCGTTAAAGGCTGCGGCGAGTCCGGCCCGACGGCTGCCTTGCCGGCGGTTATGAACGCCGTGCTGGATGCACTGTCGGATTGCGACACGGCGGGCTTGGACATGCCCGTGACGCCGGAGAAGGTCTGGCGCGCGATACAGACGGCACATTAGATCAAAGAAGTGATAGGGAGGCAGGCATGGACGTTCGATTGACGCTCGATGAGGTGCATCAACTGACGACGGATACGCTGACGGCGCTGGGCGCGTCGGACGACAACGCGACCGCCGTCGCCGACGTGATCACCGCGGCGGAACGCGACGACTGCAAGTCGCATGGCCTATTCCGCCTGCCCGGCTACAGCATCGGGCTGAAAAACGGCCGCATCGACGGCAAGTCGGTTCCCGAGGTCAACGAGCTGGCGCCGGCCGTCGTACAGATCGATGCCAAGGGCGGGTTCGCGCCGTTGGCGTTGAAGGTCGGCCGCGCGCCGCTGGCCGAGAAGGCCCGCAGCCAGGGTATCGCGGCGATGCCGATCATCAATTCGCATCACTTTGCGGCCCTGTGGTTCGAGGTCGAAGCGCTTGCGGCCGACGGCCTCGTCGCATTCGCCTTCGTCAACTCTCGCAGCTTCGTGGCGCCCGCCGGCGGATCAAAGCCGATCTTCGGCACCAACCCCATGTCGTTCGGTTGGCCGCGCAAGGGCAAGCCGCCGCTGGTCTTTGATCAGGCGTCGAGCGCCAGCGCCCGCGGCGAGATCATGATTCACAAGCGTGACGGCAAGCCGATCCCCGAAGGCTGGGCGGTCGATGCGGGCGGTAATCCGACGACGGACCCGGAAGCGGGACTGGCGGGTGCACAACTGCCGTTCGGCGGCTACAAAGGGTCTGCGATCGCCTTGATGGTCGAGTTGATGGCGGCCGGATTGCCGCGCAACCATCTGGCATTCGAGGCGGCGGCCGACGATCCCGGCGACGGCGGGCCGGCGAAAGGCGGTGAGTTGTTGTTGGCGATGGACCCTGCGCGCTTCGTCGGCGACGGGGATGCCGACGCGTCGCTCGACCATGTGGAACCGCTGTTCGAACGGATTCTCGCGCAGGACGGCACGCGATTGCCGTCGGACCGGCGTTACGAGGCGCGAAAACGCACGCCGACCGATGGCATCACAATTCCCCAGAAATTACACGACGATATCCTTGCGGTGCGGGACTCGGCGTGAGCGATCATCACTCTATCCACCAAACTTAAAACCGAGGGAGTACCCGCATGAGTATCGAACGGATCGATCCAAACCAAACCATGAGCCGCGCTGTCGTCAACAACGGCGTCGTCTACATCTGCGGCCTGACCGCCGACGACCAGACCGCGTCGATGAAGGACCAGACGGCGAATGTCCTGCAGAAAATCGACGGCTACCTGGCCAAGGCCGGTACCGACAAGTCGAAGTTGCTGACCGCGATGGTGTATGTCTCGGACATGTCCAAGAAGGGTGAAATGAACGACGCGTGGCACGAATGGATCGACCCGGCCAACCCGCCAACGCGCGCCACCGTCGGCACGGTTTTGGGCTCGCCGGAAACGCTGGTCGAAATCGTCGTCAGCGCGTCGATAGAATAGATTCGGACGCGTTATTCCTGGGCGGCGAGGTAGGCATCGAACGCCGCGATGCCTGCCTCGCAGGCCGCGATGTCTTCCTCGCCGTTGCCGCCCGAGGCACCGATCCCGCCGACCACCTCGCCATCCGCTTCGATAGGAAAACCGCCGACGAACACCGTCAGCCGGCCGCCATGCTGGGTGAAGATTCCCCAGGCTTCCTCGCCGGGATAGGTGTTGGTGAAGGTGTGCGTCTTGCGGCGGTGTCCCGCTGCGGTGAACGCCTTGTTCTCGGCGATTTGGACGCTGGTCACCTTACCGCCGTCGAGACGGCGCAGCGCGATCGGATAGCCGGCATTGTCGGCGATGCACAGGACATGCGCGACGCCAATTTCTTCCGACTTCGCCTGTGCCGCATCGAGGATGAGGTTGGCTTCGGCGAGCGAGAGCGTTTTAACGGTTCTCATTCGGCGGCTGCGCTTTTCGGAGCGACATACTCGTCGTAGAGCGCATCGAGGTAGAGCCGCCGCATCAGCGTCGCCTCGCGCACGGCGCGCAGGCAGGCTTGTTGTTTCTCTTCGGTGTCGGCGAGCCGTTCGACGATTTCGTAGCCGCGCTTGCCATGTTCCGTGTCCGCAACGATGTGCAGGCGGAAGAACACGATATCCTCTTCGCTGAAGCCGTATTTTTCCACCAAGGGCGGCGTCGTCCGCTTGTAGATTTGCGGCACCTGGCTTTCCAGCCCGACAAGCAGGCCGGCGATGGCTTCATGCGTCGGCTTGGTGGATTGGACGGTGCACCAGGATTGCAGGCCCAGCAGACCGGCCATCAATTCACCGTTCTTCTGCGCGTCCTTCATCGCCTGGCGGTCTTTGCCGCAGGCCTCGCCGAAATTCAGCAGCAGGTCCACATGCTTGGCGGCGGGAAAGCCGCCTTCCTCGACGAACCCTTCCTCTTCCATGATGTTCTCCACCAGGAAGTGGTTGGTTTCCTCGTCCTGGCAGCTGGCGAAAATCGCGCCGCACCACTGCGAGAAATGGCCGACATAGTGGTAATGCTGCGTTACCCATTCGCCGAGTATCTGGCGGTTCAAGCCGCCCGTGACCCAGGCTTCGCTGAAAGGATGAATCTTGGAATGGCGTTGCTCGACCATATCCCTGAGGGCAGTCCGGAACGCACTCTTGGCCATATTGGATGTCTCCTCTGATTCCCGGTGAGATTTTTTATGCTGACACGGTTTTGTGACAGCCTAGCATAGCATTGTCCCAAGGGTCAGATATTGCGCGGAAGTTTCGCTTTCTGCAGGTCAGAGGTAGCGCCGCTGCCCCCGAAATGCCCCATAAATGCAGTTGCCGAAAAGCCCGCTTCGGCTCATATTCAGTGCTCAGAAAAGATCGTCACAGTGAGTGGGTTTTGTCGGATTTTCGGTATTTTGTCTTAGCGCTTCTGCTGTTTTCGATGGTTGGCTGTTCGTCGGTTGGACGGGCGCCGGGGCCGGAAGCGCAAGAGGCCGCAAAACGGCTTTCCAGCGATATCGTCAGTTATCGCAACGGCGTGGACAAGGTCAAAGCCCGCCAGGACGCGAGCGTGCTGGTCCGGGGCGCGAACCTGTTTGCCCAGGTCTACGAAAAGGTCCGCGTCCATTACGTGCGCGATATCGACGACGAGACCCTGATCGAAGCGGCGACGCAGGAAATCCGTAAGCGTCATCCGGAACCGCAGGACGCCGAGGACAAGGAACTTGTCGAGGCGGCCATCCACGGCATGCTGGGATCGCTCGACAATTACAGCAGCTATCTGGACAAGAAGCATCTGAAGGCGCTTCGCGAACAGACCCGGGGCCGGTTCGGCGGTTTGGGAATCGAGGTTCGCAAGGGCGACACGTATATCGATATCGTCGCGCCGATCGATGGTACGCCGGCCGAGCGGGCTGGTCTGAAATCCGGCGATCATATCGTCCGGGCGGACGGCAAATCACTGAAGGACGCGCTGTTGCGCGACGCCGTCCTTTTGTTGCGCGGTGTGCCCGGATCGGATGTCACGCTATCGATCCAGCGGGGCGAGAAAGCACCCTTCGACGTCACGATTACGCGGGCGGTTATCAATGTCGCCTCCGTGCGGTGGCGCGCCGAGGGCGATATCGGGTATCTCCGGATCACCAGTTTTTCGGAACGTGTCGGTGAAGATGTGGCAGGATCGGTGATGTCGCTGAAGAAAGCCATCGGCTCGCGGATGCGCGGCCTCGTCCTGGATTTGCGGAATAATCCGGGCGGTCTGCTCGATCAATCGATCGAAGTATCCGATGTCTTCTTGGACCAAGGGCGGATTGTCTCGACCCGCGAACGCCATTACGAGCAGCACTACAGCGCAACGAAGGGCGATTTGACCGACGGCTTGCCGATGGTAGTGCTGATCAACAATGGGTCGGCGTCGGCGGCGGAGATCGTTGCGGGCGCGCTCCGCGATCATCACCGGGCGACATTGATCGGCACCCGCAGCTTCGGCAAGGGAACGGTGCAGACCATTCTGCCGCTCAGCAGCACGGACGCGGTGAAGCTGACGACGGCGATTTATCTCACGCCGTCGGGTGTCTCGGTCGAGGGTGGGATCGCTCCCGACCATACGGTCGAGATGGAGGAGGAACGGGACGGCGACGAACAGCTCGAACGCGCGCTTCAGCTTCTGTCCGCGCAGACCGTCAGCGCGCCGAGCGGCGTGATAAGCCGATAGCGCTCAAATCCTATTCATAGGGAAACCCGCCGCAAAAGGTTAGGCGGGTTCGGTGGCTTCCGTGATGTACTGATCGCCATTGGCGGACGTCTGGCGGAAAAGCCGTGCGCCATCGAACACCGGCCAGCCTTGCAGCCATTTTTCCGTGATGTTCGGATCGGTGAGCGCGACCGCCATGGCGGCGGTGAATTCGAGCGGGTCGGCGCTTAGCCCCTCTGCCTTGAGCGCCCCGGCCATGCCGACCTGTGCGCTGTCATACAGCATTTTCGGGATCAGCATGTAACGGCCGTCCACGCTGCCGTCGGCGACCGCCTGCTGGGTATTCTCGCGGTCTTCAAAGAGGCTGCGGCAATACTCGACATCTTCGGAATACCCGCCGCGGCATTGTAGCGGCCGGGCCGGGTAGATCGAACAGATGTCATCGACGAGAAAGGCGCAAGCGATCCGACTGTCCATGCGCTCGTTGCTTGAACGGCCTTCGATCTCCTTCGCGCGGTCGGCGACACGGGCCTGCAATTGGTCTATCTCCGCGTCGGAGAGGTTGTCGCGCAACAGTTTGACGGTCAGCAGCACTTCCGGCGCCGTGGTCATAACCGACTGATGGCAGCACATGGAGCAACCCTTGCGGCAGGCGGCGGGTTCGGACTCCTCGGCGAGATTGCCCCAGACCTCGGCCATCGTCTTCATCGCGTTCTGCACCAGGGCGTAGAGGCTGTCCGGTGTGCGGCTGCGGCCGATGATTTCCTCGGTATCTTCGTAGATCGCCTGCATTGTCGCCGGCTCGAGCATCCGCTCGGCCAGTTCTTCCGAGTCGACCGCCAGGATTTCATTGAGGGTCGGTTCTTCGTTGAGTGCCTGTGCTTGCATCTGCCTCTGTCTCCGCCTAACGCAATTCTATGGCTTTGTCTGCAAGAAACCTGCCGATTTGTGGTTCTTTCCGTAACCGGCTGAATCCAATTAGAGAATGAGATTTCATGCTCCATTACAGGCTGAATAGCATGGCGGTGTCGGGCATGGCGGTCCGGTTCGTCGATGATGGCGGGAAAAAATTGCCGGGCTCAGGCGGCGAAAAGCAGCGAGCAGATGAAGACGGCGGCGACGATCCCCGCGAAATCCGCAGTCAGTCCCGCCGCGAGGGCATGGCGTATCCGGCGTATCTGCACCGCGCCGAAATAGACGGCGAGGACATAGAAGGTGGTTTCCGTCGAGCCTTGCAAGGTGCTGACCAGGAAGCCGGTGTAACTGTCCGGTCCGATCGCGGGATCCTGGATGATCGCGCTGAGGTAACCATAGGCGCCGGAGCCGGACAACGGCCGCAGCAACGCCATCGGCAGTGCCTCGGCGGGCAGGCCGACCAGTTTCGTCAGCGCGCCGAGCGGACCGACCACCAGCTCCATCGCACCGCTCGCCCGGAACATGCCGACCGCGACGAGGATCGCGACCAGATAGGGGATGATGCGGATGGCGACTTGGAATCCGTCCTTTGCTCCCTCGACGAAGACCTCGTAGATCGGCACGCGGCGGATGACGCCGAAACCAAGCAATGTGACGATCAGCCCGGGGATGATCCACGGCGAGATCGCCCGGCCGTAAAGGATCGACAGCGGGATCAGCGCCAGGACGCTCAAGATTGCCGTGATCGTGGCCCACATCGGGTAGGATTCGGCGCTCTCTACGCTCGCCGCCGCGTCGGCAACCGCGTCGCTGTCGGTCTCGACGGTGTCGGCGGGATCGTTGGATCCCGCCTCGGCGTGAGTAGTTTCGGAAAGGGCGGGCGAGGAGGTCGGCCAATAGCGGCCGTACAGTTTGGCCGCGGTGATGGCGACGATCGTCGAGCACACCGTGGCGAATAGCGTCGTCGGAAGAATACCGGCAGGATCGTCCGACCCGGCCGCCGCGCGCAGCGCGATGACCCCGGTCGGCAGGACCGTGATGCTCGACGTGTTGATGGCCAGGAATAGGGCCATCGAATTCGTTGCGGTGCCTTTTTGCGGGTTCAGCTTGTCGAGTTCCTGCATCGCCCGGATGCCGAAGGGGGTCGCCGCGTTGCCGAGGCCCATGACGTTGGCCGACAGGTTCATGATGATCGCGCCCATTGCCGGATGGTCCGCCGGAACGTCCGGGAAAAGCCGCACCATGATCGGCCGCATCAGGCGCGCGATGATGGTCAGCAGCCCGCCGGCCTCCGCGACCTTCATCAAGCCGAGGAACAGCGCCATCACGCCGATCAGGCCAAGCGCCAGGGTAACCGAGCCTTTGGCGGCTTCGATCGTGCCGGTCGACAGCAGGTCCATCGGCGTTGGCTGGCCCGCGGCCGGCGCTACGGTGAACTGCCGGTAGCCCGCGATCAGGAAGGAAACGAGGACGATGGCAAAGAAGATGACGTTCAAGAACCGACCTTTCGCGCCGAAATCCCATACCCACCCGCGGCGATGCCTTGTCGTCGGACACGCCGATGGGTAAGAAGGACGAGCCAAGAATACAGGCATTGAAAGGAAAAGAAACGATGAAGGGTCCGCTCACCGGCCTTGTTGTGTTCGATCTCACGCGGATTCTCGCGGGACCGCACTGCACGCAGATACTCGGCGACCTGGGCGCCGAGGTGATCAAGATCGAGCGGCCCGGCGTCGGCGACGATACCCGTAATTTCGCGCCGCCCTATCTGCCGCTGCCGGGCGGCGACGATAGCGAGGAAAGCGCCTATTTCGCGGGAACGAACCGGAACAAGCGGTCGATGACGCTGAACCTCAGCGATCCGGAGGGACAGGAAATCGCCAAGCGCTTGGTCGCGAAGGCCGACATCCTTGCCGAGAATTTCAAGACGGGTACGCTCGCGAAATACGGGCTCGGCTACGACGACCTCAAGGCGGAGCATCCGCGCCTGATCTACTGTTCGGTCACCGGCTTCGGCCACACTGGCCCCTATGCGGCGCGCCCGGCCTATGACGCGCTGATCCAGGCGATGGGCGGGGTGATGAGCCTGACCGGCGAGCCGGCCGGCGAGCCGATGAAGGTAGGCGTGTCGATCGCCGACCTGATGTCCGGCATGTATGCGGCGGTCGCGATCCTCGCCGCCGTCCGCCATCAGCAGCTCACCGGCGAAGGGCAGCATCTCGATATCAGCATGCTGGACGCGCATGTCGCGTGGCTCGCCAACCAGGGTATGAACTATTTGGCGACCAACGAGAATCCCGAGCGCCTGGGCAACCAGCATCCGAATATCGTGCCGTATCAGGTGATGCCGTCGTCGGACGGGTATTTCGTGCTGTCGGTCGGAAACGATCCGACCTTCGAACGGTTTTGCAAGGTGGCGGGCTGCGAGAACCTGCTGGATGACGAGCGGTTCAAGACGGCCGTCGAGCGGGTGCGCAACCGGGATGCGGTGACCGAGACGCTGAACGGAATCACCCGCACCAAGCCGTCGGCATGGTGGATCGAAATCCTGGAAAAAGAGAAGATCGGCTGTGGCCCGATCAACGAACTGAGCGACGTGTTCGACGACCCGCAGGTCAAGGCGCGGGAGATGGTTATCGAGATGGATCATCCGGCGACCGGCGGCCGACCGGCCAAGCTGATTGCGAGCCCGATCAAGATGTCGGGGACGCCGGTCAGCTACCGGCAATCCCCGCCGACGCTCGGCCAGCACACCGAGGAATTGCTCGGCGAGTATCTTGGCATGGATACGGCGGCGGTCGAGGATTTGCGGTCGCGCGGGGTGGTGTAGGCCAGCGGCCGCCGGCCGCTACGACGTCTCGCTAAGGTTTGCCGCATAGGCGGCGCGCAATTCGTGCTTGAGGACCTTGCCGGCGGCGGATTTCGGCAGGGCGTCGCGGACATGGATCGATTTTGGGCATTTGTATCCGGCGAGCCGGTCCCGGCAATAGCCCAGCAGGTCGGCTTCGCATAAGACGGTGTCTTTCTCGGCAACAACGATCGCCGTGACGGCTTCGCCCCATTTCGGGTCGGGCAGGCCGATTACCGCCGCATCCGCGACCGCCGCATGCCCATACAGGACGTTTTCGACCTCGGTGGAGTAGACGTTTTCGCCGCCGGTGATGATCATGTCCTTGGCGCGGTCGACGATGAAGACGAAACCGTCTTCGTCCATGTGGCCCAAGTCGCCGGTGTCCAGCCAGCCGTCGATGAAGGCGGCGGTCGTCTCCGCCTCCCGGTCCCAATATCCGGACATGATGGTGGCGCCTTTGACCTGAATGCGTCCGACCGTGTTGGCGGCCAAGCCGAGACCGTTTTCGCCGGCGATGCGCATATCGACGCCGGCGATCGGTTGCCCGCAGGACGCCATCCGTGGGCCGGCCGTCTCGCCGGGCTCCGGCGGCCAGGGCGTCGCCGCCACGGTTCCGGCGGCTTCGGTCAGACCGTAGATATGCTGAAACACATCGCCGAACACCGCTTGGCACCGCTTCAGCGTATCCGTCGGCATCGGCGCGGAGCCATACAGGATTCGCCGGATGCTCGCGAGATCGCGCGTCCCGACGCCCTCGGTTTCCAACATCATCAGGACCATGGTCGGCACAAGCTGAAACGCGGTCACGCGGTGCGCTTCGATCAGGTCGAGGGCGCCACCCGGCGCGAAACTGGGCATGAAGACATGCGCCGCGCCGACGGCGGTGAAGGAAAAACAGGCCCAGGAATCCGCCTGATGAAACATTGGCGCCGCGTGCAGCCAGACATCGTCGCGGGCGAATTGGCCCAGCATGATCTTGTTGATCGACGAGGCCGCGACGTTGCGGTGGCTTAGCATCACGCCCTTCGCGCGGCCGGTGGTGCCCCCGGTGTAGAAGATATGCGCGGTGGTGTTTTCATCCTGCGGTCCGGCAGGCGCGGCCAACGGGTCATTGTCCCGGATCAGCGATTCCCAATTGCCGTCCCCGGTGTCGGCCAGCCGCACCCGACGATCGCTGCCGGCATCCTCGATCAAGCTTGCGCAGGCGTCGTCGACCAGGATCGCCTGGACCTTGCTGTCCTCCAGTATGAAAGCGACCTCCGCCGGCGACAGGCGGGTGTTGACCGGCACGACCACCAGCCCGGCCAGGGAACACGCAAAATAGGCTTCGAAATAGAAGGCGGTATTCGGGCTCACGACCGCGACATGATCGCCGGGCGCCAAGCCCATCTCGGCCAATCCCGCCGCCGCGCGCCGCACCCGGTCATCGACTTCGCCATAGGTCCGCCGGATTTCGGACCCCTGAACGGCGACACGCCGGGCACCGGTCCGTCCAGCGTGCAAAAGGATATCGTGTAGCATCATGATATTGTGTGCGTTATCCTGGTTTGGCATGCCGGTTCACGGCAGGGTCTTCATCAACGCGTCAGTGTCGCACCACGACAAGAAATTCCGCGCGGCAACCCACGGGGCAATTTATGCCATTCGACTATGACACGCTCAAGGCGAGGGAGTTTCCCGTCGTTCGTCACAGCTACGGTCAACGCGACGTCATGCTCTACGCACTCGGCATCGGACTCGGCCACGACCCGATGGACGAGAAGCAATTGCCGTTCGTCTACGAAGAGAATCTAACGGTCTTTCCGACCATGGCGGGGATCATGGCCTATCCGGGCCTCTGGATTCGCGAGCCCGACACCGGGATCGACTGGGAACGGGGACTCCATTCGGAGCAAGGCATGACGTTCTTGAAACCGTTGCCCGTCGAAGGGGAGATCACCGCCCAGACCCGGGTGACCGGGATCGTCGACAAGGGCGAAGGACGCGGCGCATTGATCTACACCGAGCGTACGGGGCTCGACGCCCAGACGGGCGAGGAATACTTCAAGGTTTTTCACACTACCTTCGCCCGGGGAGACGGCGGCTATGGCGGGCCGAGCGATCCGGTGCGAGCGCCGCACGAGCTGCCGGATCGGAAGCCCGATATTGTCTGCGATCTCCCGACGGTGCCGCAGCAGGCGCTTTGGTACCGCTTGAACGGCGATCCGAACCCGCATAACGCCGATCCCAAGGCTGCCGAGGCGGCCGGTTTTCCGCGTCCGATTCTACATGGGCTGTGCACTTACGGTATCGCCGGGCATGCCATTCTCCGGTCCTGTTGCGACTACGATGCGGGGGCGCTCGCGGCGCTCGACGTGCGGCTGTCGGCGCCGGTTTTCCCTGGTGAAACCGTGCGCACGGAAATTTGGTGGCAGCCGGGCGATCCGGTTGCGGCGTTTCGCTCGAGCGCGTTGGGCCGCGACGCAGTCGTACTGAACAATGGGCGTGCCGCTTTCCGCTAACCCGAAAAAGGATGGATTGATGAAAATCGCCAGTGTCCAGGCTTTTCCCGTTTCCGTGCCGATCCCGAAGGAGCATCAGAACCAGCTCCGCATCGGCACGATGACCAAGCGCGACGCGATCTTCGTCAAGGTCACGACCGAGGACGGACTGGTCGGGTGGGGCGAGGCCCATCACGGCCGGAATCCGGGCGCGGTCGCCACGATCGTCAACACGACGATCGCCGCCCTGGTAAAGGGAATGGACGCGAGCAACGTGATCGGTATCTGGCGCAAGGTCTACCAGGCGCAATTCGCTAGCCATGGCATGGGTGCGGGATCGATCATCGCCTTGAGCGGCGTGGACATGGCGCTCTGGGACCTGCGCGGCAAGGCGGTGGGATGGCCGTTGTACAAACTCCTGGGCGGCGAGCCAAAACCGATTCTTGCCTATGCGGGCGGCGGGGGCTCCCTGGGCTTCGGCGAGACCGAAGCGCTGCTGGACGAAGTGCGGGAGTTGATGTCGCGAAACTATCGCGCGGTCAAACTGCGCATCGGCCAAGGACCGAAGGCCGATCTTGACCGGATCGAGGCGGTTCGGGAGGCGTTCGGAGACGATCTCATTATCTTGACCGACGCCAATACGGGCTACTCGCTGGAGGATGCGCGCTATGCGATGCCGGGTCTCGAAGATCTCGATGTCGGATGGCTGGAGGAGCCTTTCCCAAGCCACGACTATCGCGCGTATGAGGTCGCCTCGACCTTCAGCAGCACGCCGCTGGCATTGGGCGAAAACGTCTATACCCGATACGAGTTCGTGCCGCATATCGAGCGGAACCACGTCCGGGTCCTCCAACCGGACGTGGGTAAGTCCGGCGGCGTCACGGAAACCATGCGGATCGCCGCGTTGGCGGCAGCCTATAACATCCCGATTCACCCCCATGGGGGCGTTACCGGGCTGGATTTAGCGGCCGGTATCCACGTGATCGCATCCATCGACAATGGCGGCTATTTCGAATCCAGCGAAGGCATGAACCCGTTGCGGGAAGGACCTTTCGTCAACGCGCCCTATGCGCTGGACGATGAGGGCTGCGTATGGCCGCTTGAAGGTCCTGGTCTTGGTCTCGAGGTCGACGAAGACTTTATCAAAGCGCATCCGGTCATCGATGGGCCAGGCTTCGTCTAACCGGCGCTTTCCTCCGCGCGCCGGTGTCGGTAAACGCGGTATTCCCGCCAAATCCGCTAGGAATCCTAACTAAATAGTAGGACCTGAAGCGGCGGTGATTTTATTGAGATTGCGAAATTTCCGTATATAAAACAAAGGGTTGTTTGAAATTCGGCCGAATTTCAAAGGTTAAGCATACGTTAATCTGTTTTTCTTAATCTGAGTCGGATTTCAACATTCATAGGCAGCGGTTTCGGTGGTGAGTATGTCTCAGCAAGTCGCCTCCAATGCGGCTTCCAATGTCGGCCAGGGGGATGATTACGTTCCCTTCGCCGTTCGTTTTCGCGCCTGGTGGGATGGCGTGGAGCCCGGCGCCATGGTGCGTCAGGGACAATCGGCGTCGGTCCGGCGGAATCGGTTGATCGTCGTCGATGCGCCGACGGCGGAGAGCGGCAGCAGCGAAGAATGGGCGGATTTGCGCTATCGCCTGTGGTCGCGCCTCTATGGCGAGGGCTTCTCCCTGCCCGGCGGGCAGGAAGTCACGACCCAGTTCCTGAAGTACATCGATCTCCAGAAGACCCACACGGTGCTCGACCTTGCCGCCGGCCTCGGCGGAACGATCCGTGCGGCCGCGCTGCAGTTCGGCGCGACCGTGATGGGTCTGGAGCCGGACGCCGACGTCGCCGAATTGGGGATGAAGATTTCCCTGATCCGCGGGCTGGAGGCGCGGGTGCCGATTTCCGTGTATGAACCGGAAACCATCTCCCTGGCGGATCAAGCCTATGACGTGGTCATCATTCGCGAGCGCCTGGCGCAAATGGCGGGACGCGAGCGGTTGCTGGCTCAGGCCGAGAAAGCGCTGGCATCGGATGGCCGGGTCGTCGTGACCGATCTGCTGCTCAGCCGGGCCAATCTGCGGTCCAGCGGCCCGATGCAGGCAATGGCGGACGATACGGAAGTCGAGCCGTGGACGCTGGGCGAGTTCCAGGAAGAATGCGGCCGTTCGGGCCTGCAAATCGCCCACTACCGGGATGAAACCGACGGTTATCGGCGGCTTCTGCTCGATAGCTGGACGGACTTTTCCAACAATATCACCAAGGAAACGCTCGATCGGGCCTTCGTGGACACCCTGATGCGCGAAGCCGAGGTGATGAAACGCCGGATCGCCGCGATCAACAGCGGTTGCCTGCGCTACGGCTATATGGAATTGAGCCGAACCGGCAGCAAATCCTGACGTCCGGATTTTCCGGCTTCCAAGGTCTAAAAAGGCCCGCTTGGCGTTGACAAGCGGGCCGCTGCTCCATATTGTCCGCCGCTGTCGAGATACAGGATAAGAGCCCGGGAGCGGACCATGAAAGTCGCAAGCTCGTTGAAGACCTTGAAGAAGCGGCACAAGGAGTGCCGTATCGTGCGGCGCAAAGGCCGTGTCTACGTGATCAACAAGCGGAACCCGCGTTTCAAGGCCCGCCAGGGTTAAGGATAACGCGGGGCCGATCCCGCGTGTCCGGACCGACCGCGCCTTTGGCGCGGTTTTTTATTGCCGGCTTGGCGGTGGCGGTCCCAAGCAATTTTGCATGGTGTTTCAGGGCCGGAACGCCCATGATATCCCGGAATTGAGGTAAACGACCCTGAGTGCCTTGTCATGAAAATGCCCGATCCGGACCAGGAGATCATCGCCCGGCGGCTCGAGATCGCCGCGGCGCTTCGCGCGATCGTTCCGGGCGAAGGCGTCATCGTCGAAGAGAACGAACGCCGGCCCTATGAAAGCGACGGCCTGACCGCCTACCGGCAATTGCCGATGATCGTCGTGCTGCCCGAAACCACGCAGCAGGTCAGCGATGTTCTGCGCTACTGCCACGCGCACGGCGTGAAGGTCGTGCCGCGCGGTGCCGGCACCTCGCTGTCGGGCGGCGCGCTGCCGCTGGAAGACGGCATCCTGCTGGGCATGGCGAAATTCAATCGTATTCTGAATGTCGACTACGACAACCGCTGCGCCGTGGTGCAGCCGGGCGTCACCAACCTGGCGATCAGCACCGCCGTGAGCGACGATGATTTTTATTATGCGCCGGATCCGTCGAGCCAGATTGCCTGTACGATCGGCGGCAACATCGCCGAGAATTCGGGCGGCGTGCACTGCCTGAAATACGGCCTGACCACGAATAACGTTCTCGGTCTGGAATTGGTCCTGATCGACGGCGAGGTGATCCGCATCGGCGGCCCGCACCTGGACGCCGAAGGGTATGACCTGCTCGGCGTGTTGACCGGATCCGAGGGATTGTTGGGCGTGGTCACCGAGGTCACGGTCCGCTTGCTGCGCAAGCCCGAAACCGCGCGCGCGGTGCTGGTCGGTTTCCCGAGCAGCGAAGACGCGGGCGCCTGCGTTGCGGGGATAATTGGCGCAGGGATCATTCCCGGCGGCATGGAGATGATGGACCGTCCGGCAATCCACGCGGCAGAAGATTTCGTCAACGCGGGCTATCCGCTGGATGTGGAAGCCCTGTTGATCGTGGAACTGGATGGCCCCGAGACCGAGGTCGATTACCTGATCGGCCGGGTCGAGGGAATCGCCAAGGCGAACAAGGCGGTCACCGTCCGCGTGTCGCAGGACGAGGACGAACGGACCCGGTTCTGGGCGGGTCGCAAGGCGGCTTTCCCGGCGGTCGGCCGGATTTCGCCGGACTACTACTGCATGGACGGCACGATCCCGCGCGGGAAACTTCCGATCGTGCTGACCCGCATGAATGAGTTGTCGCGGAAATACGGCCTGCGCGTCGCGAATGTGTTTCACGCCGGCGACGGCAACCTGCATCCGCTAATTCTCTACGATGCCAACGAGCCGGGCGAACTGGAAAGAGCCGAGGATTTCGGCGCGGATATTCTCAAGCTCTGCGTCGAGGTCGGTGGCGTCCTGACCGGCGAACACGGCGTCGGCGTCGAAAAGCGCGATCTCATGCCGGCGATGTTCAGCGAGGACGATCTGAAGCAGCAGCAACGGGTCAAATGCGCCTTCGATCCCGACAATCTGCTTAATCCCGGCAAGGTATTCCCGACGCTGCACCGCTGCGCCGAGTTGGGCCGTATGCATATCCACGGCGGCCAAATGCCGTTCCCGGACATTCCGCGCTTCTAAGGCCACCGGATGGCGGAGCATTTCAAGCCGGAAACCCCGGAACAGGTCAAGGACGCGGTGGCGTGGGCCATCGCCGAGGAGATTCCGCTGGAGGTCATCGGCGGCGGCAGCAAGCGCAGCCTCGGCCGGCCCGGCAACGCGGAGACGGTTCTGGAGCTCTCGGCGCTCAAGGGAATTAGCCTTTACGAAGCCGAGGAACTGGTGTTGAGCGCGGGCCCCGGCACACTGCTGTCGGAGGTCGAGGCGACGCTGGCGGAATCCCGCCAGCAATTGGCTTTCGAGCCGCCGGATTATGGCCCATTGCTCGGCGGCTCGGCGGAATCCGGCACGCTGGGCGGGATGATCGCCTGCAACCTGTCCGGCCCGCGCCGGATTCAAGCCGGTGCCGCGCGTGACCATTTCCTGGGTTTCAGCGCGGTCAGCGGCCGGGGCGAAGCCTTCAAGTCCGGTGGCCGGGTCGTGAAGAATGTGACGGGATATGACCTGTCCAAGCTGCTCTGCGGGTCATGGGGCACGCTGGGCGCGATGACCGACCTGACGGTCAAGGTCCTGCCGGCCGCCGAGAAAACCTGGACGGTGCTGGTGCTCGGACTCGATCTGAAAGTCGCGGGTCAGGCAATGACGGCGGCGTTGAAGAGCCCCTACGAGGTGTCAGCCGCGGCCTGTCTTCCCGCGAAGTTGGCGGCGATGTCGAGGACGTCTTACGTGGCGGACGCAGGCGGCAGCGTCACGGCGATCCGAATCGAAGGTCCGGGGCCGTCGGTCGAATACCGTGTGGCGGCGCTGCGCAAGCAATTGTCGGCATTTGGTGAAACGGAAGAGCTGCACAGCCATAACAGCGGCGCGTTCTGGCGCGAGGTTCGCGATGTCATACCATTCGCGGCGGCGGGCGATCGACGATGCGTTTGGAAAATTTCCGTAGCGCCCGCGGCCGGGCCGGCATTGGCGGGGCAATTGATGGAATCGCTCGGCGGTGACGCTTTCCTCGATTGGGGCGGTGGATTGGTCTGGTTTGCGGTGGACGCACCGCAAGATGCCGCGGCCAAAGCGGTCCGCGCCGCGGTCGATGCGATCGGCGGGCACGCCACCTTGATCCGCGCGCCGGAACCGGTGCGCGCCGCGGTGTCGGTGTTTCACCCATCCGCCGCCGGGGTTGCCGCTTTGTCCAAGCGGGTGAAGGAAAACTTCGACCCGCGCGGCCTGCTCAACCCCGGCCGCATGTATTCAGACGTATAGCGGGGCGGCATGCGAACCGAATTTTCCATAGCGCAGCTTGCCGACCCCGACCTGGCGGAGGCCAACGCGATCCTTCGCAACTGCGTGCATTGCGGTTTCTGTACCGCGACCTGTCCGACCTATGTTCTGCTGGGCGATGAGTTGGACAGCCCCCGCGGCCGCATCTACCTGATCAAGGATATGCTGGAAAAGGGCGAGGCGGCGACCGGCGACGTGGTGAAGCATGTCGACCGATGCCTAACCTGTCTATCCTGCATGACGACCTGTCCCTCCGGCGTTCATTATCAGCATCTCGTCGATCAGGCGCGGGTTCACATCGAAAAGACGTACCGCCGCCCGTTCTTCGACCGGCTGATCCGGTCGATACTAGCCGCCGTCCTGCCGTTTCCACGGCGGTTCCGCTTGGCGATGGTCGCCGGATGGGCGGCGCGACCGTTCGGCCGTGTGATGCCTGGGCGCCTGGGCGCGATGCTGTCGCTCATGCCGGCCGCGCTTCCCTCGCCGTCACCGACGGAAAGGATGGAGGTCTTTCCGGCGATCGGCCGGCGCAAGGGACGGGTTGCGCTGCTGGCGGGCTGCGCTCAACGGGTTCTGTCGCCGTCGATCAACGAAGCGACGATCCGCCTGTTGCAGCGCCATGGGCGTGAAGTGGTTATTCCGAGAACCGCCGGGTGTTGCGGCGCGCTGGTGCATCACATGGGGCGCGACGGCGACTCTCGCGACCAAACGAAAGCGAATATCACCGCCTGGCAGGCCGAAATCGACGGCGACGGGCTGGACGCCATCATCATCAACGCCAGCGGATGTGGCACGACGGTGAAGGATTACGGCTTCATGTTGCGGAATGACCCGGATTTCAAGGATTCCGCCGCAACGATCTCGGCGATGACGCGGGACATTTCGGAGTTCATGGCCGAGATCGGCATGGACATGCCGGTCCGCGTGAGCGACATGACCGTCGCCTATCACGCGGCTTGCTCGCTGCAGCATGGCCAGAAAATCACCGCGCCGCCGAAGGCGTTGCTGAAGCAGGCGGGTTTCGATGTCGTCGAGCCGAAGGAATCGCATCTCTGTTGCGGTTCGGCGGGAACCTACAATATCCTGCAGCCGGCGATCGCGGGCCGGCTGCGGAACCGGAAGATCGGCAATCTGACGGCCACGCAGCCCCAGGTCATCGCGACGGGGAACATCGGCTGCATGACACAGCTTGCGGGCGGCACCGACATTCCAGTGGTCCATACGGTGGAGCTGCTCGACTGGGCGACCGGCGGCCCGGCGCCGTCGACGTTGAGCGATTAATAGCTTGCGCCGAAGCCGAATCATGGATTGTATTGAAATGATATCAATGCATCGCAAAATAAGGTTCGGGTGGATTGAAGATCGAGCGTGTGGCTATTTTCGGCCTCGATTTCCCTAACATCATTAATCAAATAATGGGGTTGCGTGCTGGCTTCCAACAGCTCGGCGTCGATGTTCTTGCGGCGTGGCCACACCCAAATGCGCTGGTCTTGGAAAATGTGCTCGATGGTTTCCGGCCAGATTTCGTTTTCGAGATAAATAGATCGCGGAACCAGATTCCGGAAATCGACGACGAGTTTGTTCATGTCTGCTGGATGCAAGATATTCAGTCTTTGGGCGAGCGACTTGACGTCGATTTCGGCGGTAGCGATTTGGCATATTTCATGTTGCCGCCCAGCGCTTCTGGTTATCCCACCAAACTCGACGGTGCGGTGTCGCACCTAATGGCGGCGACCGATCCAGACATATTCACTGCTGCGACCGAACATCCGATTTTCGATTTCTCCTTCGTCGGTCAAATTTTTGCGCCTATTTCAGAACAATTGCGCGCGACGCCGATTATTGTACGAGGAGAAAATTGCGGCACCTATGGGGATGTGTTCGACAGGTTCGAAGAAAAAGGGATAAGCCACTCGACGCATACGGCGACTGAGACCCTTGGTGAACTTGTCGACTTCGTGCGAAGCCGGTGTCCGGATGCCAATGCGGCGATGATCGATGACACCACGAAGAACATATTCGATGAGTATCTTCCGCGAATGTCGGAACGATCCCGCATCCTGAAGATGGCGTTGGGCATTTCGACCAAGGTTGGGTTTTTTGGCACCGGCCCTTGGGATGAATGGCCGGATTTCCGCAATCACTTCGGTGGTTACGTCAATCGCCCGAGAAAGATGGCAACGATATTTCGCCGGACGAAGGTCAATTTGCACAACGGCGGTGGCACCATGGTGTGCCGGGTTCTTGACTGCATGGCGACGGGTAGCGCCATCATGGTTGGGAAGGGCCGTTGGGACGGAACGATGTATGGTCTCGACCACTACTTCGAAGCCGGCAGCCACTACTACGGGTATGACTTCGATACCTTCGACGATGTCGCGCGCACGGCGCTCGAGGATGACGAGGGAAGACGGCGCGTTGCCGCAGCGGCAGCCGATGCCGTTCGAGCAGGCCACACATGGCACCATCGCGCCGAGCAAATACTCCGCGACGTGGCGGCGCTTTAAGGATCGCAGACCTTACCGCTCGATTCCGTTCAGGAACGACGTCCGCTGCTTGCCGGCGGCGATCATGAAGCTTGTGTCCGAACCGCCCAGCAGGAATTGCGCGCCCATCTTGATGTAACGCTCCATCGTGTCGTGGTCGTAGATGCCGCCCATGCCGGCGAACTTGCCGTTGTTGCGGGCGGCCGAGATCGTCGCGTCATAGGCGGCGACGATCTTGTCGTCGTTGTATTCGCCGGGGATGCCCATTTCGGCGCTGAGATCGTTGCTGCCGATCAGCAGCACGTCGACGCCGTCCACGGCGGCAATCGCGTCCGCATTGGCGATCGCCGCCGGCGTTTCCAGCATGACGGTGACCATCGTGTTCTCGTTCATGACCTTCGGCAGTTCCGCCTTGCCGGGATTCTCGAAGCCGAGTTGCGGCAACAGGCCGGTCATCGACCGGTGGCCGATCGGCGGGAACTTGGCGTGATCCACCGCCGCGCTCGCCTGCTCCGCCGTATCCACATGCGGCACCACGACGCCCATCGCGCCGCCGTCCAGCACGCGGGCGGCGTGAAAATGCTGATGCCCCGGCACGCGCACAATCGGCGTGATCTCGGTGTCTAGCGCGGCGACGCTGATCTGGCAGACCATATCGACGTCGAAGCTGCCGTGCTCCATATCGATGAAAAGCCAGTCGAACCCGCAGGTTTTGGCGATCTTGGCGATATCGGTCGTGCGGGTCGACCGCAAGCCGAAGCCGATCGCGAGTTCGCCCGCCTGGAGTTTCTGCTTGGCGACGTTCGGGGTGATGCTCATCCTGAAAACTCCTGTTTTGCGTTTGCGATCCGTGAGGCCGGGAAGGACCCGCCGGCCAACGGGTTCAAATTCGTTATCTATCGGCGGCGCGGTTTAGGCGCCCCACACGTCCTTCAGCATGCGCATCCAATTCTCGCCCATCACCTTGCGGATCCGGGCTTCCGGCCAGCCGCGTTTTTCCATCGCGGCGGTGAGGTTCGGGAAATCGCCGATGGTCCGCAGCCCTTTCGGCATTTTCACCGTGCCGTCACCCGGCCGTTTCGGGACGACGCGGCGTGCGTAGCTCTTGTCCAGTGACAGATAGTCGAAGAAGGCGCCGTCCTGATCCTGCGTGAAATCGGTGCCGATGCCGACCGTATCCTCGCCGACGAGGTTGATCAGATATTCGAACGTGTCGACGCAGTCCTCGACGGTGGAGTCCGTGCCCTGCGCCATGAAGGGCGGGTAGGTCGCAAACCCGACGAAGCCGCCCTTGTCGGCGATGAAGCGAAGCTGCTCGTCGGTCTTGTTGCGCGGATGGTCGAGCAATCCGGCAGGTGCGCAATGGGTATAGGCCACTGGCATCTTGGAATGCTCGATCGCGTCCTGGCTCGTCATCGGTCCGACATGCGACAGGTCGACCATGATGCCGACCGCGTTCATCTCGTCGACGACCTCGCGGCCGAAATCCGAGAGCCCGGCGTCCGTGCTTTCCCAACAGCCGGTGCCGACCAGATTGCGCGTGTTGTAGGTGAGTTGCATCACACCGACGCCGAGGTCCTTGAAAATCCGCAAATAATCGATGCGGTCCTCGATGCCCCAAGTGTTTTGCCAGCCGAGATAGATGCCTGTCTTGTTCTCGGCCTTGGCGCGGCGGATGTCTTCGGTCGTGTGGACCTGCAGGATGATGTCGTCGTTGTCGCGGAACCATTGTTTCCACTGCGCGACATTGTCCAGCGACCCACGAATGCCTTCCCAGACCGAGCAGGTCGCGTTGATCGCGGTGAGGCCGCCTTTGCGCATGTCCTCGAACACCGCGCGGCTCCAGTTACAGATTTCCAGGCCGTCGATGATAATGGCGTCGCGATGAAGGTCTGACATGGCGTTTCCGCTCCCGAAGAATGTGCTTTTCAATTCCTTTAGCACCCGAGTGTACGGGGCGGTAGACTGTCCGCCAAATTAGCGGCGAAATTCACGATTTCGGCATGTGCGGCTCTGTCTATTGGAATTCGCGCGGGACTGGTCTAAGTCGCTCAAAATTAATCTTTGGTAGAAGGATTTCGATAATGCCACGGTCGGAAAAGATCGAATTTGCCGGTTCACAGGGGCACACGCTCGCCGCCCGGCTCGAACTGCCGGATAGTGCGCCGCGGGCTTACGCGCTGTTCGCACATTGCTTCACCTGTTCGAAAGACATTTTTGCCGCGGCGCGGATCGCGGCCGGCCTTGCCGAGCAGGGGATCGCCGTCCTGCGGTTCGATTTTACCGGCTTGGGCGCGAGCGACGGCGAATTCGCCAACACCAACTTTTCATCGAACGTGGATGACCTTATCCGCGCGGCCGACTATCTGCGCGATGAGCACGGCGCGCCCTGCATTGTCATCGGACATAGTCTCGGCGGCGCGGCGGTGCTGGCGGCGGCGGGGCGCATTCCAGAGATCAAGGCGGTGGCGACGATTGCCGCGCCCGCCGATCCGGCGCATGTCCAGCATCTGTTTGCCGATGCCCGACCCGAAATCGAGGCCCAAGGCGAGGCGGAGGTGAAGCTCGCAGGCCGCACTTTCCGAATTCAGAAACAGTTTCTCGACGACATCGAGAGCCATAAGCTTTCGGAGGCCATTGCCGCGATGAAGAAGCCGCTGCTGGTGTTCCATTCGCCGGTCGACAATACCGTCGGCATCGGCAACGCCAGCGCAATTTTCCTTGCCGCGAAACATCCGAAGAGCTTTGTCTCGCTGGATGCTGCCGATCATCTGTTGAGCCGGCGCGAGGACGCGATCTATGTGGCCGATGTTCTGTCCGCCTGGGCGACGCGGTATCTCGGCGAAACCGGCAAGGCGGCGGCGGACTCGGCCGCGACCGAGGATGGTGTCGTCGTCGTGCGCGAGACCGGCAACGGTGCGTTCCAGCAGGAGGTTTTGAACGGACCGCATCGGTTGCTGGCGGACGAACCGCCGACGGTCGGCGGCACGAATACCGGGCCGACACCATACGGATATCTGTTGGCGGGCCTTGGCGCCTGCACGTCTATGACGATGCGGATGTACGCCAACCGGAAGAAATGGCCGTTGGAGCGGGCGTCGGTAACGCTCAAGCACGACAAGATTCATGCGGCCGATTGCGAAGATTGCGAAACCCGCGAGGGCAAGATCGACCTGATTGAACGCGAAATCGAGTTGATCGGACCGCTGGACGAAGAACAGCGCGCGAGACTGATCGAGATCGCCGACAAATGCCCGGTTCATCGGACGCTGCATTCCGAGATCAAGATCACGACGCAGATGAAGGCGTGACGATTCGCGCTACTGGCCCTTGGGCAAGGAAAAAAGGACATGCTGGATGACGCCCTGCGCGGAAGACCACGCCTGTTCGCGCCAATCGGTCGTGTCCGGGTAAAACACCCCACCGCTGCCGGCGGACAACACGGACCGCATCGAGTAGGTGCCGAGTTCGAGAACGGCGGCGGTCAAATCGCTGCGCTCGAGCGCGGTGATAAGGCCATGCGCCAGGTCGCCGGGCGTGCCGTGCGGCGTCGGCGCAGACGGATCTTCGGTGGTGCCGAACAGCCGCGCCGCGCGCTGCATGGCGGGATCGCTGTGAGTTCGGCATGCCATCAAATCCGCCTCGCCGTAGAATCCGGGACCGGTACGAAGGTCGATCAGGCTGACCGACCGCGCCTTGGCAAAGTACGTCTCCGCGATTTGGCAGAGAACCCGCGCCTGCCAAGGAATGCTGGCGCCGCCGGCCTGCTTCGGCGTATGCGTTTCCTGGACATAGGATGCAAATCGGTTTTCCGCGGCGGCAAGCGCGTGGTTGCTCCATTCCCGGATCGAATTATCCGATATCGCCGGGCCGCGATTGCCGAGTCCCGAGAGGCCCGCCGGCGCGACCGCATGAACCAGGACAAGCGCGATGTCGTTCCGTCCGATGCGGCCCAATCCCTCGCGCAACAACGCGGTCTGAATCCCCGACGCGCAGAGGCCTTCGTCGACCCAGGAGCCACTGGTCAGCGTCAGAACGATCGGGGCCTTATGCGGGCCGACGCGGGCGACGTCGATGATTGGCTCGCCGGTGTCGTCGACGTCTCTCGGCGCGTAGTAGGAGGAGAAGTCCAAATTCAACGCGTTGCAGGCGGCGACGAATTGCGCCCGTGCTTCCAGCCGGTCTGATGCGAAATATCGCGAAACGGACATTCGGTCACTATCGGTTGGGTACGACTCATGTCACCATGCCTCGCGGTTTCGCTATCGGCAATCGCCAAATTGTGGATTGCCAAAAAGTGGCGGATTTCTGCATACTTGGCGGATGATTCGCGCATTGATCGTCATTTTGGGACTTTTGTGTTGGACCGCTGTGCCGGCAACCGCCGATTCGGGCGATTCGCAGGCCCTGAACCGGCTGTTCGACGCGTTGAAGGGCGCGCGGGATGCATCCGAGGGCAATCGCCTGACCTCGCTGATATGGCAGATTTGGAACCATCCGGACGACCCGGAAACCGGCGAATTGATGGCCGAGGGTCGCAACGCTCTGGACAAGCTGGATTTTAATACGGCGCTGGACCGTTTTGGTGCAGTCATCAAGCGTGCGCCCGAGTTGGCCGAAGGGTGGAATAAGCGCGCGACCGTCTATTACGTGATGGGCGATTTCAAGGCCTCGATCCGCGATATCCAGCAGGTCTTGCGGCTCGAACCGCGGCATTTCGGGGCATTGGCGGGCCTCGGTATGAATTACGACGCGCTCGGCGACAAACAACAGGCGTTGAACGCCTGGCGGCGGGCGCTGGACGCTAACCCCCATCTCGAGGATGCGCCGGTCCGCATCCGCCAGCTCGAGAAGGATCTGCAAAAGCAGAATATCTGACCGTTTAGGCAGGCCCGGACCGCATCGTGGCGGGGGCGGCGCGAACGCGGTATTGTTCGCGTGATTGCCCTTTTCGAGCCTCGAACAATGCGTGACCTGCCGCAGGATCTCAGAATCGCCCTGATCCGTCTCGACCTGCTTGCCGCCGATACGCCCGCGACCGCCGAGCCGCTTACAGGCGGCGTGTCGTCTGATATCTGGCGCGTCGATATGGCGGACGGCCCGATCTGTATCAAGCGCGCTTTGGCGAAATTAAAGGTCGATGCGGATTGGCAGGTTCCGGTCGAGCGCAATAGGTACGAGATCGCCTGGCTCGAAGCCGTCGCGGCGATTGCCCCGGCGGCCGCCCCGCGCCTGTTGGGCCGGAGTGACGATGATGGGCTGTTCGCCATGGAATTCCTCGATCCGGCCGCGTTCCCCCTTTGGAAATCGGAACTGATGGAAGGCCGCGCCGACCCCGACTTCGCCGCATCTGTTGGCGCCACGCTCGGCCGGATCCATGCCGCGACGGCGGACGACGCAGCGGTCGCTGCCCAATTCGACAGCGCGGCGATTTTTCACGCCATCCGCTTGGAGCCCTATCTGGAGGCGACCGCGCGCCGGCATCCGGAGACGGCCGACGCCTTGAAACGGTTGGTCACTGTGACGGCGGGTTCGCGGCGGGCCCTGGTTCATGGCGACGTCAGCCCGAAAAATATTTTGGTCGGCGACAAGGGGCCCGTGTTTCTGGATGCGGAGTGCGCTACGTTCGGCGATCCTGCCTTCGACATTGCCTTCTGCCTCAATCACTTGCTGCTGAAATGCCTGTATCGGCCCGATGTCACCATGGCGTATCTGTGTTGTTTCACCGCGCTGTCCGATGCCTACCTGCCGGCCGTGGATTGGGAGGATTGCGCCGCGATCGAACGGCGGGTCGCGCAATTGCTGCCGGGGTTGCTGTTGGCCCGAGTTGACGGAAAATCGCCGGTCGAATATCTCGAAGACTCCAGGCAACACGCCTGCATACGCGGCTTCGCCCGCGCACTGCTTGAATCCCCGGTCCCCAGGCTCGACACCGTGCGGGACCGGTGGGCCGATGCGATCGCCACTTTCCGAGGAGCACCCGCGTGAGCCTATCGCGTATTACCGATGTCCATGCCCGGCGGGTTTGGGATTCGCGCGGCCGGCCCACGCTGGAGGTCGAGGTAATGGTCGCGTCCGGCGCCGTCGGCCGGGCCATTGCGCCGGCGGGGGCATCCACGGGATCGGGCGAGGCGGTCGACCGGCGTGACGGCGGCGAGGCCTTCGGCGGGTACGACGTGACCAAGGCGATCGCGGCGGTCAACGACGAGATCGCGGATGTCCTGATAGGTCGAGATGCAGAAAATCAGCAAGACGCCGATGCGATCCTGATCGATTTGGACGGGACGCCCGACAAGCGCCGGCTTGGCGGCAATGCGATGATTGCGACGTCGATGGCGGTCGCGCATGCGGCGGCCGCGGCGGCGGAGAGTCCCCTCTGGCGCTATCTCGGCGGCCTGGCCGCGCATACGCTGCCGCTGCCGGAGATTCAGATTTTCGGCGGCGGGGCCCATGCCGCGTCGCGCGTCGATATCCAGGACTTCATGGTGATAGCGGTGGGCGCGGCGGACTATGCGCAGACGCTCGACTGGACCGCGGAGGTCTATCGCGCGGCCGGGACCCTGATGTCCGAAAAAGGGCTGCTGCAAGGCGTCGCCGACGAAGGCGGCTACTGGCCCGCATTCGACGATAACGAGGCCGCCTTGGATATGCTGATGCAGTCGATCGAGCGGACAGGCTTGCGGCCGGGCGAGGACGTGGCCATTTCATTGGATATCGCCGCGTCGGAATTCGGCAGGGACGGACGCTACACCTTGGGGCTCGAAAAGCGCGAGTTGGACAGCGACGGGCTCATCGAGATGTTGCTCGGCTGGATCGACCGCTATCCGATCGTCTCGATCGAAGACCCGCTGGGCGAAGATGACGAGGACGGACTTATCCGGTTCACGGCGGCGGCGGGCGATAAGATTCAGATCATCGGCGACGACTATCTGGTCACCAACGCCGAACGGGTGGATCATGCGGCGCGCGTCGGCGCGTGCAATGCGGTGCTGGTGAAGCCGAACCAAGCGGGCACGCTGACGGAAACGCGGGCGGCCTTCGACGCGGCCCGATCGGCGGGCTGGGGCGCTGTAGTGTCGGCCCGATCCGGTGAGACCGAGGACATGACGATCGTCCATTTGGCGGTCGGCTGGGGCGCCTATCAACTCAAGGTCGGCTCCTTCGCCCGCTCCGAGCGCATGGCCAAATGGAACGAAGGCTTGCGGATTGCCGACGCACTGGGCGAGCGCGGCCAATTGGCGGCGCGCACACTGTTCCCGTGGGGACGTTAGAAAAGGACCGGCACCTGTGACCGAGTACACGACACTGGAAGACCTGGAAGCGGCGATCGCCAAGGAACTGGCCTATATGGATTTCCCGCCGAAGGATTGGATGCTCGAACATCGACATCCGAGCGGCGATCCCGTCTACGATGTGGTGATCGAAGGCGCGGGCATGCAGGGGCTGGCGATCGCGCATGCGCTGATCCGGCAGCGGGTCCGGAATGTCGTGCTGCTCGACGAAAATGCCGTTGGCCGGGAGGGGCCCTGGATCACCTACGCCAGGATGCAGTCGCTGCGGACGCCCAAGATTTTCGTCGGACCGGATCTCGGCCAGCTCAATCTCGCGGTGCGCACCTGGTACGATATCAAGCATGGCGCCGGCGCGTGGGACAAGCTGGTCAAGGTGCCGAAAGACGAATGGATGGATTATCTCAACTGGTTCCGAGAGGTGCTGCGGCTTCCGGTCGAGAACGAGGTCACGCTGAAACTGGTCGAACCCGAAAACGATTTCCTGCGGCTTACCATCGAACAGGGTGACGCCACGCGGACGATTTATGCCCGGAAGCTGGTGCGCACCGCCGGCATTGCGGGCTGCGGCGGCAAGCATATTCCGGCGATCGTGACCGACGGGCTGCCGTCCGACCGCTATGCGCATAGCGCGGACATGATCGATTTCGCGGCGCTGAAAGGGCGCGACGTGGGTGTCATCGGTTGCGGTGCGTCGGCCTTCGACAACGCCGCGACGGCATTGGAAGAGGGGGCAACGTCGGTTCACATGCTGATGCGGCGCAAACGGCTGCAGACGGTGGTGATTTCGCGCGCGATGCATTCGGTCGGGTATCTCCAGCATTTCGGCGATTTGGGGGATGCGCAGCGGTGGGAGATCATGAATCATTTCTCCGGCTTTACGCCGCCGCCGCCGGAAGAGACGCTGGCGCGAACGACCCGGCACGACAACTTCCATCTGCGCGCCGACAGTTCCTTGAAGTCTATCGGGATCGCCGCCGACAAGATCCATGTCGACACGTCATCGGGACCGATCGACCTGGACTTTCTGATCTGCGCGACCGGCTTCACCATCGATGTAACCAAGGTGCCCGAGCTGGCGCCGCTGGCCGAAGATATCGTGATCTGGCGGGACCGCTACGCCCCACCGGCCGGGCAGGAGAATCCGGATTTGGGTCTGCACCCCTATCTCGGCCCGAATTTCGAATTCATCGCGAAAGATCCGGAACGAAATCCGCGCATCGCCGATATCCACGAATACGGGATCGCGTCGATTTCCAGCCTCGGCCCGATCTGCACCGGCTTGCACGGCATGGCGTTCGGCGTCGAGCGGCTGGTGCGTGGCATCACGCGCGATCTTTTCGTCGCGGACGGCGACGCGCATGTGGCGCAAATCCTGAACGTGAACGAGCCGCCGGTCGCACCGGACAGCGAAGAGGACTGGACCATCTGACCGGATTCGATCACCGCCCTTGCGGAAAACGGCGCGGTCGTAGAGGGTGTCGGCGCGCAGGACGAGCGTCGGCCGACCGGCGGAAAGGAAAAAACGCATGCCACGGCGTTTCTGGTTCGAGTTCGACTTGGACCCCGACGACCAGAACATCCCGGTCTATCTGCGGCATGGGTGTGGGGTGACCGCGGAGGATTACGAGGACGCGGTCAAGATCGTGCACGAGCGGGTGTTCCGCGGCGATCCGCTGCCGCCGATCGTCAAGATGATCGAGGATGTGGACGTCGCCACGTTGGACGGCAACCATGTGCTGCCCAATATGGGATTGCCGCTGATCCGCGGCGTCTGGTTCCCGCTCGGATTCAACAAGGGCTTCGAATAGCGGCGCGCAGGTTCGTTATCGACGGCGGCTGCCCGGCGCCTCGACGCGGGCAATGCGCAGGATATTCGTCGACCCCGGCGTGCCGAAAGGGAATCCCGCGGTGATCACGATGCGGTCACCTGGATCGGCGAATCCGTCGGTCAGCGCGTGCTGGCTGGCGTTTTCGACCATATCCAGGAAGTCGCGGGCGTCCGCCGAATGGACGCTGTGTACGCCCCAGACGACGGCCAATCGCCGCGCCGTGTCGCGGCTGGGGGTCAGTCCGATCACCGGCACGTCCGGCCGCTCGCGCGCGGCGCGCAGCGTGGTCGAGCCCGACGTGGTGTAGCTGACGATCGCCTTGACCGAGAGTGTGTTGGCGACCTGCCGCGCGGCGGCGCTGATCGCGTCGGCCGATGTCGCGTCCGGGTCCAAGCGTGCCGCGTCGCCGATTCGCCGGTACAGCGGGTCCTGTTCCGTATGTTCGATGATCCGGTTCATCATTTGCACCGCTTCAATCGGGTAGTCGCCGGCGGCGGATTCCGCGGACAGCATCACCGCGTCCGCACCGTCATACACCGCGGTCGCTACGTCCGAGGCTTCGGCGCGGGTCGGGGTCGGCGACTTCACCATGGATTCGAGCATCTGCGTCGCGACGATCACCGGCTTTCCGGCGTCGCGGCAGGCGCCGATGATGCGCTTCTGCAGGACGGGAACCTCTTCGGGCGGCATCTCGACGCCGAGATCGCCGCGCGCGACCATCACCACGTCCGACAATTCGACGATTTCCTCGAGACTGTCGATCGCGGCGGGCTTTTCGAGCTTGGCGAGAAGCGCGGCGCGCCCGGCGATCAACCGGCGGGCGTCGGCGATATCCTGCGCGCGCTGGACGAAGGACAGCGCGACATAGTCGACGCCTTGGTTGAGACCGAACTGCAGATCGGACTGATCCTTTTCGGTCAGGGGCGACAGCGGCAGCACCACCCCGGGTACGTTGACGCCCTTGCGGTTCGAAATGACACCACCGTTGACGACGGTGGTCTCGGCCGAGGTGCCGTCGCAGGCATCGACGCGCAGCCGAATCTTGCCGTCGTCGATCAACAGGTCCGTCGGCGCGCTGAGCGCCTGGAAGATTTCCTTATGCGGCAGTTGGACCCGGTCCTGTGTTCCCGGCGCGTCGTCCATGTCGAGGCGGAATTTCGCATCGGCTTCCAGCGTGACCTCGTCGTTTTCGAAAGTGCCGATCCGAAGCTTCGGTCCCTGCAGGTCCATCATGATGGCAATCGGGCGGCCGGTTTCTTCTTCGAGCGCGCGGATCGCCTCGATCAGGGGAATTTTGTCTTCCTGCGTTCCGTGGCTGAAATTGAGACGAAATACATCGACGCCGGCTTCGAACAGGGACCGGATGATTGCCGGGTCCGAACTCGCCGGTCCGAGTGTGGCGACGATCTTCGTCAAATGTGTGCGCCGCATATTTTCTGGTTTCCCTGTTCGCGAGACGGCCATTGCCGGCCAGTTCGTTTTGGCGGTTTATCCTATTGGTTATACGGAAGCTATGGCTTTTGGGTTAACAAATCTTAACCACGAATCGTCCCATTGACCGGGGAATCCGCGGACAGGCGTTTTTTGGTCAGGACGTTGGCGCCAGATCGATCGATTGCAGCCTGCGTTCGTTATCCTCCATGGCGGCTTCCTCGCTGTATTTCCAGACGATCATCCCGGTCAGGCGCCCGCGGATTGCCTGTTCGGGCGCCTCCCGGAATCCATCGAATATGGTGTCGTCATGCCCGAGTTCGGCATGCGCGGCGGCAACCACGGAATCGCTGAGGGCGATATCGGTTCCCAGGTCGCGCGTCAGATGCTCGATACGGCTCGCGACATTTACCGTGTCCCCGATGACGGCGAATTCCAGTCGTTCCGCCGTACCGATGTCGCCCATGATCACCGTGCCGAAGTGCACACCGATCCCGACGTCGATCCGGTGATAGCCGAACTCGTCTCGCTCTCGGTTCCATTCCACGATCGCGTTCCGCATCGCGAGTGCGCAAGCGATGGCGTTCGTGGCGTCCCGCGCGCCCTTCTTCGGCACGCCGAAGGTCGCCATCAGGCCGTCGCCGATATACTTATCCAGCGTGCCGCCATGCGCAAAGACCTCGTGCGACATGCGGCCGTGAAAACTGCGCAGCAACTCGAGCGTATCTTGCGGCGACAGCTGCTCGGCGAAGGACGTGAAACCCCGAATGTCCAGGAACATGACCGCCGCGTCTTGGATGTACTCATTGCCGAGGGTGTCGTGATCGCGGGTCAGTTCTTCGACGAGGTTCGGCGAAAAATACCGGGCCAGATTTGCGCGCTGTCGTTCGACGTCGGCTTGTTCGAAGGCGAGCCGGCGCATCCGCCATACCACCGAAGCCAACACCCCCGTGACGACAAGGACGATGAAGACATCTTTGAAAACGGCCTCGATGTCGACGAATGTCGGATAGAGGAATGTCTGCAATTGGGTTTCAGGGGATAGCTCGTTCCAATTCGGGTAATCCCCGTGCGATAAGGTGTCCGGCAGCATCGCGATCGCGAGAATGGCGGTGCTCCACAGCAGCGAAATTGTCACGCCGGCCCAGATGACCTGGCGTGGCGAATAGGTCAGCAACGTCCCGGCCAGGAAGACGTAGAAATACGGAAAATTTCCCATTCGGAGCGCCATTTGCTGGGGCCATTCGCCGTAAAAGATCGGGCTCGGGAAGATCAGGATCGCCGTCAACAGGGCGATATCCAGCGTGATGAATACGTAACCCGGCCAGGATCGTGCCGGGTCGCGCTCGACCATAAGCTGATGCGCGAGGCCGATGGCCACGAACAAAACCAACGTGAACAGGTAGAAGGACGCCGTCGGGAAGGGAACGTGGATTGCAATCCACACGCCGATCGCGGCCATCGCCGCCGCGCGCGTCCAGGTCGCCTGCTTCAGTCCGGCAATGGCTTCCCGCTCGATCTTGCGCTCGATGCGCGATTCGATTCGGGTCTTCAGCTCGGTCACGCTTACCGGTGGCATGGCCTAAGCATATCCTTTCCGCGCGATGAAGATTCCCCACAGAATAATCGCCCCGCCGACCGTCTGCCATGCCGTGATAGGTTCCGCAAGGATGAAAAATGCCAGCACGGCGGCGGCGACCGGTTCGGTCAAGAGGCCGACCGCTGCCAATCCCGCGGGCAGATGCGCAAGCGCGTAGACGACGAATCCCTGGCCGGCCGCATGGCTGATCCATGCGAGCGCTAACAGGATCGTCCAGCCATAGGCCGTAAAGGCGATCATCGTTTCGCCGCTAAGCACGGCGACGGGCAGCAGAACCGCCGACGTGCCGATCGATGTCCACAGCAGGATCGTGGCGGTGCTGAAGACCGGCCGCAGCCGCTCGACCGCCATGAGATAACTGCCCAGGAACACCGCGGTCACGACGCCGTAGAAATCACCCAACAGGTGGTCGGGGTCCAGGGCAAAGCTGCCGCCGGCGAGGCAAGCGCCGCCGATCAGGGACAGGACCAGGCCAAGGACGAAAACCCGCCCGATCGATCGCCGGAAAAGCAGCCAATCGGCCAGCACCACCACGACCGGCGCTGAATTGGCGAACAGGGTCGCGTTCGCCACGGACGTGTGATGCAGCGACAAATGCCAAAAGGCGAGGTCGCCCGCGAAGAACGCACCGGCCAGGAAGAGGAGCCCGTAGTCCTTGGCGGTGGCGGCGCGCTGTCTGATGTCGGCTTTCGGGCGCAGCGCCAGCCACAGCCAAACGACCGGGATCGCCAGGAAGGGTCGGTAGAAAGCAGTGGAGATTGGGCCCAGTTCGCTTAGCCGGACGAATATCGCGGACGCGCCCACCGCAACGGCGCCGACCAACAACGCCGCCAGCGCGAGGGTATCGACGCGGCGGGCGGTCAGAGGGAGCTCGGACTGTGGCATGGCGCGACTATATAGAAAAAGTCCGTTCCGGCCCTAACCCCTGTACCGACGGGACCTTTATTCGCCTCGGCCATCCGATATAGTGCCGGCTATGTCTGCTCTCACGAATCAAACGGGTGAGGCCGCTCCTTTGCTCGGCCCCACCGATCCGCCCCCTGCTGAAGTGATCGATGGCTCCCCGGAGTCGGAGGTCATGCTGATCTGCGACCATGCGAGCGCCGCGCTGCCGAAATCGTTGGGAACGCTTGGCTTGGCCGCTTCCGAATTGGAGCGTCATATCGCAATCGATATCGGCGCAGCGCCGCTGACGCGGAACCTGGCCGACCATTTCAAGGCGACGGCCGTGCTGGCCGGGTATTCGCGGCTGCTGATCGATTGCAATCGGGAGGTCGGCGATCACACGTCGATCCGGGAGATCAGTGAAGGCACGATCATTCCCGGCAACCGCCGTCTGTCCCCGGAGGATCGGGCGGCGCGGATCGATGCGGTTTTCCATCCCTATCATGCGGCGATCCGGGATCGCCTCGGATCGATGGAGTGTAACGGTCAGCGGCCGGCAGTGATCGCGATGCATACCTTCACCCCAAGCTTTCACGGGATCGGTCGGCCGTGGGAGGTTGGGATCCTATCCGGCCGCGACCGCCGCATCGCCGACCCGCTGATCGCCGCGCTCGAGGCAGAGTCGCTGACCGTTGGGGACAATCAACCGTATTCCGCGATGGCTTTCGCCGGGTATACGATCGAGGTTCATGCCATGTCCGCCGGTCTCGCCAATGTGATGATCGAGGTGCGCCAGGACTTGGTCGCGGACGACGGCGGTGTTCGCCAATGGACCGAAATTCTGTGCCGGGTGTTGGAACCGATTCTGAGCGACGCCAGTCTTTTCGCATCCGAGCAAGCGGGGCCCCGGGACGCATGACGCAATATGACCAACCGCTTACGATCGGGATCGAGGAGGAATATCTGCTCGTCGATCCGGAAACCCGCGATCTCGTCTCCGACCCGCCGCGCGACCTTTTGGACGATTGCAAGAAGCGTATCGGGGCAGACGTCGGCAACGTCACCCCGGAATTCCTGAAAGCCCAGATCGAGGTGGATACGTCGGTTTGCGGGACACTCGCCGAATGCCGGCAAAAGCTCGCGACGTTGCGACGGTGCACCGCCGAGGCGGCGGAACGGCACGGGTTACGCATCATTGCCGCGTCGACTCACCCCTTCGCCGAATGGACCGAACAGCAGCATACCGACCGCACCCGGTACAATCTGTTGGCGGAAGACCTCCAGACCGTCGCGAACCGGCTGCTGATCTGCGGCATGCATGTTCATGTCGGCGTCGACGATGACGAGCTACGAAACGACCTGCTGAATCAAGTCAGTTATTTCCTGCCGCACATGTTGGCGCTCAGCACGTCGTCGCCTTTCTGGCAGGGCCGTCACACGGGATTGCGCAGCTACCGGCTCAGTGTATTCGACGAACTGCCGCGCACCGGTCTGCCGGAAAAATTCGACAGCTTCGGCGAGTATACGCGTCATGTCGATTCGCTGGTCAGCGCGGGCGTCATCGAGGATTCGTCGAAAATCTGGTGGGACATCCGCCCGAGCGCCCGCTTCCCCACGCTGGAAGTGCGAATCTGCGATATCTGCACGCGCCTCGATCACGGCATCACCATCGCCGCGATCTATGCCTGCCTCTTGTCGATGCTGCGGCGGCTGCGGCGCGACAACCAGCGGTGGCGGGTTTATGCGAATATGCTGATCCAGGAAAACCGCTGGCGCGCGCAGCGGTATGGCACGGACGAAGGTCTGGTCGATTTCGGCCGGGGGGAAATCGTGCCCTACAACGAGTTGCTGGAAGAAATCCTGGGATTGCTGGCGGAGGACGCGGAACGGCTGGGATGCGTTGACGAAATCAACCGCGCGCGCGATATCCTGAAAGACGGGTCCAGCGCCCATCGTCAGGTTCAGGTCTATGAAGCGTCCCTGAAAGCCGGCGCCGATGAGACCGAAGCGCTTAGCGCGGTCGTCGATTGGTTGATCGAGGAAACGTTGAATGGCGTGGAGGCGTGAGGGCTGATTTTTGGAGCAGCCGCACCAAATAACTAGATGGAAACTCGAATAATACGGAAAGACCGAGAATATGGACGACAAGACACGGACTGAACTGGAGGCGGCGACATTTCGCCGGCTGCGCGACCACCTACGGGAAAACACGGATGTTCAGAATATCGACCTGATGAACCTTGCCGATTTCTGCCGGAACTGCCTGTCGAAATGGTACAAGGCCGAAGCCGACGAGCGCGGCGTTGACCTGGAATACGAAGCCGCCCGGGAAATCGTTTACGGGATGCCGTATGGCGAGTGGAAATCCAAGTATCAGACCGAGGCGACGCCGGAGCAGAAGGCGAAATACGAGGCGTCAAAGAAACACTGATCGGGCCTTAAATCGCTCGTTTTATTGCAGAGTTTCTAGTCGCCTCGGTGAGGCTGCCGGCTTGCGAATGCGCGCTTGTCCGTGCCGGGGGGCTGGTCTACTGTCGCGCTCCGATTTGATAAACCGACACTCCAGGGGGTGAGTATGGCCGAAGGCGACGGGGCCGCGGGCGAACGTCTACGGTCGTTCATTCAACGAATTGAACGGCTGGAAGAAGAGAAAAAAACGATCAGCGACGACATCCGCGAGGTATACGCGGAAGCCAAATCCAACGGTTATGACCCCAAGGTCATGCGCCAGGTCGTGCGAATCCGGAAGATGGACGATGCCGACCGCCAGGAGCAGGAAGCAATTCTCGAAACGTACATGTCCGCGCTCGGGATGTGACGCGTGCTAGCTCTCCGGAACCGGTAAATTTGCGAGAGTGCGCGCGAGCCGGGCATAGAGCGCGCGGGTCCATTCCGATCCGTCCTTTAAGCGCGGCGGTTTGTGGGACCGGAAGTCGTGCGGCGCGATCAGGATTTCCGTGTTCCGGACGCCGGCGTCCGCCACGAGTGTGAAGATTTCTTCCACCGAATCTTCGTCCAGCGCCAAGCATCCCTCCGTTCCGGTGGTAGGGCCGTGAATGACGATATCGCCGCCGAGCTTGGTCCGGCCGTCGGTTTGCGCCCGCGCTTTGTCGAAGGCGTTGGGATACCCGATCATCAGGGATACATAGGCTGCCGAATTGGGATTCAGGTAGCGCAAGCGATAGCGGCCTTCCGGCACCTGACGGTCGCCGGCGCGCAGCTTGGGCCCGGGCCCGCCGGCGGCGGCGACGATTCGGTGATCCATGACATAGCGCAGCGTGCCGTCGCGGCCCGGCGCATAGATCTGTAGCCGCCGTTCTTCCTTCAGGCCGACGAGGACGATGCGCGCCGGTGGGTACGGAACCTGCGCCCGCAGGAAGTGCGAGAGCAGCCGGTTACGCGCCGCCGAGCCGAATTCGTCCAGACGATCCTCGATACTATGCTGCTGCCGCGGGATCTGGCTCAGCGGAAACCAAACCATGGCGAGCGGCGCCGTCAGGACGGCGATGGCGATGACGATTGCATAAATCCGTGCGATCATGGCGCGTTTGTGGCGATGAAACCCGGCGACAATGGGGCAGGCCTGTGAATTTTCGTTGGCCGCGCGGCGCAGGACTACTCCGCTGCGCTGACCACCGCCGCGGTTTGTGGGTCGCGGAAGGCGGCGACCAACTCTTCCTGCCGGGCCCGCGCACAGGCGATACTCGCCTCCTTGACGTGGCCGTAGCCGCGGATTTGTTCCGGGATGCTGGCAATCTCGATGGCAAGATCGTGATTCTGCGGCGTTAGCGTTTGCAGCAGCGATTCGATGGTCGTCTCGTAGTCGGCGATCAATTGCCGTTCCGTTTTGCGTTCCTCGGTGTATCCGAAGGGGTCGAAGGGGGTGCCGCGCAGGAATTTCAGTTTCGTGAGCATGCCGAACGCTTTGAGTACCCACGGTCCGTATTGGCGTTTCCGCAATTCACCCGTTACCGGGTCTTTCGGTGCGAGCAGCGGCGGCGCGAGGTGGAACTTCAGCTTGAAATCCCCTTCGAAGGCGGCGTTGAGCCGGTCCTGGAATGCCGGATCGGTGTATAGCCGCGCGACCTCATATTCATCCTTGTAGGCGAGCAGCTTGAAGAAGTAGCGGGCGACCGTTTCGGTCAGGCCCTGGTCCTGCGGTGTGTTGACCGCCTGAACCGTGCGGACCCGGTCGACCAGGCGCGTGTAGCGGTCCGCGTATTTTGCGTTTTGGTACTCCGTCAAAAAGGCGATGCGATCCTCGATCAGATCGCGCAGCCGCGTGGCCGGATCGGCGGGTTCGGCCGGTTTCGGCGCGCCCGGCGATGCAATGCGCTGTACCGCGGCCAGATCGTGCGCGGCGCGCCGGCCCCACGTGAAGGCGCTTTGATTGGACTGCACGGCGACGCCGTTCAGTTCGATTGCCTTGAAGATGGCGTCCGCCGAAATCGGGATCAGGCCCTTTTGGAATGCGAAGCCCAGCATGAACATATTCGACGCGATGGAATCGCCCATGAGGTCGGTCGCCAAGCGCGTGGCGTCGACAAAATGTGTCTTTTCCGGCCCGACGGCATTTTCGATATTCGAATGCAGTTCGTCGGTGGGGAATTGGAAATCGGGGTTGCGGGTGAAGTCGCCGGTGATCGTCTCGTAAGTGTTGACCACGGCGCTGGTTTCGCCCGGGGTGACCTTGCTGAGATTGTCGCCGCGTGCGGCGACGATGATATCGCAGCCGAGGATGAGCTTGGCCCCGCCGGAAGCCAGGCGAACCGCGTGAATGTCCTCGGGCCGTTGCGCCAGGCGCACGTGGCTCACCACGGCGCCGCCCTTTTGCGCCAGGCCGATCATATCGAGAATCGAGCAGCCTTTCCCTTCGATATGGGCGGCCATGCCGAGCAATGCGCCGACCGTGACGACACCGGTGCCGCCGACGCCGGTTACGAGGATTCCGTAAGGTTTGTCGATGGCCGGTATCGCCGGATCGGGGAGCGCTTCGAAGATATCGGGCTGCGTTCCGTCCGCGCCCCGGCGTTTGGCCTTTTTGGGCGCGCCGCCGTGCACCGTCACGAAGCTGGGGCAGAAGCCGTTGACGCAGGAAAAATCCTTGTTGCAGCTCGACTGGTCGATCTTGCGCTTGCGGCCGTATTCGGTTTCCACCGGGATGACCGACAGGCAGTTCGACTTGGCCGAGCAATCGCCGCAGCCTTCACAGACGAGTTCGTTGATGAACGCGCGTTTGGGCGGGTCCGGGTAGAGGCCGCGTTTCCGGCGCCGCCGTTTCTCCGCGGCGCAGGTCTGATCGTAGACCATGACGGTGACACCGGGGGTGTCCCGCAGCTTCCGCTGGACCGCGTCCAAGTCGTCGCGATGATGAACGGTGACGCCCGCCGCGAACCCGGCGTTGCGATCGTATTTGTCCGGTTCGTCGCTGACCACCACGATGGTTTCGACGCCCTCGCCATGCAATTGTTGGGTGATGCGCGGAACCGTCAGCGGTCCGTCCATGGGTTGGCCGCCGGTCATTGCGACGGCATCGTTGAACAGGATCTTATAGGTAACCTTGACCCCCGACGCGACGGCCATCCGGATCGCCAGCAGGCCCGAATGGTAATAGGTGCCGTCGCCGAGATTGACGAAGACGTGGTCGGTTTCGGTGAAGGGCGCCTGTCCGATCCAGGTCACCCCTTCGCCGCCCATATGAGTGTAGGTTTCGGTGTTGCGGTCCATCCACTGGGCCATGTAGTGGCAGCCGATGCCGGCGAGCGCGCGGCTTCCTTCCGGCACCTTGGTGGATGTGTTGTGCGGGCAGCCGGAGCAGAAATACGGAGTCCGCAATACGCTCGGGTCGCGGCCCTTGAGGGTGCGTTCCTGCTCCTTGAGGAACGCGACGCGTTCTTCGATCTGCGGGCTGGTGTGGAAGCGTTTCAACCGGTCGGCGATCACCTGCGCGATCCTGCCTGGCGTCAATTCGCCGTTCGACGGCAGGATGAACTCCCGGTTTTCGTCGAACTTGCCGACGACCACGGGGCGGACGTCCGCCCGCCAGTTGTACAGTTGTTCCTTGAGCTGGTTCTCGATGAGGGCGCGCTTCTCCTCGATCACGAGGATTTCCTCGAGCCCTTCCGCAAACTCGCGCATTCCGTCGCGTTCGAGCGGCCATGTCATGCCGACCTTGTAAACGGAAAGCCCGATATCCTGGGCATAGGTCTCGTCGATGCCGAGATCCTCGAGCGCCTGCCTCACGTCGAGATAGGACTTGCCGCAGGTCACGATGCCGATGCGCCGTTTGGGTCCGTCGATCACGGGCCGGTTCAGATTGTTCGCGCGGGCAAAGGCAAGCGCGGCGTAGAGCTTGTGATGATGCAGCCGTTCTTCCTGTTCCAGCCAGCCGTCCGGCCAGCGGATATTGAGGCCGCCCGGCGGCATGTCGAAATCGTCCGGCAGTTTAATGTCGATGCGGTGCGGATCGACGTAGACGGACGCGGAGGTATCGACCGTTTCGGCGACCACCTTGAAGGCGACCCAACAGCCCGAATAGCGCGACATCGCCCAGCCGAACAATCCCATATCCAGGAATTCCTGGACGCCCGACGGGTTCAAAACCGGAATCATCGTATCGACGAAACCGTACTCGGTCTGATGCGCGGTCGTGGAGGATTTCGACGTGTGGTCGTCACCCGCGAGTAAGAGAACACCGCCATGCGGCGCTGTGCCGGCGAGATTAGCGTGCCGCAACGCATCGCCCGACCGGTCGATGCCGGGACCCTTGCCGTAAAACATGCCGTAGACGCCGTCGACGGTGGCGCCCGGGAAGAGGCCGAGCTGTTGCGATCCCCAGATCGCCGTGACGGCCAAGTCTTCGTTCACGCCGGGCTGGAACTCGATGTTGTGTTTCTTGAGGAATTCGCGCGCCTGCCAAAGCTGCTGGTCGAGCGCGCCGAGCGGCGATCCGCGGTAGCCGGAAATGAAGCAGCCCGTGTTCAGGCCGGCTGCCTCGTCCCGCCGCCGCTGCATCATCGGCAGGCGGACCAATGCTTGCGTGCCGGTCAAAAAGACCCGGCCGCTTTCAAGCGTGTACTTATCGTCGAGCGTTACCGCCGATATCGTCATTCCCGGATTTCACCTCCCGGTACTAAAAAAATAATGAGCACGGCGGCAATTTCAAACGGTTGGGGGCTTGTTGCCACACTTTGCAACAAAGCACCGAGCGGTGTCCAACAACGGGAGATTTGTTGCGCCGCGAATGTCGCGAAAGTTGTGAAATTGCGCGACTCCGGGCCAACGGGTATGCCAATCGCCGCATCCAGGGCGTGAGTCTGATGCAAAGGCGCGCTATATGGAGGCGGCGAAAACCACGGAGCATGTGAATGTCTGTTCTTGTGACCGGCGCGGCCGGCTTTATCGGTTCCCATGTCGCCCATGCCTTGTTGGCGCGGGGGGAACGGGTGATCGGCCTCGACAATCTCAACGACTATTACGAAGTGACCCTGAAAGAAGCCCGCCGAGACAACCTGTTGCGGCATAACGCCTTTTCCTTCGAACATTCGGATATCGCCGATCGCACCGCGATGGAGGCGCTGGCGTCGAAACATCCGGAGATCACCCGCGTCGTGCATCTCGCGGCGCAGGCCGGAGTTCGATATTCCTTGGAGAATCCGTTCGCCTACCTTCATTCCAACCTGCTCGGTCATCTCGTGATACTGGAGTTCTGCCGACATCTCGACCGGCTCGACCATCTCGTCTATGCCAGTTCGTCCTCCGTCTATGGCGGCAACAAGAAGGTTCCGTTTTCGACCGCCGACCGGACCGACACGCCGATATCGCTGTACGCGGCGACCAAGAAATCGGACGAGCATATTTCGCATTGCTACAGCCATCTCTATCGGATGCCGTCGACCGGGCTGCGATTCTTCACCGTATACGGGCCCTGGGGGCGTCCGGATATGGCCGCGTATATATTCACCAAGGCGATCTACGAAGGGCGGCCGATCCAACTCTTCAACAACGGCGATATGATGCGTGATTTCACCTATATCGACGACATCGTGAACGGTGTCCTGGGATGTCTCGACAAGCCGCCTGCCGACGATGGCGAAACGGCGCCGCATCGGGTTTACAACATCGGCAACAATCGTTCGGAAAAGTTGACTCGATTCGTCGAGATCATCGAGGAGACGATCGGCAAAGAGGCGCAGATCGAACATGCGCCCATGCAGCCGGGCGACGTCAAGGCGACGAGCGCCGATATTTCGGACACGCAGCGGGATTTCGGGTTTGCGCCGCAGACGCCCATCGAGGTCGGTTTGCCGAAATTCATCGAGTGGTATCGCGACTATCACGAAATTTAGCGTCGCGAGACGTCCATAAGGCAACGGAGCAGCGTATGGCCGGTCACGCATCATCCAAGACGGTGATTTACGCGGCGCTTGTGGGGAATCTCGCCATCGGCGTGACGAAACTGGGGGCGTCGATCTACACCGGCAGCTCGGCGATGCTGAGCGAGGCGATCCATTCGTTTGTCGATAGCGGAAACCAGTGGCTGCTGCTGCACGGGCTGCGGCGGTCGGCGAAGGCGCCGGACGCCGAGCATCCGTTCGGCTACGGCATGGAACTGTATTTCTGGAGTTTCGTCGTCGCGATCATGGTCTTTGCCGTGGGCGCCGGCGTCTCGATTTATGAAGGCATCTCAAAGATCCAAGATCCGCATGCGATTACCAGTGTCCATATCAACTATATCGTCCTCGGCACCGCGATCCTGATCGAAGCGGGGCCATGTTATCTCGCGCTGAAGGCGTTCCTGGTGGAAAAGGGTGACCGGCCGTTTTTCAGGGCCGTTCGCGAAAGCAAGGACCCGACCATTTTTACGGTGCTGTTCGAAGACAGCGCCGCGATGCTCGGGTTGATCGTGGCGATGATCGGGATCGCGGCTGCCGACTACTACAACTATGCGGAATTGGACGGCGCCGCATCAGTCGTCATCGGGGTGATTTTGGCCGCGACCGCGGCAGTGCTCGCTGCGGAAAGCAAGGGATTGCTGATCGGCGAAGCGGCGATGCCGGAAACACAGGCGGCGGTGCGCGCGATGCTGCAGGCGGACGACCGGATTTCATCGACCAACGAAGTGTTGACCATGCATCTCGGCCCCCGGGATGTCCTGCTCAACCTCAGCGTCGATTTCCGGGACGGATTGCCGTCGGAAGAGGTCGAGGCCGCAATCAGCGAATTGGAAACGGGAATCAAATGCGATTTCCCGGAGATCAAGCGCGTCTTTATCGAAGCGCAGAGTTGGTTGGCGCACCGGACAAACGAGGCGCGCGCGCTGAAACGGCCGGATGACTGACCCGGGTAGTGAAACCGGCGCGGGCGGCGTCAGCCCGCCGGACCGTTACGCACGATGCGGAGACGGTCGATTACTTTCTCGATGCCTTTGACCTGCTTGACGACGGCCAGTGTCCGGTTGTGTTCCCACTCCGATTTGGCGTGACCGAACACGTAGACCACGCCGTCGGTGACGCGGTAGCTCAGGCGCGGGACCCGGTTCCCGAACACACTGGTCAGGGAGGCCTTGATCCGGCGCTCCAGGTTCAAATCGTCGATGGCCTGGCGCATCGTCGCGGTTTTGCCGACGTGAATTTCGTTGATCACCGTTTGGATGCCGGGCACGCTGCGGACAAGGGCGGCGGCGCGGCGCTTGTCTTTCGGGTCGGAGACCCGCCCGCTAAGCAGAACATCGCCGCCGATAACGTCGACGTTGATGTCGGCGTAGAAACGGGCCCTGGCGTCGAGCATGCGGGTCTTGATTTGCTGCAGAAGCACGCGGTCGGGACGCGGCTGCGTGCTGTCGTTGACGGCCGTTGCCGGTCCGCGCGGCTGCTCGGCGGCTGCGGCCGATGTTCCGGCCGGCATCGAAGTCAGCATAAGGCTTGCGGTCAGGACGAGGGCGGCAAGGATCGGTTTCATTTCCTCTCGCAGGTTGAAGCGGGCGCACGCCGGCCCACGGTCCTTACCCGGCGGCTGTGCAGAAGTCTGCCGCCACTCTTTCGGTCAATGGCCGTACAGCCCCTCCAGCGCGTCGCCGTAGGCCGCTTTGACGACATGCCGGCGCAGTTTCATGGTCGGGGTCATCATTTCATTCTCGATGGTGAACGCCTCGGGCGCGATCTTGACGCGCCGTATCCGCTCCGTGACCGATAGTTTTGCGTTGACCCGATCCAACACGTCCTGCAGCGTTTTTTGCAGGTCGGGGTCGTCGGCCAGATCGGCAAGGTCGCCGGGTTTGCCGTTGTCTTTCGACCATTCCGCCAAGAAGTCCGGGTCGGGCACGATAAGCGCCACGAGATGGGGGCGTCTGTCGCCATACACCATGGCCTGGCCGATCTCGGGTTCCGCGGTGAGGATGCCTTCGACGCGAGCCGGCGACACGTTGTCACCGCCGGAATTGACGATGATGTCCTTCTTCCGGTCGGTGATACGGATGTAGCCGTCGTCATCGGTTTCACCGATGTCGCCGGTATGAAGCCAGCCGTCGCGGATCGTTTCCGCGGTCGCTTCCGGATTGTTCCAGTAGCCCTGCATGACCAACTCGCCCTGGACGAGGATCTCGCCGTCTTCCGCGATGCGGACATTCACGCCACGCAACGGCGGCCCGACGGTTTGCAGCTTGTTCAAGGTGAAGGGATTGCAGCTGACGACCGGGGCGGCTTCGGTCTGGCCGTAGCCTTGCAGGATTTGCAGGCCGAGCGCGGTAAAGAACACGCCTATGTCGTAATTCAATGGCGCGCCGCCGGATACGAATGCCTTGAGCCGGCCGCCGAACCGTTCCTTCACCTTTTTGCGAACGAGCGAGTCGAGCAGGCTGTTCGTGACTCTTTCACCGATGGTCAACGAACCCGGGGCTTCGTACGATTTCCGGCCGAGTTCAACGGCGCGTTCGAACAGCGTTTGTTTCAGTCCGCCGGTGCGCTCGATGCCGCGGCGCACACGGTTATGCATTGCTTCGTACAGCCGCGGAACCGCGGTCATGATGGTCGGGCGCACCTCGGCGATATTCGCTGTCAATTTGTCGATTCCTTCGGCGTAGTAGATCTGCGCCCCGATCGATATCGGAAAGAATTGACCGGCGCTGTGCTCGTAGGAATGCGACAGCGGCAGGAAGGACAGGAAGATTTCGGTTTCCTGTTCGAATCCCGGCAGATCATGCAGGAAGTAATAGGCGCCCTCGCAGTTGCATAGGATCGCGCCATGACTCAGCATGACTCCCTTTGGCTTACCCGATGTTCCCGAGGTGTAGATCAAGCAACAAGTGCTGGTCCGTTCGATCGCCGAGATTTCTTTCGCAAGGTCGCCGCCGTTTGCTTGCCCGTTGGCCATGACGTCGTCCCAACCGAGGTGCCGGATGCCGTCCGGTATCGCTTGGGTCAGCGGCTCGATGGAAATCACGGTCTCCGTGTCGGGGGTCTGGGCTGCCGCGGGCAGCAACGTCTCGGCCAACGCCGGTGTCGAGACGATGGCGGCGACACTGCCGCTGTCCGACAGCACATGCCGGTGGTCGGCGACGGTGTTCGTGGTATAGGCGGGCACGGCGATCGCGCCGACCGACATGATGGCCAGGTCCGCGATCAGCCATTCCGGCCGGCTCTCCGATACCAGCGTGATCCGGTCGCCGTTCTTGATCCCGATGGCGCGCAGCCCGTGCGCCAGCGCGGATACCTTGTCCGCGACCTCGCGCCACGTCAGTGCGTGCCAGTCTTCATTCTGTTTCCGCCAGAGAAACGGCCGGTCGCCGAATGTCTCTGCCCGTTCGAAGAACAGGGCCGGCAGATTGCGTATCGACGCGTAGTCCATGCTGATTCCGTATCCTCCCGATTGGCCCGGTCGGCCTTCTCGTCTTCCGTTCGCCCTTCCCTGACCCAAGTCAGGCTGTTCGCGGCTTGGACGCCATGCCGAAGCCGCAATATTCTAGTGCTATTAAATCAAAAAAAGAAGCACTTGAAGATGTGATGAAGAAAATTTCTAATCGTCAATATAGAGATCATTTTATGTTTATTCTTTATTTGTATTCGGTGTATTTTTGCAATGTATAATAGGAAAAATCCAAGAAATTCTAGTCGTGTGTTATGGTTCAGTGCTGTGGCGATGCCAGCGAAACTACGATATGTAGCGCGCGCCCGGCGGACAGGGCCGGTTTGACCCAATATGGTTCGGATGATCGAAAACTCCAGACGGAAAACCCTTCTGCCGGGTGCAGCCATTAATTTCAACGGGGCGCATCGGTGACGCGCACGATCGAAGCCGGACTGGAAGTCCTTACGCGGCGGCCGGTCGGACGCGCCGCGCCCACGCCCTTGCTGTTCGTGCATGGCGCCTTCGCCGGCGCGTGGTGCTGGGATGAATATTTCCTGCCCTGGTTTGCGGAGCGGGGCTATACGGCGCATGCGGTCAGTCTTCGGGGGCACGGGGGCAGCTACGGACGGGACACGATCCATAGCTGGTCCATTCAGGACTATTCGGACGATGTTGCCGCCGTCGTTCGGCAATTGGAGCAGCCGCCCGTTTTGATTGGTCATTCGATGGGCGGATTCGTCGTGCAGCATTGCCTCGCCGAAGAAGGGGTTGCGGGCGCGGTCCTGATGGCGTCCGTGCCGCCGAACGGGTTGGCCGGACCGGGGCTGTCGCTGGCGGTCTGGAACCCGGCCGCAGCGTTCAACATCGGATCGGTTCAGGCGATGGGGGGCGATTGGGGGTCGCCCTCGGTGATGCGGGACGCATTATTCTCGACGCAGATGCACCGGCAGACCGCACTCGAGTTCCTTGCCAAGATGGGGCCGGAGTCGACGCGGGCGATGATGGATATGTATGGCGGCGACCTGCCGGCGATGGACATGCCGCTGTCGGTTCCGGTTCATGTCCTCGGCGCGTGGGACGACGAATTGATTCCATCCGCCTTCGTGCGCGCAACCGCCCGGCGCGTCGGGACGGCACCGCATGTCCTGGACGATTTGGGCCATTTGATGATGCTTGATGTCGGTTGGGCGCGTGCCGCGGAATCCGTTCTGGACTGGTTGCACCGAAACGGGCTTTAGTACCGGCGGGGAGGACCTGCCGAAACATGTCGACATCGGAAGACGTGTCGCCGCGCCGGATCGGTGTTATCGGCGGCGGCATCACCGGTATCAGTACCGCTCATTTCTTGCGCAAGGACGGTCACGACGTCACCGTCTTCGATCCCGGCGATCCGGGTACGGGAACGTCGTCGGGCAATTCCGGCGTCATCAGCACCGCAAGCGTGGTGCCGACGGCAACCCCGGATATTCTCATGCGGGTTCCGAAGATGTTGCTGGATCCGTATGGCCCGCTGTCGGTGCGGTGGCGCTATCTTCCCCGTATCGCGCCGTGGCTGTTGAGTCTGGTCCGCAACGGCATGCCCGCCCGTATCGAGGCGAACGCCAAGGCGAAAGCGGTGCTTTTGGATCAGGCTTACGATGCGTATCGCGTGATGTTGTCCGATACCGGCACCAATGGGTTCGTGCGCGAGATCGGGTCGATGGCGGTATGGGAGTCGGATGCCGCGTGGCGAAGCGCGCAGTGGACCATCGACCTGATGCGCACCTGCGAGCGGAAATTCGACATCCTGTCGGAAGACGAAATCCGCCAGATGGAACCCGGTCTGCAACCGATCTTCAAGCACGGCTATTTCATTCCCGGCAATGGCGCGATTTCGCATCCCGGCGATCTGGTCACGGCGTTGCATGCGGCCTTCGTCGACAAAGGCGGCACGATCGTCAAGCAGCCGGTCGACCGGATCGAACGCGTCGACGGTGCGGCGCGCCGCCTCGTCGTGGGCGACGCCGCGCACGATTTCGATATCCTGGTGATCAGCGCCGGGGCCTGGTCGAACACGTTCCTGAAGCAGATCGGCCACAGCGTCCTGCTCGACGCCGAGCGCGGGTATCACATCATGTTGCCGCAGCCGGACCCGGGGCTGAACCGGCCGATCCTGATCGCCCAGGACACGATGTTCCTGTCGCCGATGGCGCATGGCATGCGGCTGACCACGGGGGTCGAGTTGGCGGGAACGGAGGCGCCGCCCGATTATACGCGCGCGCGCCGGATGGTGAGCCGGGCGGCCCGTGCCATCCGGAACCTGGATGAAACCGAACAGAGCACGTGGCTCGGCTTCCGGCCGTCGACGCCCACCTCGGTGCCGATTCTCGGCGCGGCGCCCGGCGAAGACAACGTGTTTTGCGCCTTTGGCGGCGGCCATATCGGCATGACCCTGGGCCCGATCAGCGGCCGGGTCGTCGCCGATCTCGTGGCGGGCCGCGAACCGGGCATCGATCTGTCCCGCTATGCGGTGGGTCGATGAGCGATCACATCGAGCCATCGGGGAAACGGGCGATAATCATCGGCGCCGGGATGGTCGGCGCGAGTTGCGCCCATTTCCTTCAGCGCGACGGTCACGCGGTCACGATCGTCGATCCGAATGAGCCCGGCACCGGCGCGTCCTTCGGGAATGCCGGCCTGATCAGCCAAAGCGGCGTAATGCCATCGGCGCAACCGGGCCTGGTCAAGCGTATTCCCAAGATGCTGGTGGACCCGACCAGCCCGCTGGTCTTGCGGTGGCGCTACGTGCCGCGGCTGCTGCCCTGGCTGGTTGGCTTCCTTGCCAACTCGAAGCGCGACCGGGTCGAGCGCAACTGCCTCGCGACCATGGAAATATTCCGCCACGTCCTGAGCGCCTATGACGCCCTTATCCAGGAAACGGGCTGCGGCGAGCTAATCCGCTCCGCCGGGACGCTCAAGGTCTTCGAAACCGATGCGGCTTTCGAGGGGAACGCCTTCGAGCGGTCGATGATGGACCGATGCGGCTGCCGCTATCAGATTCTCACGCCGGACGACATTCGGGATGTAGAACCGAATCTGGCGCCGCTTTTCCGTCATGGCGTGATGATGCCGGATTCGCGCCATATCAAGAATCCCGGCCGTTTGGTCGAGACCGTGGCCAAGTCGGTCTTCGACCGCGGTGGCAATTTGCTGCAGGAACGCGTCGAGCGCGTGGACGTGAAGGCCGACGGCACGCCGGTGGTCGTCACCGACGCCGGCCGGCACGAGACCGACCTTGTGGTGGTCGCCGCCGGGGCGCGGTCGGGCAAACTGGCGCGCCAGCTCGGTGCGAAGGTCGTGCTGGACGCCGAACGCGGCTATCACGTGATGCTGCCGACGCCAGAGAAATCGGTTGGCAATTACGTTCAACTGGCGGAACGAAAATTCTCGTTGTCGCAACATGAGACCGGAATCCGCATGACCGCGCTGGTCGAGTTGGCGAGCGTCGACGCGCCGCCGGATTACCGCCGCATTCGCTCGTTGCTGCCGATGGCGCAAACGGCATTGCCCGGCTTGTCGATCGAGGAACAGAGCATCTGGATGGGGCCGCGGCCATCGACGCCCGACAACGTGCCGGTGATCGGCAAATCGCCCACGCATGACGCCGTCTATTTCGCCTTCGGGCATAGCCATCTGGGGATGACGATGGCGCCGGCCACCGGCCGGATTATCGCCGACTTGGTCGCCGGCCGCGATCCGGGGCTGGATATGGCGCCCTATGCGCCGGTGCGCCCCTTGCTGTGACGCCGCCTAACGATTGAGCCGTAACACGGCGGTCACGTTGGCCCGTTGATCGGCGGTGGCCGGATGCGGGTCCTGACGGAAATACACGGTGTCGATCTTGCCCTCGAACAGCCGCATCAACTGACCCGAATTGAAGAAGCGCGAGACGGTCTTGCTGCCGTCGGGTGTGGATACGGGAACCCCGCCGACGGCGGTCGCGGCTTCCTCGGTGCCGGGCTCGCCGTGGATTTCCGCCGGGCAGCCGATGGCGATGATCCCGCCGGGTTTCGCGACGCGAACCGCTTCGTCGGCGACAGTTTGGTTTTCGGAACTGTAGGGCAGGACCCATCCCATGACGACGACATCGAAACTGCCGTCGTCGAACGGCATGGCGTGCATGTCGCCCAATTGCACGAAATCCGAGTAGGTGATCAGGTCGAGGCCGGTAATGTTGTTCGGATCGAAGCCGGCGGCGATGAGCGAGAAAATCTCGGATTCGGTACGGGGACCGATGGTGAGCACCTTCAGGGTCGCCGCGTTGCGCACGACATATTCGATCCCGCGCAGCGGGTAGACCAGAATGGACGGGCGCTCGACCGCCTCCATCTTCCGCAGATTGTTCATGTTGTGCTCGATCGCGTGGGACCGCACGGCGGCGCTGGTGTCGTTCAAGGTTTCGAGCGCCCCGGCCTCCACCCGTTCGAAGCGCGACTTCGCAAGCATGGCCCGCACGGTGGGGATTTGCAGCAAGTCGGCGGGGTTCGATTGAATATGATCGATGATCTGTTTCGATTCCGCCGGGGTGAGATTGAGTTTGCGGGGGATTTTGCCGCTTGCGGGATTATCGGTCATCGCGGTTATCCTTCCGACGTTAGGGGCTGCGCGTCCGCCGCCGTCTTGGCCGGCCAGTTCTTGTCCACGCACGGCCAGTCGGCATTGTCGCGCGGGATGGCGTACCGGCTGCAGGCGTCGCGCCATGGGACCGGGCTGGGCACGATGCAGATTTGGAGCAGGTAGCGCGGGCCTTTGGTCGGCCATATGCCCTTATGCAGGATATTGGCCGGTTCGAACAAGATGGCGTCGCCCTCGGTGAGCCGTGCCCGAAGGGGTTGATACGAGATGCCGTGGTCGCGGCTCAGCGCCGAAAGATCGCCGACGCGCTCATTGATGTCGCAGAACACGTAGCCGATGGATTTGAACGCCGCCGTGGTATCTCGATTGAGGAACTGCGTGTTGCCGCCATGCTCGTCGCTGCCGTTCAGATAGAGCAGCATCTTCAGATGCTTGCTCGGACCGCCGTCGCAATGCCACCGGAAGGAAACACCTTGTTCGCCGCCCGGATCGTTGCGGTAGGTGCGGCACCACAGCGGCAGATACTCGCTGCCGAAATAATCGGTGAGTCGACTGTCGATGTCGCCGGTCAGGATTTTCTCCAGCAGGGCGCGCAGATAGAGCCGGTTGGAGAGGAAGGGCGAGCCCAGGTCGATCATCTTGCGCAGGACGGCGCAGTCTTCCGGCGCCAGGACGGATAGCTTCTCCATCCCATTCCGGGATAGATGGCTTGTGCCGCCGGTGGCCGGACGCTGAAAGGTCTGCTGGCACACGGTGTGAAGCCGCGCATAGCCCGCATCGCGATCGTAGAGCATCTTGATCCGGGCGTCGCCGCCCGGGTTGAGCGTTACCGCCATCAAACCTCCTTGCGGCGGAGAGTAGCAAATAGGTCCCGCGAGGACTATCTATCCTTCCATGGCGGATGAAGACGATAACTCGGTCTCGGGGCGCGTGCGGCGATATGCGCGCGTCGGCACGGCGGTGGGGGGGCTTGCGGCGCGGCTTGCGGGCGCCCGCTATCTCGGTTTCGATCTGGATAAAGGCCAGCATGCGCAGGATTTGACGGCGGCGCTGGGCGGCTTGAAAGGGCCGCTGATGAAGGTGGCGCAGCTCATGGCGACGATTCCCGACGCCCTGCCGGCGGAATATGTCGAGGAGCTGAAGCAGCTTCAGGCCCACGCCCCGGCGATGGGCTGGCCCTTCGTGCGGCGGCGCATGGCGGCGGAACTGGGCCCGGACTGGCGATCGCGTTTCGCGTCTTTCGACCGGACGGCGGCCCATGCGGCGTCTCTGGGGCAAGTGCACAAGGCCACCTCGCTGGACGGCGACCCGCTGGCCTGCAAGCTGCAATACCCGGACATGGCCTCCGCGGTAGAGGCCGATCTCAACCAGCTTTCGCTGATCTTTTCGGTCTACGAACGCGGCGACAAGGCGATTGCGACAAAGCAGATCCATGCGGAGATATCGGCCCGCCTGCGCGAGGAACTCGATTATGGGCTGGAGCGGCGGCACATGGCGCTCTACGCGGCGATGCTGGCGGACCAGCCGGACGTGCACGTGCCGGAAGGCATCGATGATTTGAGCACTGACCGGCTGCTGACGATGGGCTGGCTCGACGGCCGCCCGTTAATGGAATTCAAGGAGGCCGACGCCGAGGTCCGCAACGCGATCGCGCGCAACATGTTCCACGGCTGGTACGTGCCGTTCTACTTCTACGGGGTGATCCACGGGGATCCGCATCTCGGTAATTACAGCATCCGGCCGGACCATGCGGTGAACCTGCTCGATTTCGGGTGCGTTCGTGTATTTCCCCCCAAGTTCGTGCGGGGCGTAATCGACCTGTACCGGGCGCTGCGCGACGGCGATCATGACCTGGCGGTGCATGCCTACGAGACCTGGGGCTTTTCCGACCTGCGCAAGGAAGTGATCGACGTGTTGAACATCTGGGCGGAGTTCGTCTACGCGCCGTTGCTGAAGGACGAGGTCGCGCGCATCCAGGAATCGGAAAGCGGCCTCTACGGCGCCCAGGTCGCGAGCCGGGTCCAGCGGGAATTGCGGGCGCTGGGCGGCGTCGCCCCGCCGCGCGAATTCGTCTTCATGGACCGCGCCGCCATCGGCCTCGGCTCGGTCTTCATGCATCTGAAGGCGGAAATCAACTGGCATCAGATGTTCCACGACCTGATCGACGATTTCGAGGAGAGGGCGCTGGCCGAACGCCAAAGCGCCGCGCTCACCGCCGCGAACGTGCCGTTGCCGGAATAGGGTGGGCGGCTATACTCCGGACAGAAGAAACCGGGGAGGCACGGCATGGGCCGCAAGATTCTTTTCATCACCACCGATCAGCAGCGCTACGACGCGCTCGGCTGCAATGGCGGGACGGTCGCGCGGACGCCGGTGATCGACGGGCTGGCGGCGTCGGGGATCAATTATCACCGGGCGCATAACCAGAACACGGTCTGCATGCCGGCGCGGTCGACCATGTTGACCGGGCAGTATGTCGGCACGCATGGCGTCATCACCAACGGCATTCCGCTGCCGCTCGACGGGCCGGACGTGGCGGCGACGCTGCGCGAGGACGGCGGGTACCGCACGGCGCTGATCGGCAAGGCGCATTTCGAACCGGCGTCCGATCCGAACGGGTCCTATTTCGAGAATTGGGCGGCTACGCGGGACACGACCGGCCCTCACCGCGGGTTCGAACGCATGGAACTTGCCGCCCATACCGGGCGCGCGGGGCGCAGCCTGTACCACTATCCGAAATGGCTGAAGGAGAACCATCCGGACGCGGTCGACGGATTCTTCGAATACGTGACCGCCGATAAGCAGGTCAGCGGCCGGGGCGGCGGCGACTGCGGTGCGCCGCAGGTCTGGTTCAACCCGATCCCGCGCGAGCAGTATCACACCGATTGGGTCGCCGACCGGGCGATCGCCTGGCTCGACTCGCTCGACGCCGACGACGACTGGTTCCTGTGGCTGAGCTTCCCCGATCCGCATCATCCCTGGGACCCGCCGCAGTCGGAACTGTCCCGGGTTAACTGGCGCGATCTCGACCTGCCGGCCGGCTATCCCGGCTCGCGCGACAAAACGGCGGAGATCTTAGCGCAGAAACCGCGGCATTGGCTCGAATGGTACGAGGGGCGCGGGCAATTCAATTTCGAAGTGCCGCCGAGCTTCCGGCCCTGCGACCTGACCGAGGATCAGATTCGCGAGGTCAACGCGATTGTCCATGTGGAAAACGAGTTGATCGACGAAGCCTGCGGCCGGGTACTGGCGTCGGTCGAACGGCGCGGCTGGAACGACGACACGGACGTGGTGTTCACCACCGACCATGGCGAGATGCAGGGCGACTTCGGCATGCTTTTCAAGGGGCCGTACCACGTGGACGCGTTGATGCGGGTGCCGTTGATCTGGCGCCCCGCGCCATCTGCGGGAATTGCGCCGGCCGATCTGCAGGATCCGGTCGGGCATGTCGATCTCGCACCGACCTTCTGCGAAATCGCGGGGGTAAACGCGCCCGCCGCGATGCAGGGCCGGACGCTGCCGATGAAACCTGATAACAGCCGCGAACGCGTGATCACCGAATGGGACAGCGACTTCGGCGGCGCGGGGATTTACCTGCGCAGCGTTTACAGGGACGGTTTCCTATGCACGGTCTACGAAGCGAGCAACTTCTACGATGGGACGGAAGGCGAGCTATACGACCTGGCGGAAGACCCGTTGCAATGGCGGAACTTGTGGGACGACCCCGCGCGCCGGCCACTTCGGGATGATTTGGTCGCAGACCTGCGCGAAAACCTGCCGCCTCGGCGAAAAGAGTCGCTGGAACAGGTCGCCCCTGTATAATCGCGACGCTTAAAATGAAATCTTCGCTGAAACGAGATTCCATCCTTGGCAAGCGGCGTCGTAGCTGGCATATCGCTTGGAATATTGGGGATGCGGTGGACATTAGAATTTATCCGGGCAGGCCAGAATGAAGATTGCGGTACTCAAAGAGAGGTGGCCGAACGAGACGCGTGTGGCCGCGTCGCCGGAGACGGTCAAGAAATACTGCGGCCTCGGCGCCGAGGTCGCGGTTGAAAAGGGCGCGGGCAAGGGCGCGTCCATTCCCGATGCGGAATTCAAGGAAGCGGGCGCGAGTATCGCGGCAACGGCCAAGGCGGCCCTGAAGGATGCGGATGTCGTCCTCAAAGTGCGCCGCCCGATGATCGAGGGCGAGGGCGAGAACGAACTGGCCAATTTTACAAAGGGCCAGGCGTTGTGCTGCCAGATCAACGCGCTGACCGAACCTGATTTCGTCGACGCCATGGCCAAAGCGGGCGTGACCGGCTTCGCCATGGAATTGATGCCGCGGATATCGCGCGCCCAATCGATGGATATCCTGTCCTCGCAGTCCAATCTGGCGGGCTACAAGTCGGTGCTGGATGCTGCGGGCGAGTTCGGCCGCGCCTTTCCGATGATGATGACCGCGGCGGGCACCGTGCCGCCGGCCCGTGTGTTCGTCATGGGCGTCGGCGTCGCCGGATTGCAGGCGATTGCGACGGCGCGGCGCCTAGGCGCGATCGTGTCGGCGACCGACGTGCGCCCCGCCACCAAGGAACAGGTCGAATCGCTCGGCGCGTCCTTCGTTGCGGTCGAGGACGAGGAGTTCGCGCAGGCGCAGACCGAGGGCGGGTACGCCAAGGAAATGAGCGACGGTTACAAGGCCAAGCAGGCGGCGTTGATCGCCGAGACCATCGCCAAGCAGGACATCGTGATCTGCACCGCGCTGATCCCGGGCCGGCCCGCGCCGCGCCTGGTCGACGAGGACATGCTCAAATCGATGAAGCCGGGGTCGGTGGTCGTCGATTTGGCGGTCGAAGCCGGCGGCAACTGCGCCGGATCCAAACCGGGCAAGGTCGTGATCAAGCACGGCGTAAAGATCGTCGGGCATATCAATGTGCCGGGCCGCATCGCTGAGGATGCCAGTAAGCTATTCGCCAAGAACCTGCTCAATTTTCTGACGCCGATGATCGACGACGAATCTAAATCCTTGAAGATAGACCTCGAGGACGAGGTGGTCAGCGGCACGCTGGTGACGAAGGATGGCGAGATCGTCCATCCGCTGCTGACCGAGCAAGACGAAACCTCGGATAAATCCGGGGATGCGGCGGGGGACGACGATAAGGCGGAAGACGCCGCCGCCGAAAGCGCCGCCGCCGACAGCGCGGATGCCGCCGACGCCAAGGCGGCGAAAGGAGACTGATCCGGATGCAAGGCCAGGACCTTATTCAAAAAGCCGAAGAGCTCTCGCGCCGGGCCGCGGAACTCTCCGTGGAAGCGGACGCCCTGTTGGAACAGGCCGTGCAGGCCGCAACAACGGCGGCCAGCGGCGGCGAGCCCTTTATCTTCATGTTCACGATCTTCGCGCTGGCGGTTTTCGTCGGCTACTACGTGGTCTGGAACGTGACGCCTGCGCTGCATTCGCCCCTCATGGGCGTTACCAACGCGATCTCCTCGGTCATTATCGTCGGTGCGCTAATCGCCGCCGGTCCGGCCGACATGAGCCTCTCCAAGATGTTCGGCTTCATCGCGGTCGTCTTGGCATCGGTCAACATTTTCGGCGGTTTCATCGTGACGCAACGGATGCTTCAGATGTTCAAGAAGAAACCGAAGAGCTAACGGAGCGGCGGACTCGTCATGAGTGAGAATATTTCGGCCTTTGCCTATTTGATCGCCAGCATCTGTTTCATCATGGCGCTGCGCGGCCTGTCGTCGCCGGATACCGCACGGACCGGGAATATCTACGGTGTCGTCGGCATGGTGATCGCCGTCGTGACCACCTTGGCCGCGCCGGGCGTTTTGAGCTTCTCGATGATCATCCTGGGCGTGCTGATCGGCGGTACGATCGGGACCGTCGTCGCGCTCAAGATTCAGATGACCGCGCTGCCGCAGCTCGTGGCGGCCTTCCACAGCCTCGTAGGCCTCGCTGCCGTCTTCGTCGCCGCCGCGGCCTTTTTTCAGCCATCCGCCTATGGCCTGGGCAGCTATGGTCAAATTCCGACCACCAGCCTCATCGAGATGAGCATCGGGACCGCGATCGGTGCGATCACCTTCACCGGATCGATCATCGCCTTCGGCAAGCTGCAAGGCATCCTGAGCGGTGCGCCCGTCGTCTTTTCCGGTCAGCACCCGTTGAACGCCCTGTTGGGCATCCTATTGGTCGCGCTTGTCGTCTGGATGTGCCTGGACCAGGGCGCGGGCCTGTTCTGGATGATCGTGCTGCTGTCGCTGGCCATCGGCGTGCTCATCATCATTCCGATCGGCGGCGCGGACATGCCCGTCGTGGTTTCGATGCTGAACAGTTATTCGGGTTGGGCCGCGTGCGGGATCGGCTTCACGCTCGGCAATACGGCGCTGATCATCACCGGGGCGCTCGTGGGATCGTCCGGCGCCATCCTCAGCTACATTATGTGCAAGGGCATGAACCGCTCATTCTTCAACGTCATTCTGGGTGGGTTCGGCGGCGAGTCCGCGGGACCGGACGCGGCGGCGATGCAGGACCGGAACGTGCGGATGGGCAGCGCTGACGACGCCGCGTTCATCATGAAGAATGCCGGCAGCGTGATCATCGTGCCGGGGTACGGCATGGCCGTGGCGCAAGCGCAGCACGCGCTCCGGGAAATGGCCGATCTGCTCAAGTCCGAGGGTATTTCGGTGCGCTATGCGATCCATCCCGTTGCCGGGCGGATGCCGGGCCACATGAACGTGCTGTTGGCCGAGGCCAACGTGCCGTATGACGAGGTGATGGAGCTGGAAGAGATCAACCGCGATTTCGCCGGTGCCGACGTGGCCTTCGTAATCGGGGCGAACGACGTAACGAACCCGGCGGCCAAGACCGACCCGCAGAGCGCGATCTACGGCATGCCGATCCTTGACGTCGAGAAGGCAGGTACCGTGCTGTTCGTGAAGCGGTCGTTAGGATCCGGCTATGCCGGCATCGAAAACGAACTGTTCTTCCGGGACAATACGATGATGTTGCTGGGCGACGCCAAGGCGATGTGTGAAGACGTCGTCAAGGCGCTCGAATAGCCGCGAAACCTCGGGAAATTCCCCATAGGGTCCACCGCGCGAGGCGCGGTGGCGTGTGCCGGCCCTCGATTAGAGGCGGGCGATAATGTGCTGCGGGATCTGATCGCGCGTCAGGTTCAGGGCGGCGAGGGACTCGTCGCTCATGTTGCTCAGACGCTCGAATTCGAGATGCGCATCGACGGCTCGACCCAACGTGGCGAAGAAGCTGCGCCGGCCCGATTTAGCATTATTGGCGTGTGCCATTGCTCTCTCCAACTATAAAATTTTACTTGATGCCTATCGTTATATGGCAAGTAACCGCCATTTTTGCAGGCTAAATGCTGCATTGCAGCAATGCAGTCCGCGCATATCGATAGTGCCGTGGAAACTGTTAAGAAATAACTACTTATGGATGTGAGCGTCGGGCTTAAAGGCATGAAAGGCGAAGGCGAAATCCACGAAATACGGGATGTCGACCAATCCATCGCCGGTCACGCGCTGCACCGTCACATTGCCGACATCCTTGCCGTTCGCGATGACGCTGGTGTCGAGCGCGGAATTTTGGCCCGGTTCCCAGCGGATGACCGTTTTATCCTCGAGGCGCACCTCGCGATGGCGCTTTAGGTAGTCCAGGCTCCAGGCCTGATCCTTCTTTTCCAGGGATACGACGCGGGACAGTGGGGCGATTCCTTCGGGCATCTTGCCGCCGTAGAGGAACGGGCGCGGCAAGGAATCGTATCCGCTATACGGGTTCATACCGTAGGCGCGCATTCCCGGATTATTGGGCACCAGGACCATGCCCTTCGGCGCCCGTGCCTTAAATTTTTCCCAGGATTCGAGCCGTGCCGGCAATGCCTTCAGTGTCTTGCCGGTCATGGAACCGACGATCCCCTCGCCGAGAAACTGCTGCCACCAGCTTTCCGTTTGCCGGTCGTACATCACGAGGTCCGACAGGCGCAGTTTTCCGGTCGTGCCGAAATCGTAGACCGTGCCGTCGAGCCGGCGGTCAAACACGATCGCGGCGTTGCATAGCGGGCAAAACGTGACCGATATCGGGATGCCGCCGAGTTCGTCGTTTACGATCTCGTGCCACATTAGGATACGCAGCGGATAGGCTTTGGTCTCGCCGTTGATCGTCAGGCCGATGACCGGCTCGGTATCCTTGAGGTTCTCGATTTCCGCGACCCGCTTGAACGTCGGGTCGTCGATCGCGGGAATGCCGTCTTTCGGCGGCCCGCCCGAGAGGATATCCTGGAATTCGACGGATTTCTTGGAAAAATCCGTCTTCGGCCATTCGTGTTTCCAGGACTCCGGGTTTGCGGCAGCCTGGCCGAGGGCGCTCAGCAGGATCAGGAAGGCAAGGAAATAGCGCTGCATGCCGCACAGTCTGGCCAGGAGCCAGAGCACGGGCAAGTCACGCTTGTGTGAAGGTAGGATTTATCGGGAGGCCGGACGGTGTCGTCGCCACGGCTGCTTGCGGGCAGCCGCGGTCTATCGGGGCTAGTAGCCCTCGCGGTCCAACCGTTTACGCAACAGCTTGCGATGGCGCCGCACGGCCTCGGCCTTTTCGCGGGCCTTGCGCTCGGACGGCTTCTCATACGCACGACGGAGCTTCATTTCCCGGAAGACACCTTCGCGCTGCATCTTCTTTTTCAGGGCCTTGAGCGCCTGATCGACGTTATTGTCCCGGACTACTACGTTAACGATGACACAAACTCCTTCTCCGCCCCTTCGGCGGCCATTTATCACGGAATCAGGTGTTGCCCCGACGAACCATCGAGGGCGCGCGGCTTATAGCATAGCCAAATGGTGATGTGAAGGGACGCATTACCCTTCTTTCCGCGCTTTACCAGTCCGTAGTGAAACCCCATATTACCGCCATGGCAATCCTAAAAATAGCCCGAATGGGCCATCCGGTGTTGCGCGCACCGGCTTCACCGATACCGGACCCTACCGCGCCGGAAATTCAGCACTTGATCCGGGACATGGTGGAAACCATGGAGGACGCGGATGGCGCCGGTTTGGCCGCGCCTCAGGTGCATGTACCGCTGCGGCTGGTGATATTTCATGTGCCCGCCGACCGGGAGGAGCCGGGCGATGGGACCGACGCGGACGAAGACGATGCTGGCGTGCCGCTGACCATTCTGATGAACCCGGTGATCGAGCCGCTGACCGAGGAACAGGACATGGGCTGGGAAGGCTGCCTCTCGGTGCCCGGTCTCGTGGGCGCGGTACCGCGGTTCACCCGAATCCGCTATCGCGGGGTCACGTTGGGCGGCGAGCCGATCGATCGTATCGCCGAGGGCTTCCACGCCCGCGTGGTGCAGCATGAATGCGATCATCTCGACGGCATCTTGTATCCGCAGCGCATGACCGATCTATCGCTGCTGATATTCCGCGAGGAGATGAAGTACGGTCCGCCCGGCGGGGTGGAAGACGAGGAAATCGACGCGTTGGAGCCGGAAGAGTCATGACCGACGACCTGATGATACTGCGCGACAAGATCGTCGAAGCGGCCTTGCCGCATGTCCCCTTCGACGGATGGACGCCGCGGTCGGCGCGCCGGGCCGCGGCCGACCTCGGTCTGAAGAAGGCCGATGCAGCGCGCGCGTTTCCGTATGGCGCCGCGGATATGGTGGCGCATTACAGCGATCTGGCCGACCGCCGCTTGATCGCCGAGCTGGATCGCCGTGATATCGGATCGATGAAGATCCGGGAGCGGATCGCCACCGCCGTTCGGGTCCGGTTGGAGCAGGCCGAACCGCACCGCGAAGCGGTCCGCCGGGCCTTGGCCGTCATGGCGTTGCCGACCAACGCGATTCTGGGCGGCAAATGCCTTTATCGGACGGTTGATGCGATGTGGGTCGCGGCGGGCGACACGTCGACGGACTGGAATTTCTACAGCAAACGCAGCTTGCTGGCCGGGGTGTACAGCTCGACTGTCCTGTATTGGCTGGATGATCGGTCGGAGGATATGACCGAAACCTGGGCGTTTCTCGACCGCCGCATCGCCGACGTCATGCGTATCCCGAAAGTGACCGGTCGGGTAAAGTCCCTTGTCGAGCGGCTGCCCAATCCAGCGCGGCTGTGCCGGCCCGGCTATCGCTACACGCCACGGACCGGCGTCTAGTTTTCGTCCTTGCGTTCGGTTAGCCGCGTGATGTGCCCCATCTTGCGGCCCTCGCGGATTTCCGATTTTCCATAGAGATGCAGCCGTGCGCCCGGTTCGCCGAGCACCTCGCGCCACGTCTCGACCTCCGCGCCGATCAGGTTTTTCATCACCGCGTCCGAATGCCGTTCGGTCGATCCTAGCGGCAGACCGCAGATGGCCCGGATGAGCTGTTGGAACTGGCTGATGGCGCAGGCGTCGATCGTCCAATGGCCGGAGTTGTGCGGCCGGGGCGCGACCTCGTTGACCAGCACGTCGCCATCCCAGGTCACGAACATTTCGACGGCGAGCAGCCCGACGACGCCCATCTCCTCCGCCGCGTGGCGGGCGATCTCCCCGGCCTTGGCCGCGATGCCGGGCGATACGCCCGCGGGGGCGATCGTGGTGTCCAGGATGTGATTGACGTGCCGGTTCTCGACGGGAATGTAGGAAATCGTCTGGCCCGTCAGGCCATGCGCCACGATGACCGAAATCTCCAAGGCATAGTCGATCCAGCCTTCGAGCACGGTGTGTTTCGAATTGATCTGACGGAATACCTGCGCAAGGCTCGAATCGCGTTCGATCAGGATCTGACCCTTGCCGTCATAGCCGAACTGCGCGGTCTTTAGGACGCAGGGGCGTCCGATCGCCTCGACCGCCTTTTCGAGCGACGGCAAATCGGTGACGTGGGCATAGGGTGCCGTCAGGATGCCGACGCCGTTCAGGAAATTCTTCTCAAGCAGCCGGTCCTGCGCGATGGCGAGGACTTCCGGCCCCGGCCGGACCGGCACGCGCTCCGCAAGATAGCGGACCGACGCTTCGGGTACGTTCTCGAATTCCAGGGTGACCACGTCCACCGCGTCGGCGAAGCTGTCCAGCGCCTGCTGATCGCCGTAGTCGGCGACGGTCGATGCTGCGCAGACCTGCGCAGCCGGGCTGTCCGGACGGTCGGCGAAGGTGTGGCAGCGATATCCCAGGCGGGCGGCGGCAAGTGCGATCATCCGGCCAAGCTGGCCGTCACCGAGGATACCGATCGTCGATCCGGGGTCCAGCCGTTGCGGGGTGTCGTCCGCCATCGTCAGTCGTCTGCCGGACTGTCGGCGACCGAGGCGGTCTGATCGGCACGCCAATCGTCCAGCGCCTTGGCCACGGCCGGATCGGACAATGCGACTACGGCGGCCGCCAACAACGCCGCGTTGACGGCGCCGGCACGGCCGATCGCCAAGGTGCCGACCGGAATGCCCGCCGGCATCTGGACGATGGACAGAAGGCTGTCCATGCCGCTCAGCGCCTTGCTCTCGACCGGCACGCCGAAGACGGGCAAGGGCGTCATCGCCGCCGTCATGCCCGGCAGATGCGCGGCGCCGCCGGCCCCGGCGATCACCGCCTTGAGGCCGCGGTCGCGCGCGCCCTCGGCGAACGCGACGAGCCGCTTCGGCGTGCGGTGCGCCGAGACGATGCGGGTCTCGAACGGCACGCCCAGACTCTCGAGCGTCTCGGCGGCGTGTTGCATGGTCGACCAGTCGGACTGGCTTCCCATGATGATTCCGACCTGCGGTGCGTCGGTCATGGCGCACGTCATTCCTTATTCTGCGGTGCTATTGCCGTGGAGCGGCGCATTATAAGTTGCGGTCCCGCCGGTGCAAGCAGATCGCGCGATGCCTCGTTGCCGAAAAACTGCAGACAAGACAGCCCGCCGGTCGATCCGGCGGGCTGTGTGATTGGCGTCGTCGATAGGCCGCTGTCGAGCGACTTACCGGCCCATCCGGGCGGACACGCGTTTACCGCAATAGTCTACTGCAATATGAGAAACAGAGGCGTACCGTCTCGTATAATGTTCATTGCCAGCACCTTACTGTTTTCGCGAATTGCCTTTTGAAAGGCTCGGATGGTGGGTGTCGGTTTTTTATTCACGGCGACGATCACATCGCCGGCGCGCAATCCCCGCCGCCAGGCCGGGCTTCCAGGCTCTAATTTGGACACGAACACGCCTTTGACTTCTCCATGAAGCGTGTGCGACTCGTCCAACGCGGTAATGACCGCACCGTCGAGATGGCGGCTGACCCTTCCGCCCCGCGCTACGGAAGTTTGATCGCCCTCGCCGATTCGAACACTCTGCCGAATGCGATTCCCGTCACGAATGATGGTTAATTCGACGGAGTCGCCTATTGGAACGAGGCCAACCTGATTCCGGAGGTCGGCGGAATTGCGCAAGGGCTTACCGTCCATCGCGACCACGATGTCGCCCGCTTTAATGCCGGCTTTGGCGGCTGCGCTGTTGGGTTCGACGCGCGAAATTATCGCGCCGTGGCCTTTCGCAAGATTCAATGCTTCCGCTATGTCCGGTGTTATGTCCTGGATCGTAACCCCTAACCGGCCGCGGCGGACTTCGCCGTAACGTACGAGCTGATGCATGACCGACTGCGCCATCCGGACTGGTACGGCGAATCCAATCCCGACATTGCCGCCGCTGGGTCCGATTATCGCCGTGTTGATGCCGATCAATTCACCTTTGAGATTGACCAAGGCGCCGCCGGAATTACCCGGGTTGATCGACGCATCGGTTTGGATGAAATCCTCATACCCTTCGATATTGAGTCCGCTGCGACCCAGAGCGCTGACGATGCCGGATGTTACGGTTTGACCGATTCCGAACGGGTTGCCGATGGCAAGGACGAAATCGCCGACATCGAGGGTGTCCGAATCCCCAAACGCGAGCGCGGTAAGGTTCTCGGCCTCGATTTGCAACAGGGCGATATCCGTCCCTGCGTCGCTACCGATCAATTTCGCTTTGAAATTGCGGCGATCCTTCAGCGTTACCGTGATTTCGCCAGCGTTGTCGATGACGTGATGGTTGGTCATCACGTATCCCTTATCGGCGTCGATGATGACGCCGGATCCCGCACTCAGTTGCGGCCGTTGTTGTTGCTGGGGAAAATCGAAAAAATATCGGAAAAATGGATCTTGCAGCATCGGATTTTGCCGCGGCGACGCCGGCTTGGCCTTAACCGCAATATTGACGACGGCGGGCGTAATTTTTTTGAGTAGCGGCGCAAGAGTCGGTACGCCATCTTTTTCGGTAGCGATTTCCGGGAGTTGTGCAGCCGTAGGGGGTGTCGGGCCGACGAGCGCCAGCACAAGAATTATGGTCGAAAACGTCCGAAGAAGTTTCATTGATGGATCCTCCGAGCCTGTATGAACCTCCTCACCGCGGGTGAGCGGCCTGGGTTATGTCGGAGGGGAGCTCGGACGTGGGACGATCGCCACCCGTCCGATACTTTTTCCGGCGTCAGGCTGACCAACAATCTGATTTCTATGGAAAACGTCGCCGCCTGCACCGGATTCGCGGTCGACCGGTCGGCCGAAAGGCTGATTTCTCCCGCACTCCGACATTCTGCAAACACGATGATGGCGATGCGCCGGCGCAGGCCGGCGCATCGGGTACGGCCGCTTAAGCCGCCTTTTTCTTTTCACCGCTCAGCAGAGTCTTCGCCTTTTCCGTCAGGCTCTTCAGCGCTCCGGTTTCGATCGGAATCGTCCGGGGCTTCATCGCCTCTGGAATTTCGCGAACAAGGTCGATGGTCAGAAGCCCGTTGTGCAGCGAGGCTTCTTCCACCTTCACATGGTCTGCGAGTCTGAACTGCCGATCGAACGTCCGGCTGACGAGGCCTTGATGCAGGAATTTATGCTCGTCTGCATCGTCCTTCTTCCGGCCCGCGACGTGCAGCACACCCTCGCGGACTTCGACGGATAAATCATCCTGCTCGAATCCGGCCACGGCGATCGTCACGCGATAGCGATCCTCTCCGACCGACTCGATGTTGAAAGCCGGATAGCCGATGTCGGCCTCGACACCGCGCGCCGCATTTTCCAGCAAACGGGCCATGCGGTCGAAACCGATCGTCGAACGATAAAAGGGGGTGAAATCAAGTTGTACCATCGCTCTACATCCTCCTTGAAGCAATGTTGAACGTTAGACATCGGTGGCGGGGCCACCTATTTACCGAGCCCGAATTGGCACCCGGCGATTAGGATTTATGATCGGTCAAATGGCTCTTCAAGATGCCGAAGCAGAAAAATTCGAATTTAGGATGGTTGATTTCTGCTATTTGTTCCAATGCTGTAGGGTGCCGCTTCCGTAAATCGGCTCTCTTTGCTTGGATGCGGCCGCCACGGCAATTCGCGTCTGCCGCATTGATTTTTTGATCCACCGCCAACCGCCGAGGGCGAGCGGCGGACTTCGGAACCGCGATGACACGACGGCATGGTTTTCGCCGGGAACAACGGGCTGAAAATGGCGACGGAAAAGGTTCGACGATGGTTCGACGAAACGGTCCTTGATCTCGGCCGGCAGTTCCGCTGGTCCTACGTGCCGCCGTTGATGGTCTATCTCGCCGCGGGGATTTCAGGGCTAACATCCATCGTCGGCGCGTTTTTCGTGAAGGACTACTTGGGTCTTTCGGCCGCGTTTCTCGCCGGATTGAGTTTTTGGGCCGGGATTCCCTGGGCGCTGAAAATGCCGCTCGGCCATTTGGTCGACCTCATCTGGCGTCGGAAAGCGCTCTTGGTCTATCTGGGCGCCGCGCTCATCGCCGCCAGCGTCGCGATTATGTATGCGCTCATCGCGCATACGCAGACGATGAGCGCCTATCTGAGCGTCGAAGCTTGGTATGTGACGAGCGCGCTGCTTGCGCCCGCGGGCTATGTCATTCAGGACGTTGTCGCCGACGCCATGACGGTGGAGGCGGTTCCGACGTCCGATGCGAACGGCGAGCCCTATCCCGACGCAGTCGTCAAAAGCATGCATACGACGATGCAAACCCTGGGTCGCTTCGCGATCATCGGCGGGTCGGTTCTAGTTGCAGTGATGAACATCGTCATGTTCTCGGATGTTCGGCGCATGTCCTCGGCGGCAAAGGCCGATGTTTACGCCGACATCTATCTGCTCGCGCTCATAATACCGGTTATTTCGGTCGCCGGCGTCATTCTCGGTAACGTGTCGCTACGCTCGCGGGCGAAGCGGCTACGCCGGCACGGGGCCGACGAGTCGGAGATCGAACGCGTTCTTTTCGAGCCGAATGAAAAAATCGCGCCTAATTGGTGGATTTTGGGCGGCAGCGGCGTTTTCGTCGTGTTCACGCTCGTCATGGGACTTGGACAATTTCCGTTCGCGCAAGAAATCATTTTTGCCGGGTCGATGGGGATCGTGCTGTTCCTGATGCACCGACTCGCGCTTGAACTCGATCCGGACGTCCGGCGCGCTTTGATGGGGACTGCGATCATCATCTTCGTTTTCCGGGCTGTTCCGTTGCCCGGCCCCGGCGCGACATGGTTCGAGATCGATGTTCTCGGATTCGACCAACAGTTTCTGTCCGTGCTTTCCCTGGTAACGTCGGCGCTTGCCCTTGCGGGAATGCTGATCCTGCGGCCCTTGATGGCGAGCCGGTCGATCGCCTATATCGTGGTTCTTCTGACGATAGCCGCCGGGATTCTGTCGCTGCCGAATATCGGGCTGTACTACGGTCTGCATGAATGGACCGCGCGATGGACCGACGGCGTCGTGGACGCCCGATTTATTGCGATCCTCGATACCGCGGTCGAATCGCCACTGGGCCAAATTTCCATGATTCCCTTGCTGGCCTGGATCGCCAAAAATGCGCCGGCATCGCTCAAGGCGACCTTTTTTGCAGTTTTTGCTTCCTTCACCAACTTGGCGTTGTCGGCGAGCAGTCTCGCGACGAAATATCTGAACAAGGTCTTTGTCGTTACCAGGGAGGTTCGGGACCGGGTGTCCGGTGCGCTCGAGGTGGCCGCCGACTATGGCGAGCTTGGCTGGTTGCTGATCACGGTCGCCGCGACGGCAACGTTCCTGCCGTTGGTGACGGTTTTCGTGATTCAACACTCGCCGTTCCGCACTCGGCAGTAAGGCAGTACGGTTGCCGTGGATGACCGGCGCGGTTTGACAAGGCAGGCGGTTCACGGTGCCATTGGATGCCGTGCGGAATCCGCCGGAACAACGCTTGGATGAAGGATAGGACATGCTCGACCCGCAACCGCTCAAAGGCCGCACCGCGCTCGTCACCGGATCGGGACAAAACATCGGCGAAGCCATCGTTAAACTGTTCGCCGCTGCCGGGGCCAATGTCGTGGTCAATGGGCGCGCGTCCCGCGAGAAGGTCGATAAGGTCGTCGCCGATATCGAAGCGTCGGGCGGCAACGCCCTCGGCGTCATGGCCGATGTCGGCGATGCGGCCGCGGTCGAGGCGATGGTCAACCAGGCGGCGGACCGGTTTGGCGCCGTCGACATCGCGGTCTCGAATGTTTCGATCCGGAAGAAGCAGCCGGTCGAGGATATCTCCGTCGAGGATTGGCAGGATACGATCAACACGAACCTGAATGCCGCCTTCTACCTGGCGCGCTGCGTGGTGCCGCTGATGAAGAAAGGCGGATGGGGACGGATCATCCATATATCCGGCGTCGATGGGTTCGCGGCTCATGTGCCGACGCGCACGCACAACATCACCTGCAAGGCGGGCGTGCACGCCTTCGCCAAGGCGCTGGCGCTGGAACTGGGGCCGCACGGCATTACCGCGAACACGGTGTCGCCCGGCGCGATCGACACGACGCGCGACTGGAGCCAGTACGACGATCCCGAGGTGTGGCGGAAGGCCCGTATCGAGGCGATCCCGGTGAAGCGGATCGGCACCGTGGACGATATCGCCAACGCCTGCCTTTACCTGGCCGGCGACACCGGCGGATTCATCACCGGCGAAGTGATCCACGTAAACGGCGGACAGTTTCGGTTTTAGGCCGCCGGATCGGCAATTGCCTGTTCAGGCGATGATGTCCGGCAGCAGCAAATCTTCAAGCCGGCTGATCTCGTCCTTGAGAACGAGTTTCCGTTTCTTCAGCCGTTGTACCTTCAATTGATCGAAGGGCGGATTTTCCAACACGCGGGCGATCGCGTCGTCGAGGTCGCGATGTTCGAGCTTGAGCTCCTCGAGCTGCCGTCGAATGGTGTCTTGTTTGCTCATCGATTGGCCGCACCGCCTGTTTCGATCGGGCCCGTATTGTAACAAAATAATCGTGGCTTGGGGCCATCCTGTGCGCAAGGATAACCGGGCGGCTTTCGGTGACGTAATGGGGGTTAATCTTGAGCGACATTAAACGTATCGGCGTGCTGACCAGCGGCGGTGACTGCGCCGGGCTCAACGCCGTCTTGCGCGCGGTCGTTCACCGCGCGATCCTGGGGTTCGGCTGGGAGGTGTTCGGCATCGAACAGGGAACGCGCGGCTTGATGGATCGGCCGGTTCGGGCGCGTCCGCTCACCGTGGAGGAGTTCGACGGGACATTGCTGCGGCGGGGCGGCACGATCCTCGGCAGCACGAACCGGGGCAACCCCTATGCCTATCCCATGCGGGACGGCAGTGTCGTTGATCGGTCCGAGGAGGTCATCGGGGGCTATCACGAGCTTGGACTGGACGCGCTGGTCGGCATCGGGGGCGACGGCAGCCAGGCCCTTTTGCGGCAGCTGGCCCAGCAGGGCGGAATGAATCTTGTCTGCATTCCCAAGACCATCGACAACGACGTCGGTGAGACCGAGGTCTCGATCGGCTACGATACCGCCGTGCACGCGGCGACATCGGCGCTCGACAGCCTGCAGCCGACCGCGGCCAGCCATGACCGGGTCATGATCCTGGAAGTCATGGGCCGCGATGCCGGCCATATCGCGATCGTTGCGGGAATCGCCGGCGGTGCGGATGTGATCCTGATCCCGGAAATCCCGTACGCGCTGGAGCATGTGGCCAGGAAGATCGATCGCGTCCGCCGTCACGGGCGCAATTTTTCCCTCGTCGTGGTCGCCGAGGCGGTCAAGACGGAAACCGGTGAACCGGTCACCGTAAAAAGCGCCGAGAAGCATCGTTACGGTGGGATCGGCCACTATATCGCCGATCAATTGGCCGATCATATCGATGCGGAAACCCGGGTGACCGTGCTCGGCCATATCCAACGCGGCGGGTCGCCGGACGCCCGCGACCGGCTGATGGCCTCCGCGTTCGGCGTCCATGCCGTCGATCTGTTGGCGGCCGGAAAATTTGACCGGATGGTCGGTTGGCGCAATCGTGGTCTGATCGACGTGCCGCTGGCCGACGCCACCGCTCGGCCGCATATCGTGGACGTGAACGGCCCGATCGTCGCGACGGCGCGCGCTCTGGACATCTGCCTGGGGGATCAATGACCAAGGACTCGACGGGCAAGCCGAAGCAAAACCCCTTTTGGGATTTCTCCGTAACAGCCTATCGGGCCGACGGTGTGGCGGATGCGTGCCTTCGCTTGCAGGACCGCCACGGCGTCGACGTGAACCTTTTATTCTACTTTTGCTGGCTGGGCGCGGTGCGCGACTCGGCGGCGGAATCTTCCGAAATCGCATCGGTTCTGGAGGCGACGGCAGGGTGGCGCGACGAGGTGGTCCAGCCGCTGCGTGCCGTGCGCCGATTCATGAAGCCGGGTTACCCGGGCATGGATCCGGCGGCGGTCGAATCGCTGCGCAGCGGGGTAAAACGCATCGAACTGCAATGCGAGCGCCAGCAGCAGAATTTTCTCTACTTAATGACTGAAAATCATAGAGATAATTTAGAGCTAAGCGTCGTGGCAGCCGCCCGCGCGGACCGCAATGTCCGGCACTATCTGAGCCAGATCGGCGCAACGCTCGATCCGGCGGACGAGTCCGATTGCGAGGCCGTCCTCGTTGGATGTTTCTCGGCCGGTCCGACGGCGGCTGGATGAAATCGAAACGCCGGTATCCGGACCTTCACCCTTCGTGACAAGCCGCTCTTCTCAGGATACGATATTGAGGACTGAGGTGGGCGGTGAAGTGGGGTAACTGGTAACATTCACGGCTAAGTGGAGGTGTATATGTCCAACGCAATGACGGAAGGTATTCCGGCAGGTGACCTTTCTCTCGAAGATCAAATTCAAATTTTAGAAAAACAGCATTGCGATCTCGATGCCGCCTTACGCGAGGAGGAGGCGCGACCATTACCGGACTCGTTGGAGATTTCCGACCTTAAACGCAAGAAACTCGCGGTCAAAGACCAACTGGCGCAGCTTTCCGGGACCGAATAGTCCCGCTTCGCCATATGCGTGAACGAGCGACCCGCGCCGGTTTGACGCCGGTGTAGGAAAAAGGAATATTTGGCCGATTTTGCGCCGATACCGCGGCCCCGGCGATACTTTCGGGCCAATCTATAGCCTTTTTCCAAAGGTGGCGTTTCATGCCCGGTTCGCTTGCGGGATACCGCATCCTCGATTTGACGTCCGTCTTCCTCGGGCCCTTCGCCACGCAGATACTTGGCGATAACGGCGCCGACGTCATCAAGATCGAAGCGCCGGAAGGCGATATCACCCGCGATATCCAGCCCGCGCTGCATCGCGGCATGGGCACCGTTTTCCTGAACGCCAACCGGAACAAGCGCAGCCTCGTGCTCGACCTCAAGAACGCCGCCGGCCGCGACGCGCTTCTGCGGCTGGTGAAAACCGCCGATGTCCTAGTCTACTCGGTCCGGCCCGAGGCGATGGAGCGGCTGGGCCTCGGCTATGAGGCATGCCGGGCGGCGAACCCGAAAATCATCTACGCGGGGGCTCTGGGGTTCCGGCCGGGCGGACCGTATTCGGGCAAGGCGGCCTATGACGACATCATCCAGGGTTTGTCCGGGCTCGTCGCGACCCAGGCCTTCACCACCGGCGAGCCGCGCTACATTCCCTCCTCGATCGTCGACAAGATCGTCGGCGTGCATCTCGTCTATACGATCACCATGGCGTTGCTGCATCGCGAGCGAACCGGCGAAGGGCAGCATGTCGAGGTACCCATGCTGGAAAGCATGGTCGGGTTCAACATGCTCGAACACGCGGCGGGCATGCTGTTCGATCCGCCGCTCGGCGAACCGGGCTATTCCCGGTCGAAGGCGCCGTTCCGCCGGCCCTTCGCGACCAAGGACGGGCATGTCTGCATGCTGCCATACACCCTGCGGCATTGGCGCAACTTTTTCCGCATGATTGGGCGGGACGACATGGCGGACGATCCGCGCATCACCGATCCCGCGAAACGCAGCCAATCCGTCGATGAACTGTATCGGATGGTGGCCGCCGCCGTTGCCGACTGGACGACGCGGGACCTGCTTGCCGCGCTGGACGAGGCGGATATTCCCGCCGGCGCGGTGAACCGCCTCGAGGACCTGTTCGAGGATCCGCAACTCAAGGCGACCGGCTTCTTCCGGACGATCGATCATCCCACCGAGGGGCGAATCGTGCTCGCCGACGTGCCCACGGCCTTCTCCAAATCGCCGGGCGGCATCGACCGTCACGCGCCGCGTCTCGGCGAGCACAGCGTCGAACTGCTGCGCGAGGCGGGTCTGACGGATGACGAGATCGATGCGATGGTGGGCGACGGCGCAACGGTGGTTGCCGGCCGGGACGATTGATTACACGAAAATCACCAGAAGAGTCAGTTGGGAGATCATGACATGGCCGGGCCGCTTTCCGGGTATCGGATCATCGATATGACGACGGTCATCATGGGGCCGATGGCGTCCATGATGATGGGGGAAATGGGCGCCGACGTCGTCAAGATCGAATCGCCGGCGGGCGACCAGACGCGCAACTATGCACAGGGCAAGACGCCGGGCATGGGGTCGATCTACATGAACCTCAACAAGAACAAGCGCAGCGTCATGCTGGACCTGAAGCAACCGGCGGGGCGTGACGCACTGCTCCGGCTGCTCCGGGACGCCGACGTGCTGCTCTATTCGATCCGGCCGCAGGCGATGGACCGGTTGGGTCTGGGATATGACGAATGCCGCGCGGTCAATCCCAAGCTGATCTATAGCGGCGCCTATGGCTTCCGGCAGGATGGCCCCTATGCGGCGCGTCCGGCCTACGACGACATCATCCAGGGCCTGTGCGGGACCGCTTCCAACCTATCCTGGATCACCGACGAGCCGCGGCTGATGCCCGCGATGAACTGCGACAAGACGACCGGCCTCTATGTGGTGCAGGCGGTCATCGCGGCCCTGCTGCACCGCGAACGCACGGGCGAGGCGCAGGCGGTCGAGGTGCCGATGTTCGAATCCAATGTCCACTTCAATCTGATGGAGCATTGGGCCGACAGGATCTACGACCCGCCCGCCGGTCCCGCGGGGTATACCCGCGCCAAGCTGCCGAACCGGCGGCCGTTCAAGACCAAGGACGGGTATCTGTGCATCCTGCCGGGGTCGACCAAGCATTGGGTGAATTTCTTCAACGCCGTCGGCCGGGACGATTTGGCGGCGGACCCGCGGGTGACCGACCCGGCGGTGCGCTATCAGAACGCCGACGAGTTCTACCGCACGCTCGCGGGCATCGCCGCCGAGTGGGAGACCGAGGCGCTGCGCGAAGCGCTGGAGAAAGCCGATGTGCCCTGCGGGCCGATTTACGACTACGAGGATCTGCCGGACGATCCGCATCTGAAGGCGGTCGGGTATTTCCAGGACGCGACGCACCCGACCGAAGGCCCGCTCAAGGTTCCCGACATTCCGGTCCGGTTCGCCGCCAGTCCCGGCGGCCAGTCGCGCCCCGCGCCCGCGCATGGCGAACACAGCGCGGAACTGCTGCGCGAGGTCGGCTATTCGGAGGAGGAAATCGCCGCGATGGTGAAGAGCGGCGCGACGGCCGGCGAAAGCTGATCGGGCCTCAGCCCTGCGCCACCCGGTCGCGCAGTACGAACTTCTGTACCTTGCCCGTCGAGGTCTTCGGCAGGGGGCCGAACACGACCCGTTTCGGGCATTTGAAATGCGCCATGACGTCCCGGCAGAAATCGATGATTTCCTGCTCGGTCGCGTCCTCGCCGTCCTTCAGCGTGACGAAGGCGCAGGGTACTTCGCCCCAATGGTCGTCGGGCTTGGCGACGACGGCGGCCTCCAGCACTTTCGGATGCCGGTAGAGGGCGCCTTCGACCTCGATGGTCGAGATATTCTCGCCGCCCGAGATGATGATGTCTTTCGACCGGTCGCGCAGCGCGATGTACCCGTCCGGTTCCCAGACCCCAAGGTCGCCGGTATGGAACCAGCCGCCGGCGAAGGCTTCCTCCGTCGCGGCCGGATTCTTGAGATAGCCCTTCATCACCACATTGCCGCGCATGAACACTTCGCCCAGTTCCTCGCCGTTGCGTTCGACCGGCTCAAGGGTCTTGGCGTCGGCGACCATGAGGTCTTCGAGCACCGCGTATGGCACGCCTTGGCGCGATTTCTTCACCGCCCGGTCGTCCGGCGACAGATCGTCCCATTCGTCGTGCCAGACGCAGACGACCGACGGGCCGTAGGATTCGGTCAGCCCGTAGACATGGGTGATGTGAAAGCCGTCCTCTTCCATCCGCTGCAGCACGGCGGGCGGCGGCGGTGCGGCGGCGGTCATGACTTCGATCGTGCGCGGCAGGGGGCGGCGTTCCGCCGGCTTGGCGTTGATCACCATGTTGAGGACGACCGGCGCGCCGCAGAAATGCGTGACGCCCTCGTCCGCGATGGCGTCGAAGATCGCCGCAGGCTCGACCCGGCGCGCGCAGACGCTGGTGCCGCCGTTCGCGGCCAAGGTCCACGGGAAGCACCAGCCGTTACAGTGGAACATCGGCAGCGTCCACAAATAGGTCGCATGCACCGGCATGTTCCAGGCGAGGATATTGCCCAGCGCCAACAGATAGGCCCCACGGTGATGATAGACCACGCCCTTCGGGTTGCCCGTGGTGCCGGAGGTGTAATTCAGCGAGATCGCATCCCACTCATCCGCCGGCAGCGACCAGTCGAAAGCCGGGTCGCCTTCCGCCAGGAAATCTTCGTAGGTGACGTCTCCGAGCAATTCGCCGCCGTCCGCCAGCGGGTCGTCGATATCGATGACCAGTGGCGGCGATTGGCATTTCTCGAGTGCAGTCTCGATGGTCGCCGAGAATTCGCGGTCGGTGATCAGCACCTTGGCCTCGCCGTGGTCCAGCGTGAAGGCGATGGTCTCGGCGTCGAGGCGCACGTTCAGGGTGTTCAACACCGCGCCCGCCATCGGGACGCCGTAATGCGCGTCATAGATCGCGGGAACGTTGGGCGCCATCACCGCGACGGTATCGTTCTTGCCGATGCCGCGGCGTTGCAGGGCGCTTGCCAGCCGCCGCGCGCGGCCATAGGCCTCGGACCAGGTGATCCGCCAATCGCCATGGATGACGGCGTCCCGGTTGGGATACACCGCCGCGGCCCGCCGGATGAAGGTCAGCGGCGACAACGGCATGAAATTCGCGCCGTTCTTGTCGAGATCGGTGTCGTAGGGACTCCCGGCCGCATTCCCGGTCATGGCGAAACCTCGGTGCATTCAATGGACGCGGTTTGCCCGCGTTCCGGTCGGATTTAGACCACTATGGGTATTCGGCTGGTGTTTTGCAAAGGGGGAGCGCATCCTATACTCGTTCTTGAGTGCGCCGGAGGCAGCGCAGCACGGGGCAGCGGTATACGACCCTGTGCGCGGGCGGCGCGGCAGGGTCAATGAGCTTCAAAAAGGTGGTCGGTCATGGCCGGAAAATTCGATGAAATCTACGCCCGTTCCCTAAACGATCCGGAGGGATTTTGGGCCGAGGCGGCCGAAGACGTGCATTGGTACAAACGCTGGGACAAAGTGCTGGACGACAGCAATCCGCCCTTTTACCGATGGTTCCCCGGCGCCGAGACCAACACCTGCTACAACGCGGTCGACCGCCATGTGGAGGCCGGGCGCGGCGACCAGAACGCGATCATCTACGACAGTCCGATTACCGGCGGCGTGCAGCGCAAGATCACCTACGCCGAATTGCAGGATCAGGTCGCGCGATTCGCCGGCGTCTTGCAGGCGGAAGGCGTCGGTTATGGCGACCGGGTGATCGTCTACATGCCGATGGTGCCGGAAGCGGCGATCGCGATGCTCGCCTGCGCGCGGATCGGCGCGGTCCATTGCGTCGTGTTCGGCGGCTTCGCGCCGCAGGAACTGGCCACCCGGATCGACGATTCAGAGGCCAAGCTAGTCGTCACCGCGACGTGCGGGATCGAACCCGGCCGCGTCGTCGAGTACATGCCGATGGTGTCCGAGGCGATCGATCTTGCAAAGCATAAGATCGAGCGCGTCGTCCTGCTGCAGCGCGAGCAGCATCCGGTGGAGCCGGTGGCAGGCCGCGACCTGGACTGGCAGGAGGCGGTGTCGGCGTCGACCCCGGCGGACTGCGTGCCGGTCAAGGCGACCGACCCGCTCTACATCCTCTACACCTCGGGCACGACCGGTAAGCCGAAAGGCGTCATCCGCGACACCGGCGGGCACATCGTCGCCCTAAAATGGTCGATGAAGAACATCTACGGCGTCGACCCCGGCGAGGTCTATTGGGCGGCTTCCGACGTGGGCTGGGTGGTCGGGCATTCGTATATCGTTTACGCGCCACTGTTCCATGGCAGCACGACGATTCTGTTCGAGGGCAAGCCGGTGGGTACACCGGACGCCGGCGTTTTCTGGCGGGTCATTTCCGACCACAAGGTGAGCGTGATGTTCACGGCGCCGACCGCATTCCGCGCGATCAAGCGGGAAGACCCGGAAGGCAAGCTGATCAAGGATTACGATCTCAGCAACTTCCGCACGCTTTTCCTGGCAGGGGAACGGACCGATCCGGACACGCTGCATTGGGCCGAGGATAATCTGAAGGTTCCGGTCATCGATCATTGGTGGCAGACCGAAACCGGCTGGTCGATCGGGGCCAACTGCATCGGCATCGAGATGCTGCCCGTAAAGGCCGGCTCGCCGACGCGGGCTGCGCCGGGATACGACGTGCAAATTCTCGACAATGACGGTGCGGAACTGCCGCGCGGCGAGATGGGCGCGATTTGCGTCAAACTGCCGTTGCCGCCGTCCTGCTTCCCCAACCTCTGGAATGCGTCGGACCGTTACGTGGAATCTTATATGGCGGAGTTCCCCGGCTACTATAAGACCGGTGACGCGGGGTATCTGGACGAGGACGGCTACATCTTTGTCATGACCCGCACGGACGATGTCATCAACGTGGCCGGGCATCGCCTGTCGACCGGCGCGATCGAGGAAGTCCTGGCCTCACACCCGGATGTGGCGGAATGTGCGGTGATCGGTGTCGCCGATCAGCTCAAAGGGCAATTGCCGCTCGGTTTCCTGGTGCTGAACGCCGGTGTCGCCCGCGACGAGCAGGACATCGCGGACGAAGCGGTGAAGCTGGTGCGTCGGGAGATCGGACCGGTCGCCGCCTTCAAAACGGTCACCGTGGTCGATCGGTTGCCGAAAACGCGGTCGGGCAAGATTTTGCGCGGCACGATGCAGAAGATCGCCGATGCCGAGGACTATAAGATGCCGGCGACCATCGACGACCCGGTCATCCTGGACGAGATCGAAGGCGCGTTGAAGACCGTCGGCTACGCGCGAACCTAAACGGAACAGCCCGTGACCGCGGCGGTATCGTGATCAGTCGCTGTTGGTCTGGAACGGGTTCTGCGGCACCGCGGTATCGCTCTGCGGCTCGACCCCTGAAAGTTCCTGTTGCGGCTCGGCGCCTTCGGCGGCCGGCGGGAACTGGCTCGGCGCGGGCGGCGGTTTGCCTTCGCGCTTTGCTTTCCGGGCCGCGGCTTTTTGCGCCTTTTCCAGTGCGATGCTGAGGTCTTCGTGCTTGCTGAGGCCCAACTCTACCGGACTGCGCGGCCGCAGGTTCGGCGAATTCCAATGGGTCCGGTCGCGGACCGCGTTGATCGTCGGCTTGGTGGTGCCGATCAACCGGCCGATCTGGGCATCGGAAAGCTCCGGGTAATGCCGCAACAGCCAGGCGATGGCGTCCGGTTTGTCCTGGCGCTTGGAAAGGGGGGTGTAGCGCGGTCCCGCGCCCCGTGCCGTGGGTTGCGGAATGTCGGATTTCAGCATGTCGAGGCGGGTGCTGGGGTCGCCCTCGCAGCGCTCGATTTCCTCTTTCGTGACCTGGCCGTTGGCGATCGGGTCCATCCCCTGCATGCCGATGGCGACTTCCTCGTCGGCGATTGCCTGGACCTCCAGCATATGGAGACCGCAGAAATCGGCGATTTGGTCGAATGTCAGGGCGGTGTTTTCGACGAGCCAAACGGCTGTCGCCTTTGGCATCAATGGTTTATTCATGAAGTCCCCCAAAAGACGGCCCTGCCGTCCGGAAAATGGCCGGATCGATCGGATCGCGCCGTTTGATTACGCCAGAAAGTGTAATATGCGGTCGCGCTTGGCGGACCGCAAGTGGTGATGTTGCGTTGATTTTCTAGGAATTTCCTACCGTCAGCATGATTTTTCCGATATGCGCGCTGGATTCCATCAGCCGGTGCGCCTCCGAAACGTCGGCCAGCGGGAAGGTCTTGTAGACCATCGAGCGAATTTTGCCGTCGTCCAGCATGGGCCAGACCTGTTCGCGCAGCTCGCGCGCCATCACCGCCTTGTCTTCGTCCGATTGCGGCCGCAGCGTGGACGCGGTCAATGTTTGCCGTTTGATCATGAACAGCGCCAGGTTGACCTCGACCTTGGAGCCTTTCAGAAAGGCGATATTCACGATCCGCCCGTCCCAGGCGAGACAACTCAGGTTCTTTTGCACATAGTCGCCGCCGACCATGTCGAGGATCAGATTGACGCCCTTCTTGCCGGCGAATTCCTTCACGACGGCGGGCCAGTCCTGTTCGCGGTAGTTGATCGCGAGATCGGCGCCAAGCTCTTCGCAGGCCTTGCATTTTTCGTCGCTGCCGGCGGTCGTGATGACCGTCGCGCCGAATTGCTTGGCCAGTTGGATCGCCGTTGTTCCGATACCGCTCGATCCGCCGTGGACCAGAAAGGTCTCGCCCGCCTTCAGGCCGCCGCGTTGGAACACGTTGTGCCAGACGGTAAAGAAGGTTTCCGGCAGCGAACCGGCCTGCACCATGTCGTAGCCCTTGGGCACCGGCAGGCAGTGGGCGGCTGGCGTTATGCAGTATTCCGCGTATCCGCCGCCCGGGGTGAGGGCGCAGACGTCGTCGCCAACGCGCCAGTCCGCGACGGCGTCGCCGGCCGCGACGATGGTGCCGGCCACTTCGAGGCCCAATAGATCGGTGGCGCCCGGCGGCGGCGGATAGGCGCCCGCGCGCTGGAACACGTCCGGCCGGTTGACGCCGGCGGCCGCGACCTTGATCAGTACGTCGTTCGGTCCCGGCGTCGGCACGGGTCGCGTTCCCACGGTCATAGCGTCCGCGTCGCCCGCTTCGGGCACTTCGATAACGGTCATTGAGTCCGGCAAAGTCATGGGGGTTTACCTGGAGTCCTGGTCGATATGAAATTGTCTTAGCAGGGTTGCAGGTCTAGCCGCTAGCCACCACACTTGCAAGACGCAGCGCGATTTGACGGAGGAAATGATGGAAGAACAGGACCTTGAACCGCGGACCCAGCGGAAGAAACTGAAAGACCTGGAGGTCATGTCCATCGAGGCCCTGGAGGAGTACATCGCCGAAATGGAGGCGGAGATCGAGCGGGCGCAGGCGGAAATAGCCGCCAAAAGGGATCATCGCAGCGCCGCCGAGGATGTTTTCAAGAATTAGGCGGTCAGGCTAAAGCCCGGTGCGGGTAAACGTTAATTTCAGGCGTTTCAGCGGCTGGATTTGCGGGTTTTGCTCGATTTTCTCCCATCAATAATGAGTAAAATCAAATGGTTGCAGAAATTTTGCGGTTCGCCGTGACGTTAACATTTTGTTAGGGGTTTAGCGCGATAACAGGGCCAGCACACTTGTGCCACTTAAGTGCCTCACGTGGGTCTCTCGGATCCACTTAGTACTTGATACCTCCCTGTCTCTTGCCGAGCCCTCTGGGCTCGGCATTTTTTTTCCGCGGCATGCTGCAGGCCATTGAGCCCGCCGCCGCCCCCTCGCTACTGTCGCCGGCCGTGCGGCAATTCACGCGGTTCCGAAGCGGTGACTCATGGAAAACCTAACCGTCCGCGGTGAGAAGGTCCGCATCGCCGGCGACCTGCCCGATGTTGATGCGGATGCCCCGATCGCCCTGTTTCTGCACGGCGCCGGGATGGACCATGCGGTCTGGACCCCAATAACGGCTGCCTTTACCGCGGCTGGCCGGCCCTGGCGGGCAGTCGATCTGCCGGGGCATGGCGGCAGTACCGGCGATCTGCTCGGGACCATCGGTGAGATGGCGGGATTGGCTGGCGGAGGTCATCCCGTGAGCTCGGCGATGCGTCTATCGTCGCCGTGGGCCATTCGATGGGCGCCTTGGTGGTTCTGGAGCTGGCGGCCCGTCATCCGCGCACTATCCGTGCGGCCGCCCTTATGGGGGTCTCGGCGCAAATGCCGGTCCATCCCGATCTGCTGGCGATGGCGCAGGCGAACGATCCCAAGGCCGCGGCCCTTGATCGCCAAATGGGGCGTCGGTCAGGCCGCGCAGGGCGACGTCGCGCCGCGGGTGGCGGCCTGTGTTAGCGGTGCGCCGGCGGGCGCGCTGTATTCGGATTTCGTGGCCTGCGACGCCTATCGGGATGCGGAAGCGGCAGCGGCCCAGGTTGCCTGTCCGATGCTGCTGGTGTTGGGCGACGAAGACCGGATGACGCCGCCGGGCAAGGCGGCGCCGTTGCTTCAGGCGGCCAGGGATGCCCGCCAGACCGTGCTGCCCGAGACAGGGCACATGATGATGCTCGAAGCGCCGGGCGCCTGCGCCGAGGCGTTGTTGGACCTGCAGGAGACCGAATTTTGAGCAATTCCGACCCCAAGGAGCGCGGATACTATCCGCATTTCCGCGCCATACCGACCCGCTGGATGGACAACGACGTCTATGGGCATGTGAACAACGTCGTCTACTATTCCTACTTCGACACGGCGGTGAACGGGCACCTGATGGAGCACGGCGCCCTTGACTATGCCGCCGGCGAGATCTTCGGCATCGTGGTCGAGACCAAGTGTCAGTTCCTCAAGGAGCTGGCCTTTCCCGACGTTATCGAGGCCGGTCTGCGGATTGCGAAACTCGGCAATTCCAGCGTGACCTATGAAATCGGACTGTTCCGCAAGGACGAACCCGATGCCGCCGCCGTCGGTTATTTCATCCATGTTTATGTGGACCGCGAGAATCGGCGGCCGGTCCGGATACCCGACCCCGTTCGCGCGGTAATGGCGCGGCTGGTCGTCGCCGACGGATGCTAGCCCGTCGCGGCTTCGACGGTCCAAATGAAACGCGCCCCGACGAAGCGGGGCGCGTTAAGGGTTAGCAAGATTGCAGGGTAGCGGTTAGGCGGCCTTTTTCTCGATTTTGGCCGTCTTGCCTTTTTTGCCCTTGCCGTTCGTGATCGCGATGGTGCGGGGCTTCATCGCCTCCGGGACCTCGCGGACGAGTTCGACATGCAGGAGCCCGTTCTCGAGCGCCGCCGTTGCGACCTTGACGTGGTCGGCGAGGCTGAACGTCCGCTCGAAGGCGCGCTCGGCGATGCCGCGGTGCAGGAAGGCGCGGGACTCTCCGTCCTCGCTCTTCTCGACGCGCCCGGCGATCACGAGCTTGTTGTCCTGGGTTCGGATGTCGATGTCGTTTTCCCCGAATCCGGCAACCGCCATGGTCACTCGATAGGAATCTTCTCCGGTCTTCTCGATATTATAGGGCGGATAGCCCGTGGCTTGTTCGCCGGGAATGTTATCGAGAACCCGAGCGAGATGGTCGAATCCAACGGTGCTGCGGAAAAGGGGTGAAAAATCGTACCTACGCATTGCCATATCCTCCTTGCAAGCGATACGGGATCAATGGAGCCGCCAAATGGCCAAACTCCGGTTCAAGTGCCGCCCGACCCACAATTGGCATCGGGCGACAAATCTTAGGTGGGAATGCGCATCGCGCTTGTCAAGATACTGGCGATTCCGTCCCTCGTACCAAAGGGATAGCGCTTAATTACGGGTGACTGTCGAATTTGATTAACCAATAATAATAGTAGCTTAGTGGTTCACCCCCGCACCGCAGGCTTTATACTTAAGAGTAAGGGCGCGGGCGGAGAAATCCGCCCGAAAGACCCAAGGGACACCGTGTAATAAGGGAGACGCCGGCCCGTGCAAAAGGCGCAATCGGCATTCTTGCTCGAGACGACATATGAAGAGGCGTATGACCTCTTGATCGAGTCGCGTGACTATATCGGAACCAAGGTTCCCGAGGTCCGCAAGAACGCCAGTCAAGCCTATCAGATGGTCATCAGCGTCGAGACGATGCGCCTGACCACCCGCCTGACCCAGGTGATGGCATGGCTGCTGACGCAGAAAGCCGTCTATCTGGAGGAAATGTCGCCGGAACAGGCGGCCAAGCATACCTATCGCCTGGGCGGTCAGAAGATGTGCCTCGATCGCGGGCGCGCCGACTACGAAATTCTACCGATTCAGCTCCGCCGCCTATTGGAACGCAGCCACGACCTGTATCTGCGAATCAACCGGCTGGATCAGCAACTCGCCGCCGCCGACTAGAAAAACATCGGCGGTCCGGCATTAAAAAGGCGCCCAAAGGCGCCTTTCTTCGTTTCAACGGCCGGGTCGTCAGGATTTCAGGCCGAAACCCTCGAACCGCTTGTTGAACTTGGCAAGCTGACCGCCACTGTCGACCAGGCGATGCACGCCGGTCCAGGCCGGGTGCGACTTCGGGTCGATTTCCAGCTTCAGCGTGTCGCCGGGCTTGCCCCAGGTCGAAAACGTCTTGTAGCTGGTGCCGTCGGTCAACTGGACCGTGATCTCGTGATAGTCCGGATGGGCGTCTTTTTTCATCATACAGGCTCCAAAGCTCGGGCGGCTGTATAGCCGAGCCCGCCGGGCTTTGCAAGGATTCTCGCGCCCCCGCGGCGTTGGCTCGAAAGGGGCTACAGCTCCGTCGTTTGCGCGCAGCAGCCGGCGTCCTCGGCCGACAGTTCCTCGCGTTTCACCCGGTCCTCGCCGTAGACCGTGATCTGCCCGAAGGTGCGGAAGGTTTCCCAGGCGACGTCCTGGGGATCGGACACCCACGCCTTGTCGCCTTCGGCATAGCAGCACTGCGCCGATTTCTGCTCGACGATGGGCCGTCCGGCTTCCTGAAGGCGGTCGGACAGCTCGGACAACTCGCTCTCCTCATCGACCTGAATGCCCAAATGGCTAAGGCCGGGCGTCACGCCGCAGCGTTCGGAGATCGCGAAGTTGACGCTGGGATCATCGAGCATCCATTTGGCATAGTCGGATTCCGTTACCGTCGGCGTGGCCCCGAACAGCGTCGAATAAAAGCCGATCGATTCATCGAGGTCCTTTACCGTTACGTGGACATGCAGGCGTTTCATGAGGATCAATCTCCTTAGGTCGCGGTCGCTGCCATCGAGGCGGCGTCCGAAGGGGTGGGGCCGCAGGCGTCGTCGCCCTGGCAGCAATTCTCGGTCAAATAGGCCATCAAGTCGCTCATCGCCGGATAGTTCGCCGAATAGATCAGCGACCGTCCGTCGCGCACGCACGACAGCAGGCCCGCTTGCTTGAGTTGGCTCAAATGAAAGGACAGGGTCGCGCCCGGCAATCCCATTTCGTCGGCGATCTCGCCGGCCGGCGCGCCGCGCGGACCCCGTTCCACAAGCCAACGAAAGATCTGCAGGCGGGTTTCCTGGGCGAGCGCGGATAGTGCGGTGACGGCATCATTCGTTTCCATATTTCCAAATATATGGAAATAAAAAATTTTGTCAAGATGTTGCGGCCTGCTGAATGCCCTATGCCGGCCAATCGGGATGTTCTTGCAGGGGAAATTTTCGCTTGAAGGGCCGTGCGACGAACTTCAACGGAACCTCCCGGAAATCGACAATGAACGGCGTTTCGACCTCCCGGCTCAACGATTGCAACGCTCTTTGGCCCCAGACCGATGCGAAACACATCAGGTATTTGTTGTTCGGCGGGGCGATGGCCGGATCTCGCGAAATCCGTTCATAGGCCACGATCAGCGATTCCAACGCATCTTCGGGATCGCCGATTTTGAATTGCAGCACCCCTTTAAGCAATGTCAGTTCGGATCGAGTCGCGCCCTGGGACTCCATCTCCCGCACGACATTCAAGGCCGCGCCGAAATTGTCGTTCGCGGCCAAATCCAGCGCCTGATTCCACATTCTTGCGATCCGAATGACGAGTTTTATTCGCTCAACGAAATTTGGCATTGATGAAATCTGTCGATTGATTGCGGTGTAGGAGGGTTGTCGGATGTTCGCCAATACTGTGTTGCACGATTAGGATGCTGTTTAGATCAATTTCGCAAAAAGAGGAACGCCGTGACCGACATGAATCGCCGCTGGGTTCTCGCCACCTATCCCGAAGGCATGCCGGCCGAGTCCGACTGGCGGCTGGAAGAAGCGCCGCTGCGCGAGCCGCGTGACGGCCAGGTTCTGATCCGCTCGCTGTATCTGTCGGTCGACCCCTATATGCGCGGCCGGATCAGCCCCGCCAAGAATTATGCGGCGAGCGTGGAGTTGGGCCATGTCATGCGCGGCGGCGGGGTCGGCGAGGTGGTCGCCTCCAAGCATCCCGACTGGAAACCCGGCGATATCGTCGAGAGCATGGGTTTCGGCTGGCAGGAATATCCGGTGCTGAAGGGCGAGCACCTGCGCCGGGTCGATCCGTCGATCGCGCCCATCCAAAGCGCGGTGAGCTATCTCGGCATGCCGGGGCTGACCGCCTATTTCGCGCTGCTCGACCTGGGCCGCCCCAAGCCGGGGCAGACGGTGCTGGTCTCCGCCGCGTCGGGTGCGGTCGGGCAGGTGGTCGGGCAGATCGCCAAGATCATGGGCTGCCGCGCCATCGCGGTCGCCAGCAGCTTGGGCAAGCTCGATTGGTGCCGCGAGATCGGCTACGACGGCGGCATCAACTATCGCGAGTCCGAAGACCTGACCGCCGCCGTCGCGGCGATGTGCCCATCCGGCGTCGACATCTATTTCGACAACACCGGCGGTCCGATCCACGACGCGGCGATGCAGAATTTGGCCCTCAACGCCCGGATCATCATCTGTGGCCTGGTCTCGCTGTCTGGCACGTTCGAGCAGCCGGACACCGGTCTTCGTCATCATCGGCAGTTGTTGATCAACCGCGCTCGCATGGAGGGCTTCCTCGTCAGCGACTATGCCGACCGCTTCGACGAAGGTATCGAGCAGTTGGCGGCTTGGTACCGCGAGGGCCGGCTCAAGTTCCGCGAGGACGTGATGGAGGGGATAGAGTCGATGCCCGCCGCCTTTCTACGCCTGCTGACCAGCGAGAATTTCGGCAAGCAGTTGGTCAAGCTTGGCGAACCGTCGAGCTAGCGTTGGCCGGCACCCTCAACTTGGCGTTCCGGACATTTGATGCTTGAATCCGAACTCTGACACTCTTCGGAGAGACACCATGGCCGCGTTGACGATTGAGAAAATTCACCCGGATTTCGGCGCCCGAATCACCGGCGTCGATCTTCGCGAACCGATGAGCGGCGACCTCGTCGAGGAAATCCGCGCCGCGATCGATGACTATTCCTTCCTGTGTTTCCCCGATCAGCCGTTCGACGACGAACATCAACTCGCCATCACGAAAGCGCTCGGCGAGCCGGAACCCAGCCATGTGAAGCTGGGTCAGGAAGGCGTCATCGAATATTTCGGCACCGTCGGGAATGTGATGGCCGATGGCAGCGTTCTCGACAATTCGCATAAACGGACGCGCTTCCAGACCGGCAACAACATGTGGCATTCGGACTCATCTTTCCGTGAGGTTCCGACCTATGTGTCGATCATGTGCGCCTACGAGGTGCCGGCGGAAGGCGGGCGGACTGAATTCGCCAGTGGCCGGGCGGCTTACGATCGCCTTTCCGCGGACGAGAAGGAAAAGGTCGATCCGCTGATCGCGGAACACGACTATGTGTTTTCCCGGTCCAAGGTGGGACCCGATGCGGTGACGCCGTCGCATGCGGCGTCGCTGCCGCCGGTGCAGCAGAAACTCGTGCGCAGCAACGCGCGGACCGGGGCGAAGAACATCTTCGTCGGCTCGCACGCCAAGTCGATCGTCGGCTGGAGCTTCGAGGACAGCCGCGCCCTGCTCGACGATTTGCTGGAGCGGGCGACGCGGGACGAGCACGTGTATTCTCACGCATGGCAGCCGGGCGACCTGGTGATCTGGGACAACCGCTGCCTCGTCCATCGCGGCGGCGGCTACGACGCGGACAAGTACCGCCGCTATATGCGGCAGACGCGCGTGAAGGGCGCAGGATCGAGCCTGGAAGAGTAGGACTGAACGACAATCGGTGCCACCCGGCACAAGAAAAAGAAGGATTGGAAAACATGCCGGACGAAGGCTTTCGGAAATGGCTTGGCGTTGAATATGAGGTGATGGAAGACGGCCATGCGGTCGTCGGCATGCCGGTGCGCGAGGAGATGCGCAACCTGCGCGGTGTGGTGCAGGGCGGCGTGATCGCATCGCTGGTCGATGTGGCGATGGCGACCGCGGCGGCGGGCGGCAACTACGATACTCGGAAACGTCCGATGGCGACGCTGGAGATGAAGGTGAATTACCTGGCGGCGGCAAAGGGCGACCGGCTGACCGGGACCGCCGATGTCATTCGCGCGGGATCGCGGTCGGCGGTTGTGCGTTGTGAAATCGTCGACGGCAGCGGCAAGGTTTGCGCGGCGGGCCTCGGCACCTTCATGACGCGCCGTGTCCACGCGACCGATCCGAAGGGCATGCCCCCGGCGAAAGGCTAGGGCGGGCGGTACCGGTAATGGTGCTGTGTTGCGGTTCGGGGGTTGCCGTCGTCGGACGATTGCGCGACCATCAACGCCGATCCGCTTCAATCGGAGGATGCCCTGATGACCGATGCCATAGACATCGAAGCCGTGCTCGCCAGCCAAAAGTTCCTAGAGGGCCGCACTCGGTTCTCGGACACCACGGGCGTCTTTGCCCGCGTGGCGGAATATCGCGACGGCGCCATCTTCGCCGGCGGTTTCTCCGGAGTCAGCCAATGGGAGCGGCATCCGAACGGTGACGAAATCGTGCAAATTCTCAAGGGCAGCGTAACCCTGACCTTGCGGGACGTCGACGGCAATGAAGACAAATTGGATCTTGCGCAAGGCATGATCGCCATCGTGCCGCGGAATACCTGGCATCAGTTCCATGCGCCGGATGGCGTGACGATCATGACGACGACACCGCAGCCGACCGAACACATCACCGACGAAGAACCGCCGGCCGCGGGCTAGTGCGATCGGCCGCTATCGGGCATTCTGGGAAATCGGCGTGACCGCGCCGATCCTAGTCACAGATTCATAGTCCATGCCGCTCATCAGCTACCTGCGCCTTGTTGGCGCCCATGGCCGTTTCCTGGGATTTGGCTTCACGATGACATTTGCCGCCAGCGCGGGGCAGACCGTCATCATCGGCACCTTCGGGCCGGCGGTGCGGGGCGAGTTCGGCCTCAGCCATACCGAGTGGAGCGGCATCTACATGCTCGGCACCTTGGCGAGCGCCGCCGTGCTGCCCTGGACCGGCCAGCAGATCGACCGCTATCCGCTGCGCGCTTTCGCCCTCATCGTCTGTTTCGGCCTCGCCTTCGCCTCGGCCTTTATGGCGCTCGTGCCGTCGGCGGCCTTTCTCATCGTCGCGATCTTTCTGCTGCGTCAGATGGGGCAGGGATTGGCGAGCCATACGGGCAAGACGGCGACCGCGCGGTTCTTCCACATCGACCGTGGTAAGGCGATCGCACTGGTGCTGCTGGGGGACGGGGTCGGGAAGGCCGTGTTGCCCGTGCTGGCGGTTTTGTCGATCGCGACCGTCGGCTGGCGCGAGACCTATGGCATTACGGCGGTGATCCTGGGGGCGGGCATCCTGCCCCTGGTGTGGTGGCTGCTGCGCGGGCAAGGGGCGCGGCAAGATGCACCGGCGCGGACCGGGCCGGGATCGCAGGCCGCCATCAAGGATCCGGAGCAATGGTCGCGCAAACAGGTCCTGCGGGATGCCCGCTTCTACATGCTGTTGCCGGCTATCCTGGCCCCGGCCTTCGTCAGCACCGCGCTGTTCTTCCATAACCTGGAGATCGCCGCCGTCAAAGGATGGAGTGCGGCCTGGATGACCGGCAATTATTGGATATATGCCGGGGGATCAATCGTCGCGTCTCTCGCTTCCGGACCGCTGATCGATCGCATCACGGCGGCGCGGGTTCTGCCTGCCTTTCTGTTGCCGATTGTCTTGGGGCTGCTGATCATCTGGGCCTTCGACGCGCGCTTCTGGGTCCTGCCCTATCTGTTGCTGGTCGGGCTGACCAGCGGCGTCGGTAACACGGCAGTCACCTCGCTCTGGGCCGAGGTATACGGCGTGCGTCATCTGGGCGCGATCCGGTCGCTTGCCGTGTCGCTCATGGTGTTCTCGTCGGCGCTCGGCCCGCTGGCGATGGGCGCGCTGATGGACTGGGACGTGTCCGTGGAATCGATCTGCATGCTGATGGCGCTATACTGTGTGGCGGCCACCGGTTTGATGTTGTTCGCCCTTAACGGTTACAAACGTCCTGCATCGGCCTTCGAGCCGCGGCGGTAGTCGGCACCGAAGCATCGCACGAAACAACAGATTGGGAGACGCCCTCATGTCCGAACAAGTGGTCAAAGAACTTGCCCCGAACGGGGTCCTGCGTGTCGGGGTCAATATGGGCAATTTCCTGCTCGTCACCGGTGAGAAGCCGTCGGGTGATCCCGATGGGGTATCGCCGGACATGGGCGCCGAGCTGGCCCGGCGTTTGGGCGTCGACGTCGCCTACGTGCCCTATGAATCGCCGGGCCTTGTGGTCGCGGCGGCGGGCAAGGACGAGTGGGACATCGGCAATGTGGGCGCGGAACCGGCGCGCATGGAGAAGATGGCGTTCACCGCGGCCTATGCCGAGATCGAAGCGACCTACATGGTGCCTGATGATTCACCGCTGAAGCATGCCGATGAGGTCGACCGCGAAGGCAACACGATCATCGTGCGCGGGGAGGCCGCCTACGGTCTGTGGCTTGCCGCCAATCTCAAGAACGCGACGTTGATCACCACCGATAAGGGCGAGGAAGCGAAAGAACGCTTCCTGGCGGAAAAAATCGATGCCTTGGCCGGATTGAAGCCGGGTCAATTGGACGACCTGGAGCAAATGCCCGGCACGCGGATTCTCGACGGTAAGTTCGCCGAAGTGCAGCAGGCGATCGGTACGCTGAAGACGAATACGGCGGCGATCCCTTACCTGCATGACTTCGTGGAGGACTGCAAAGCCTCCGGCCTCGTCGCCAGCATGATCGAGAAACATGGTGTGACCGGCCGGTTGTCCGTCGCGGGGCCGGGATAATCCGCCACCGCCGCCGCGCTCAATAGCGGTTCTTGATTGCCGCCTCGCCGTGTTTCTTTTGGTGGAAGTAGTTGGCGCTGAAGAACTCCATGATCAGGTCGGCGTAGAGCGCGGGCTCGTATCGCGGCGGATTGTCGGCGTCGATCCCGCTCGGCAGCACCTCGATGGTGCGGTACGGGTTCGGGCTGTGGAAATAGGCGATGGAGTAGCGGTCCCTGTCGCCGTCGACGATCACGCCATGCGGCGTCGACAGGAAACGGTCATTCGACATCCGCCGCATGATGTTGCCGAGATTGACCAGGAAGGTGCCGTCGATCAGCGGCGGCGTCACCCACTCGCCGGACGGCAGCCGGATCGCGAGGCCCGGCACCTCGGATCGGGCCAGGATCGTCAGGAAGCTGTTATCCGTATGCGGCCCGGCGCCGAAGTCGTTGTCGTCCAGCTTGGTCGGCGGATAGTGCAGCATGCGCAACGTCGCGTGGTTCTCGTCCGAGAATAGCGGCGTGAAATGATCCGCCGGCATGCCGAGCGCCACAGCGAAGGCCGGCAGCATGCGCTGGCCCAGGTCGTGGACCGCCGTGAAATAGGCCATCACGTCCTCGCGGAATCCCGGCAATCCATCGGGCCAGTAATTGCCGCCGCGCAGCGGCTTCCCGGCGACCCGGTCCGGGTGGCCGGCGGGCCGGTCGTGGGTCACGAAAAAGGATTCGTTCTGGTTCGGCTTGGTCGCCTTATGCACCGTCGAATGCGACTGCATGCTGGTGTTCATTTCGAGATAGCCGACATTGTACTGGTCCAGCTTCAGCTTGCGTTTCTCCGCCAGCGGCAAGGCGTGAAAGCGCTTCGACGCTTCGAAGGCCCGGTCGATCGGGGCCTGCGGCACGCCGTGATTCTTGATGTAGAAAAAGCCGACGGTCTCGCAAGCGTGTTTTACCTCGGCGGCGAGCGTTTCCAGCGCACCGTCTTCGCCATTGAAAAACGGGCCGAAGTCGATCACCGGGATTTGCGCGACCGCCGCGTCCATGTCGTCCGGGGCGTTTTCCTTGAAGAGATGTGCCGTCATTGTGGAACCCATCCGGAATGGTCGCTTTGAACCTGGATCGCGCCGCGCGGGCCGGTGTTGTTCTTGGCCGCGAAGACCGGATCCAGCGGTCGCGCGATGGTCGGATCGAGATTGATCCAGAGGCGTAACAGGTGCCGCCGCTTGTTTCGTTCCGGCCAGTCCTCGAACGCGTCGCGCGCATGCAGTACCGCATAATTGTTCAGGATTTGTATGTCGCCTTGCTCCAGGTTCATGTCGAACCGGAACCGGTCATCGGCTGCCAGCGCCCCCACATAGTCGACCGCGGCCTTGTCGATGCCCTCGAGCGGCTGCCCCGCCTTCTTCATACCTTCCCGGATCGAGCGCCCATGAAAGCGGCAGCTCATGCGTCCCTTCCACCAACTGAACACCGGGACGCGGTTATCGGTGACTTCGTCGGGATCACCGGTCGGACCTTCGCCGCGCAGGTCGTAGTGATAGCCCCGGAACAGTGTCGGCAGGTATTCGGAATGCGTCCTGCAAACCTCGTTGTAGATCGCGGCGGTGCTGGCGATCAGACTCTGGCCGCCTGTCCTGGCCGGGTGGATACAGAGCAGGCCGACGATGTCCATCGGGTCGCAATGGGGCAGCATGCGGTTCTTCGTGGTGTAGCCGCGCACGTTTTTTTCGCCGATGGTACGTCCGGAATCACGGATATTGCCGATGACGTCGCCCGCCGCATTCTGGATCATTGGCGTGCCGAGATAGCGCCCAAGGCCCCAGTATATGTCGCGGACATCCTGTTCCTGATATCGGCTGATATCCAATCCCTTTATCAGGCTACAGCCACGGCCCGTGTCCAAATCCTGCGCCGCAGCGGCAAGGCGCGGTCCCAGTGTCGGCAACGGAAAATCCTCGCGGCGGATATCAGGCATGTGCATGCCAACACGTTGGGCGGATCGAAGCCCGGCGTCGATTTCTGCCAAGTCTTCGGGGGTCAGACGCCAGATCCAAGTCTCGTCCGCCCGGAGGTCTGCCGCATGCCAAACCGCGGGCCCGTCGATCAGCCGGGGACGTTGCGTTCCATCGTCAGGTGCCATTGCCGCCGATCCATTCCTTATTCCTTGCAACGGCGCCTTGCGGTTTCGACCGCGCAGCGGCTCGTTCCAAGAAGGTATATCGATTAGGGGACGTCGATTTTGCGCGCATGACGCCGCGAATTCCAGTCCTCACGCCAGAATTTAGGGCTGGCAGTTTTGCAACCTAATCGGCGGCTGGGTAGCTATCCTAACATTCCACGCGAAGTTGTGAGGAGACAGGCCGATTGGGACCCGCTACCATACTGATTGCGACGGGGCCCGGCTCTTTTTACTAGACGACGGCGAGACGACGCATGAGGGCGACGGAGCTCTGGAACCAACGGTTCGGAGGGAATCCCATGGCCAGCATTCGAAATCCGATTGAATGGGCCGGCTCCCATCTGAGAGGGTCGGCGGAAGGCATACGGTCGACCGGCCGCTCGGTGCGCGGCGCCGATACCGGGGCGGAGGCCGGAAGTCCGGCGGTGCGGCGGATCGAAACCGCGGACCTGAAAGATGTCCTGGCGCTTGGCCTGGAGGATTTCAAGGCCTGCCGGACCGACGTCTTGTTCCTGTGCATCGTCTATCCCGTGGCCGGTCTCGTTCTCGCGCGGTTCGCCTTTCAGTACGAGTTGTTGCCGATGCTGTTCCCGTTGGCGAGCGGGTTCGCGCTGATCGGGCCGATTGCGGCCATCGGTCTTTACGAGATGAGCCGGCAGCGCGAGTTCGAAGGCCGGGCCACATGGGCCGACGCGTTCGGCATGGTGAAGACACCGGCCTTCGGCGCCATCGTCGTACTGGGTTTGGTCCTGTTGGCGGTATTCCTATTGTGGCTTGCCGCGGCCTATGGGATCTACCTGGCGCTATTCGGGGCCGAACCGCCGGCGTCGGTCGCGGCCTTTGCCGAGGGCGTATTGACGACCCAAGCCGGTTGGATGCTGATGATCCTCGGCGGGGGAGTCGGGTTCGTCTTCGCCCTCGTGGTCTTGTCGATCAGCGTCGTATCCTTTCCGCTTCTGCTGGACCGCGACGTCGGGGTCGGCACCGCGATCGCGACCTCCATCAACGCCGTGCGCACCAATCCGGGGCCGATGGCGGTATGGGGATTCATTGTCGCCGCCGGCTTGGTGGTCGGATCGATTCCGATTTTCCTGGGCTTGATCGTCGTGATGCCGGTGCTGGGCCATGCCACGTGGCATCTATACCGGAAGGTCGTGTCGGTCTGAGCCGCTGTTGGGTCTTTTTTGGCTTGCCGGGCGGTCGCGATGCGCGGTCACGAAGATTTTTACTGCGCTACGTTCCCGAAAGGTATCCAATTACGGGATTAGGGCCTCGTGAATAATCTTCGGAAGCATTGGTGATGACTGAAAAGAAAATCGATCCTCGGGTCTTCGATCTCTACGACGATTACTGCCATGGCCGGATCGACCGGCGCGAGTTTTTCGGCAAGGCGGCGATGATCACCGTCGGCGGCGTCTCGGCGTTGGCGATGGCGCAAAGCCTGCTGCCGAATTATGCGGCCGCGCAGACGATTTCCTTCACCGACAAGCGGATCAAGGCCCGCTATGTGGAATATCCGTCGCCGGGGGGCACATCCGGCGCGATGCGCGGGTATCTGGTCGCGCCGCGCGGTGACGGGCCGTTCCCGGCGGTCCTGGTGATCCACGAGAACCGCGGACTGAACCCGTATGTCGAGGACGTGGCGCGCCGGGCCGCGACGGAGGGTTTTCTCGCGCTTGCCCCGGACGGGCTGTATCCGGTCGGCGGCTATCCCGGCAATGACGATGACGGCCGGGCGATGCAGAAGCAACTCAAGCAGTCGGAACTGAAGCAGGACATGGTCAACAGCGCCCGCTTCGTGAAATGGCACAAGCTGTCGACCAACAAATTGGGCACGACGGGTTTCTGTTGGGGCGGGGCCACGACCAACCATGTGGCGGTGACGTTGGGCACGGAACTCAACGCCGGCGCGCCCTATTACGGCCGCGCGCCGAAGACGGCGGATGTCGAGAAGATTCGCGCCGCGATGCTGATCCACTACGCGGAGAACGATCCAAAGGTGAACGCCACGCGGCCCGACTACGAGGCGGCGCTGAAGGCCAACAAGATTGACTTCGCGATGCATACCTATCCCGGCACGCGGCACGGCTTCCACAACAACTCGACCCCGCGCTACGATGAAGCGGCCGCCAAGTTGTCCTGGGACCGGACGATGGAATTCTTCAAGAAGCACTTGGCGTAGGCCGGATCGGGGCCTGTTAGAGGGTCATCTTGCCTTGCACTTCGGGGATGACTTTTTCCGACAGCAGCCGGGTTTGTTCGATGATGTCGTCATCGTCTTTGCCGATCGGACGCAGGATGAACTTGTAGATGCCGGCGTCGGCGAATTCCTTGATGCGGTGGATGACGTCCGCTGCCCCGCCGATCGCCATGTGGTGGCGGGGGTCTTTGTTCGGCGCGCGCCGTTTGTAGGACTCGGCATAGCGGCCCGAAATTTCCTCGTCCCAGGATCCGAAGCGGTAGTGGAAGCCGGTGCCGAAATGGTCTTCGTCGATGCTGCGGCCGTATTCTTTCGTCTTTTCCTTGATCGCCGCGACGACGGGGCCCACCTCCGCCGGGGTTTCGTTGCCGGCCTGCCAGCCGGTGCCGAGGCGGGCGGTGCGGCGGATCGCCGGCTTGCTCGACCCGCCGATCCACAACGGCAAATTCTTTTGCACCGGCCGGGGTGAAATGGTTGCGTCAGTGACCCGATAGAAATTGCCGTGGAAGGTGACTTTTTCCTCTCTCCACAGGCGGGCGATGATCTCCATGCCCTCTTCGGCCTTGGCGCCGCTGCCCTTGAATTCGTTGCCGGTCACCCGCCAATAGGGATTGGTCTTGCTGCCCACGCCGAAAGCGGGGAGCAGGCGGCCGTTGCTCAGCACGTCGATGGTCGCGCATTCCTTGGCCAAAACGATGGGGTCGCGCTGCGCCACCGACGCCACGTTCATGCCGAATTTGAGCCGTTGGGTGCGACCGGCAAGGGCCGCCATCACGCTCATGCAGTCGAGGAAGGGTTGGGACGACAGCACCCGGTCGGTCTGCCACAGCGAGTCGATGCCGGTATCTTCGCAGAGATCGACCCAGCGCCAGAACGCGTCGACGGTCGAAAACGGGAAATTCGCGAGGCCCAATCCGACGCCGATTCCCATTCCTCTATCCTCCTCGCGGGGTTGGATGCAGTCGTCAGTAGCGTTTGGTCACGCCGCCCCGGCCGCCGGTGTTCAGCCGGTCGGCGAATTCGGGCGCGAGCGGCCGCCCGTTCGGCACGTTAACCCAAAGCCGCAGCAAAAACCGCTTCTTCGCCGGGTCGTTGTAGTCTTCATAGGCGGTGCGCGAGTGCAGCGTGCAATGGTTGTTCAGGAGCTGAATATCGCCCGGCTTGAAATCCATGTGCAACAGGAAGTCTTCCCGGACCGAGAGTTCGCGGACGTAGTCGATGGCGTCCTGCTGCAGGTGCGTCAGGGGGATTCCCGCCTTCTCCGCGCCGAGTTCGATCTGCTTCTTGTTGAAGCGGCAGCTCAGGATGCCTTCGAAATAGCTGAAGACCGGAATCTTGCTGTTGCTGACTTCGATCGCCTTGGTGCCCTTGCCGATCAGATCGAAATGGAAGCCCGAGGTCAGCGGCTCGATGAACTCCGGCCGGCTGGCGAGGATCTCGTTGTAGATCGCCATCGAATTGCTGACCATGCTGTAGCCGCCGCTCTTGGCCGGACGCACGCACATCAGGCCGACCACATCGGAACTATCGCTATGCGGCCGCAGGAATGCGTTGGTGCGGTGGCCGCGTACGTTCTCCTCGTAATAACCGCCGCCGGCGTATTTGCCGCCCTCGAAGTCGGTAACGACGCCAAGCAGGTCGCCCTGGGAATTCTGGGAAATGATCTGCCCCAGATGCGTGCCGAGGCCCCAATAGAGCACCTTCAGCGTGTCGAGATCGTAATCGTCCACGTTCAATCCACGCAGCAGGACGAAGCCCCGGCCGTACTCGACCTCGTGCAGAACCGTCTCGATCTTCGGGCCGAGCGTGGGCAGCGGAAAGTCCGCTTTTGTGAATTCCAGCGGTTTCAGGCCCCGGGCCTTCAGTGCCTGCGTTGCGGTGTTCAATTCCCGCAGGTCGCTGTCGGTAAATTGGAAAATCCAGGATTCGTCGTTGATGAAATCGGTACCTTTCCAGGCGGACGGCCCGGTGACGGGCTGGCGCAGGATTTCGGGCATGGGGCGTATCTCTTCGTTCGTGAATTGGTGGGCCGATTGCCGTCTTTATAGGCCAAACGCGGGACTGACGGCAAAGCGGCGGTTAAGATCTATCCGCTGTGGCAGGCGGCGGTTACGGTGATGCCTGACGAACAAATAGCGGGAGCGCGCAATGACATCCGATCAACCGGAACCGGCGGAGCGGCAGGGGCCGCTGCGGAATATCCGTATTCTCGACCTGGCGACCATCATCGCCGGACCGTTGGCCGCCGGGCTGCTCGCCGATTTCGGCGCCGACGTGTTGAAGGTCGAAATGCCGGGCAAGGGCGACGGCCTGCGCGCGCTGCGGCCGCACAAGGATGGAGTCTCGCTCTGGGCGAAGGTGGTCAATCGGAATAAGCAGGGCATCACCTTGGATCTGCGGACGCCCGAAGGCGTCGATCTCGTGAAAAGCCTGGCGGCCGATTACGATGTATTGGTCGAGAATTTCCGGCCGGGCACGATGGAACGATGGGGGCTGTCGCCCGATGTCCTGTGGGAGGCAAATCCCAAACTCACGATATTGCGGGTCAGTGCCTTCGGCCAGGAAGGGCCCTATGCCGAAAAACCGGGTTTCGCGCGTGTTGCAGACGCCATGTCCGGTTTCCTGTCGCTCTGCGGTCCGGCCGACGGCGCGCCGGTTCATGCCGGATACCCGATTGCCGATTCCGTTACCGGCTTGTTCGGGGCGCTCGGCATCCTGACGGCCCTGTTGGAGCGGAAGGAAAACCCGGGTGCGCCCGGTCAGGTCGTTGCGGTGTCCTTGTTCGAATCCATGTTTCGCATCCTCGATTTTCTGGCGATCGAATACGATCAGCTCGGCGAGGTCCGGCAGCGGTCCGGCAACCGCAATCCCTATGCGGCGCCGGGCAACGTGTACCGGGCGCGCGACGGCCAATGGTGCACGCTGGCGGCCAGCACCCAGTCCGTCTTCGAGCGGCTCGCCGGGGCGATTGGCCGGCCCGATTTGGTCGACGACCCGCGATTCGCCGCCAATACGGACCGCCTGGCCAACCACGATGCCCTCGACGCCATCATCGGGGAGTGGTTTGCCGCGCATGACGCGGATGACGCTTGCACCCAACTCGACGCCGCCCAGGTGAGCGTGGCCCGGGTGCGGACCATCGATGATCTGTTTGCCGACCCGCAGGTCCAAGCCTCGGGCATGCTCGTCCGGGTCGCCGATCCGGAGTTGGGCACGGTGCGCATGCAGGGGGTCACACCGCGATTTTCGCGAACCCCCGGCGCGGTTCACCGGTCCGGTCCGGTGCTCGGTGGGGATAATGAGGCGGTTTACCGTCGTTTGCTGGGGCTCAGCGCGGTGGAAATCGCCGAACTGCGGGCTAAATCAGTTATCTGAGGTCGCCCCGCCGGGGGTGTCATGGTATTACAACTTGCGTCGATATTTCCCAGGACGCTAGACTTGGGGTTAAGCGAATCAATCCATCTCCTTCGGCCGGATCGGACGCCTTCGGGCGTAGCGCGGTCGAACGGGTGAGAGCGGTCAGCGCCGTTGCCCGGTTTCCAATGAAAATGCGCCGGAGTTTGGGGAAAGCGCGCCGCCGTGAAAGGGCCTTCAAATGAACGAGATTAAAAGTCCATACAAATTCGTCGGAACCGCTCCTGTTCGTCCGGACGGCGTGCCGAAGGTGACCGGTGTTGCCAAATTCGGTAACGACTTCAGCCTTCCCGGCATGTTGCACGGCAAGATCCTTCGCAGCCCGCACGCGCATGCGCTGATCAAATCGATCGATACGTCCAAGGCCGAGGCCCTGCCGGGCGTCAAGGCGGTGATGACGGCGGAAGACTTTCCCGATCAGAATTTCGCCTATGTCGGCCCGGCCCGTGTGCAGGTCAATTTCTGGCATATCACCCGGAACATCATGGCGCGCGAAAAGGCGATGTATGACGGTCACGCCGTCGCCGCCGTCGCCGCCACGAGCGCGGCGATTGCGAACGAGGCGATTGCGTTGATCGAAGTTGATTACGAAGTCCTGCCGCATGTCATCGACGTCGACGAGGCGATGGCCCCGGACGCGCCGTTGCTGTTCGAGGACATGATTACGCGCGGCGTCGAGCCGGCCCCGACCAAGCCGTCGAACGTCGCGCGCAATGTGGTGTTCGAGATTGGCGACGTCGAAGCCGGCTTCGCGGAAGCCGACGAAATCGTCGAGCACGAGTTCAAGACCAAGCCGGTGCACCAGGCTTACATCGAGCCGCATGCCTGCCTCGCCCGCTACGACCCCGACGGCCAGGGCGAGCTGTGGAGCGCGAGCCAGGGCCATTTCGTGGTCCGTAACCTGACGGCCAAGATCGTCGGCATGAAGCTCGGCAACCTGAAGGTCAACCCGGCCGAGATCGGCGGCGGCTTCGGCGGCAAGACGGTTGTCTATGTCGAGCCGGTGGCGATGGTGCTGTCGAAGAAGGCCGGCGCGCCGGTCCGTCTCGCCATGTCGCGCGACGAAGTGTTCCGCGCGACCGGGCCGACCTCCGGGTCGTCGATGTGGGTCAAGGTCGGCGCCAAGAAGGACGGTACGATCACGGCGGCGCAGGGCGTTTTCAAATTCCAGTCGGGCGCCTTTCCGGGCTCTCCCGTTATGAATGCCTGCATGTGCGCGTTTGCGCCCTATGACGTTCCGCACCAGCGGACCGAAGGCTTCGATGTCGTCTCGAACCGGCCCAAGGCGGCGGCCTATCGTGCGCCCGGATCACCGATCTCGAATTTCGCGGCGGAAAGCGCGTTGGATATTCTCGCCAAGAAGATCGGCATGGACCCGCTGGAATTCAGGCAAAAGAATGCGGCGCATATCGGCACGCAGACCATCGCCGGCCCCAAGCTTGCCCATGAGGGGTATAGCGAAACCGTCGACGCGATCCTGGAACACCCGGGTTACAAGGAGAAACTGGGCCCGAACCAGGGCCGCGGCGTTGCATCCGGCTATTGGTTCAACGGTGCGGGCGAATCCGGCGCGACCGTGTATGTGAACGCGGACGGCACCGTGGTCGTCGCCACCGGCAGCCCCGACATCGGCGGATCGCGTGCTTCCATGGCGATCATGGCGGCCGAGACGCTCGGTATCGATTACGACCAGGTCCGTGCGACGGTGAACGACACCACGTCGGTGCCCTACACCCATGTTACGGGCGGGTCGCGGGTGACCTATGCCAGCGGCATGGCCGTGATCGGTGCCTGCGAGAAGGTGATCGAGGATTTGCGCGCGCGCGCCGCGATCATCTGGGACGTCGATGTGGACGCCGTGGTTTGGGAAGACGGGCAAGCCCGTCCGGCCAGCAGCAATGTGGGCGATTTCGATCCGCTGTCGATTGGCGAAATCGCAGCCAAGGCGGGCGCAACCGGCGGCCCGATCGGCACGTCGAATTCGGTCGCCGCCGGCGGACAAGCGCCAGGCTTTTGCACCCAGTTCATCGACGTCGAAGTCGATCCGGACACCGGCAAAGTAACGGTCCTGCGCGCCGTCTGCGCGCAGGATGCGGGCCGGGCGATCCACAAGGGCTATGTCGAAGGCCAGATGCAGGGCGGTGTCGTCCAGGGCATCGGCTGGGCGCTGAACGAGGAGTACATCTACGACGACGAGGGCCGCCTTTCCAATCCCGGGTTCCTCGACTATCGGGTGCCCGTGGCATCGGATCTGCCGTATATCGAGACGGTCGTCGTCGAGGTGCCGAACCCGAACCATCCGTTCGGCGTGAAGGGCGTGGGCGAGGTTAATATCTGTCCGACGATGGCGGCCATCGCGAACGCGATCGCCAATGCGACCGGACGGCGGATGGACTCGTTGCCGATGTCGCCGCCGAAATTGCTGGAAGCGCTCGACCATCGTGACGGGGGCGAGCTCTAGGTCATGGATGGCGACGTCACCGTACGCGTCGTTTTTACCGATGGGTTGAGCCACCTGTATACGGACGGCAAGAAAGAGTTCGAGATTCAGGCCCGGAACCTGCGCGGCGTCATCAAGGCGCTGGACGCGCAGTATCCGGGTCTGGCCGAACATCTCGAAGAGGAGACGACCGTCGCCATCGACGGTGAAATCCACGAATCCGGCAACTACATCCAGCCGGTCCGCGAAGGCAGCGAAGTTTTCTTCATCCCCAAACTCGAAGGCGGTTGAACCCGCCGGATTTGTCGCCAATCCGGCGTTAGCGATACAGTTTTGGTCTTCACACGTCTGTCGGAGACCGAGGCATCATGGGTATCGACTATATCGTCGTCGGCGCAGGTTCGGCTGGTTGCGTCATGGCCAACAGGTTGAGTGAGGACGGCGCCAATGTCGTCCTGCTCGAAGCGGGCCCCAAGGACCGTAACCCCTTCATCCACATTCCCGCCGGCGTACGCACGCTGCTGTACAACAAGTCGATCAACTGGATGTACAGCAGCGAGCCCGAGCCAGGCAGCGGCGGCCGCCGTATTCATTGGCCGCGCGGCAAGGTGCTGGGCGGATCCAGCTCGATTAACGGCATGCAGTATGTGCGCGGCAACCGCACCGACTACGATGGCTGGGCGCAGCGCGGCTGCAAGGGCTGGTCCTACGACGAAATCCTGCCGTACTTCAGAAAATCCGAAGACTTTCAAGAAGGCGGCGATGCCATCTATCGGGGAAAGGGCGGTCCCCTCAAGGTGGAGGAGGCGCGGACGATCCTGCCGCTGACCGATGTCTTCGTGGAAGCGGCGCAACAGGCCGGGTTCCCGCTGACGGCGGATTACAACGGCGCGCAGCAGGAAGGCGTGGGTTATTCGCAGATGACGCGGATGGGCCGCCGCCGGGCGTCTACCGCGCAGACATTTCTGGCCGCGGCGAAGGGGCGTCCGAACCTCAAGATCGAAACGGACGCGATGGCGGCGAAGCTGGTGTTCGAGGGCAAAAAGTGCGTCGGCGTTTCTTTCCGGCAAGAGGGCCGGATGCGGGAGCTGCACGCCGACGGTGAAGTCATCGTGTGCGGCGGCGCGACCAACTCGCCGCAATTGCTGCAGGTGTCGGGAATCGGGCCGGGGGCGCATCTGCGATCGCTCGGCATCGAAACGCTGCATGATCTGCCGGGCGTCGGTGACAACCTGTCGGATCACTACGTGGTCCGGATCGCGCACCGGGTGAAAAACGCGGTGTCTATGAACCAGCAGGCGCGCTTTCCCCGTGTGGTGCCCGAGGTGATCCGCTGGGTGCTGCGCGGCGACGGTGCGCTGACTTTCGGTGCCACCAGCGCAATGATGTTCACCCGCAGCCGTGAAGGGTTGAGCAGCCCGGACCTGCAATTGCTGTTCGCCCCGGTCAGTTTCGAACCGGACCGCAAGAACGTGTTGGAGCGCAAACCCGGCATGGCGGTCGCGATCTGTCCGGCTCGCCCGGAAAGTCGCGGGACGATCATGGCCGGCAGCGCCGATCCGTTCGTGCCGCCGGTCATCCGTCCGAACTATCTGTCCGCGGAAAGCGATCTGCATGTCCTGAAAGCGGGGATCGAACAGACGCGCAAGGTCTTCGCCGCGCCCGCGATGGCCAACTACACCGAGGGCGAAGTGCGCCCCGGCACACCGATGGACACGATCGACCAGGTGCGCGAGTACGCCCAAAGCCAGGGCACGACGATCTACCACCCGGTCGGCACCTGCAAGATGGGCGAAGACCCGATGGCGGTGGTCGACTCCCGGCTGCGCGTGCACGGCATCGGCGGCTTGCGGGTGGTCGACGCGTCGGTGATGCCGACGGTGACCACCGGCAACACGAACGCGCCGACGATCATGATCGCGGAGAAGGCCGCCGCGATGATCCGCGAGGACGCGGCGGCTTAGATCGGCGCCGGACCGCGTCAATGGCCGGTAGCGGTCTGACGTTTTGGTCTCGGATTGTCCGGTCGCGGACTGGGAAAACTGTCTTTCGGCTTCGCTTAAACTCTAAACAAAAAGCAGTGGGATCATGATGTGGGCGGTGCAGTGCAGGGCGACCACAAAAATCGGGCTTATGTAGAACACCATCAATCCCATCATCACGCCCGGGATCATGAAGCGGGTCAAAAAATGCTGGAGTATGAACGGCTCGGCACCGCTGCCGGCCTCGTGCCACACGGCAAAGCTCAGTGCCGCGACGACTATTGTGAAAAGCGCTGACCAATGAAATCCCAATCGACGCCGCAGGATGACAAAAGTTAGCGGTGTCACGCCGAGGCGAATTATCAGCTCTTCGGCGAGGCCGGCGGACATGCCGAGCAGATACCCGGGCTTGACGCTTTCCTCGGGCGGGACTGCCGCCGGCAGATGCTCACCGGCCATCAGGCGCAGAACGACGAGTGCGACGATTGCGGTTCCCGATCCCGAAACGGCGAATTTGAGAGACGAAGGAACCGCTTGCGGCTGGATAGGTTTCAGAGACTTCCAAAAGAGAAAGAGCGAAATCGACAGCGCTGGGATTCCCCAAAGCGTCACTGCTTTGGGGAATATCTTCAAGATCGGGTCGGCATGAAACCAGTTTGCCACCGTCGGTGTCGTGACCAGGAGCAAAATTAGAAGGTAGAAGGCGAATGGCAGCGCGACATAAGCGCTGACGCTTGTGTCCTCGAGAAACCGGTTCGTGTCGTTATATCTATTCATGCTCGAACCCTTTTGGGGATAGTGGCGGCGAAGTCATCATCCATACCGGTAGCCGCCTCAATCGCTCCGCAATTGGAAATCGAGGCGGCGCGTTTTCACAGCTGAGTTGGCGTCGAAGGCCTTCGTTTGTCGGGCAGGTGACGAAAAGCCACGGCGAGGCGGTTCCACGCGTTCATCAACGAGATGATCAACGTCAAATCGACAATCTGCTCCTCGGAATAGTAGGACTTCAGACTCTCGTAGATGTCGTCCGGTGCGTTCGTACTGGGCAGGCGCGTTACCGCTTCGGTCCAGGCGAGAGCGGCGCGTTCGCGATCGTCAAAGAAGGGACATTCACGCCATACGGCAATACCATCAAGGCGCTGCTGGGTTTCACCTTCCGTCCTCGCTTGCTCCGAATGAAGGTCGACACAATAGGCGCATCCATTGATTTGAGAGACCCGCAACTCCACAAGTGCCCGGAGTTTCTTATCGATCGAGCCAACGCGCTTGTTGACGGCGGCAAGTTCAGCGGCTGCCTTCGGATTGATTTCGAGATAGTTGAACCGCTCAATCATGTTCGGTGTTCCTTGTTGACTGTCTGCCTGAGGATTCGGTCGGATCGACCTCACGGTGAGGTGGGTGGTTCAGCTTGATAGGCCTGGTGAAGCAATTCCGAGAAGGACGGCGCGTCGGGCAACGGCACGGAGCCGATCCGGTTCACCGCCACACCCGGCGTCCACGAGTTCATGACCACACCCCCGCTAAACGTCGCTAAGCCGGGAAGCGTAATCGCCTGGACCCGTTGTGGAACTCCGAGGCGCTCCAGTTGGCGGCGGACAATGTCCATTGTGGTGCCGCCTAGCATCTTGGCGTCGGGCCAAACCACCGCGTTACCGTCCCAAAAGGCTAGATTCCAAATTGACCCTTCGCTGAGGCGGCCTTGGCGGTCGACGAAAGCGGCGTCGTCGAAGCCTTGTTCGACTGCCTGACGGAGGCAGTATGTCTTGGCTACCTCGCCGACATGCTTCACGGCTGGAAGGAATCGTTCGTATTCAAAGGTTGCCAGTTTCAGCGGTCCCTGCGGACCGGATGCCGGAGGTCCGGTGCGGACCAGTACCTCGAGCTCGATATCGGTCCCCGCCACCGTGAATTCGCCGGCCGGTGAGTACACCGTGGCTATCAACGAGAGCTTCGCCGGTCCAATCTTCAGCGCGTCGCGCAGATAGGACCGTATTTGATTGTCAGGCAACGCCTTACCGAACAACTTGAGCGACGCAACGCGCAACCGCTTCAGATGGAGGTCAAGCCCCCGAACCTGCCCTCCGCGAACCTGCATGGCAGTGAAATGTGCATAGCCCGCAAAGGCCAGTGCCGCCAATTCATCGGCGGTTGCTTCTTGACCGTTGCGTTGAACGACAAAACTGGAAGGTGACATTAGGATGCTCCATGACCCTGGATCGGGCGCGGTAAATATTGTGGTTCGACCCGCAGAGTTTTTTTGAGGATTTCTTATCCGGACGCGGCGTTGACAGCGTCCATATCAGCGGCCACCTCGACCACGACGTCGCCATCTACATCATGGCGCTCCGCGGCACGCTGCAGACCATCACGCGGTAGTTCTGAGAATCTCGGCGTCCCTGCCCGTCGCCAACCACCCTCGGTATTCACCATGAGGCGCAGAAGATCGGGGCGGGCGTAGTGACCACAACTGTCGAGAATTGCATGGTGTGCTTTTCGCATCCATGCATGGCAATCAGCGTAGATAATGCCGGGTTCAAGGCTTGGGCCGGCGATCGGCGCACCCAACGGCGATAAAATAGTGCTGCCTCCTTTTGCCCAGGAATGTTCATATTGCTCTTTCCCTTCCATGGGAAATCGTCCGGGATGTCATTTTCCTCCGTGTGGCCGCAGGTGAGCAGCACGAATGCCCCTGATTCAATTGCATGCGCCCGCGCCAATGCCTGACCGATGAAAGTGCCGTTGGTATCGAATTCATGCAGCATTTTCTTACCCTTCATGCTGAATGCACCGGGGAATGCTGCTATGTGAAAATCTTCTCCCTGCGAAATGGCGACGGCCCGCGCCAACGTCATTGTATGTTCGCCGCAGCAGAGCCCGCCGACACGGCCAATATCGGTCTCGAACACCATCTGCAAATCCGCCATGTCGCCGTTACCCCAGAACGAGCGCTCAACGGCCGTGGGAACGAGTTTTCGGTGGGAGCCGAGCAGCGAACCGTCCCGGTCAATGAACAGCAGGCTGTTATAGATGGTGTCGCTTTCGGGGCGGGAGTCGAGTTCGTTACAACCCAGCACCACGACGGCATTCGCCTCGCGCGCGGCTCGACCAATGGTCTCGGTATCTTCGCTTGGAACGGTTATCGCGGCATCGCGAAAGCGGACCCTGCCTTGAACCCAACGTTGGCTATCCGCCTCCCACCCCTCGCTCCAATAGGGATATCCGGCTAGCCATACTTCGGGGAAGGCCACCAGTTCAGCACCGGCCGCGCCCGCTTCGCGGATCAGTTCACAGGCTCGCCGAACACAGCCTTCTCGGTCGAGATAGATTGACGGCTGTTGGATGGTCGCCACCTTGACGGACTCGCGTCCGCCCATGATTGGCTTACGACTCTTATTCACAGTCTTTGTATTTCTGCTCATGACTACTCCCGTTCATGTTTGGAGTTGCATTGGATGTTTTCTTGTGCGGCGCTAGATCCGCTCACCGTTGCTAATGATGGTGGTGGACGCAGGCACGGCATTGACGACGGTCTGCGCCGCCATGCATGCCTTCTCGGCAACCTCGGCCATTCGTGCGATGACTTCGGGCGGTTCATCGGTCTCGATGAGAACGAAGGTCTCAATTCCCTTCGACAGTCCTTCCATATGGCTGCTTTCGCCCGCGGCTACTGTCATGCCAGGAATCCGAGACTGAAACTTCATCCTCTGTTCGATCCGAATCGATGAAACCTTCAGCTTCTCGCTGTCGGCATAGCCTTTCAGGTGCGTCAAAAAGCAGAATGCGATCCCGGCGGCGAGGTAGGACAGGGGCGCCGGGGCGGTATCAGTGCCGCCGATGGATGCACCCTCGTCGCAGTAAAGCTCGAAGGCCCCAAAGCTTGCGATGTTGGGCTTGACGTAACCACGCTTCACCAGACCAGGACCGGGGACCAGTTCGGCGAGGACGTGCACCTCAAGGTCTAGGCCATCCTTTGTCTTCCGCGCGGGTTCAAATTTGAGGGCGGTTGGCGGCGGCAGATGCTCAACTTTGGATACGACAGGGTGAATTTGAGGGTTTGCCTGCTTTGCTTGGGTTGTCACGTCAATCTCCTTGGTTTTGAAGGTACGGTACAGTATCGTACCGTTTACAAATACGGTACGATACAGTACCTTTCAAGGGGCAACAGAAAATAAAAGGAGGAAAGATTTGGGCACGGTCCCCGACGGGCACGCTCGGCGGCAAGCTGCCAAGCGCGCGCAAATTCTGGCGGCAGCGACGGAAGTCTTTTTCGCGGAAGGCTATGGACGGGCGAGCATGGATCAAGTGCTCGCGAAGACCGGCGGCTCGAAACGCACGCTCTACAACCACTTTCCATGCAAAGAGGATTTGTTTGCGGCAATCGTGACCAATGTTTCAGATCGTGTTCTCGCCGCTCTTCGGCCACGGCTTGACGCTGGCGACATTAGAGAAACGCTTGTCACGATGGGCGTCGGATACTTGAACGTTCTAGTGTCGCCGGACGGGCTCGCTCTTTATCGCGCCATGGTTTCCGAGGCGCCGCACTTTCCCGAACTGGCGCAGACTTTCTTCGCCAACGGACCCGGTCGAGCCAGCAGCCACCTTTCCGACTTCTTCCGGGAACAGAAGAAGCGGGGTGCGCTGAAAGTCGATGATCCGCAACTCGCCGCGGAGCAGTTTGTCGGGGCGATCCGAGGTGATCTCCATCTAGCCGCGGTCCTCTCAATTCGCAAGCCAACAAAAAGACTGATCAAGAAGACTGTCGAGCAAGCTGTCGAAATTTTTCTCTGTGGCGCGGCTCCGGATTTGTGCAATCAATCGGGTGGTGAGTAACCCAAAGGCGGAGATGGGGAACATGCGAAGGGGCGCTAAGCGCCATCCAACTGACGCAGAACGAAATTGGCTATCTGACTCTCATCGAGCCCAAGTCGAAGGGCCGGCACATCCGGCCTGCGGGTGGTCGACGCGTCGATGATGCCGACGGTGACCACCGGCAACACGAACGCGCCGACGACCATGATCGCGGAGAAGGCCGCCGCGATGATCCGCGAGGACGGGGCGGCTTAGATCGGCGCCGTTTGGTCTTAGACCGGCCGCTCGCCGGCGACCTGCACCTTGTGCAGCCGTCGCCGGTCCGCCGGATCGAACGGGTCGCGGTGATGCATGGTGATCCGGTTGTCCCAGACCAGCGTGTCGCCGAGCGCCCATGCGTGCGACCAGATCCGGTGGTCCTGCACCGTATGGTCCCAAAGGGCATCCAACAGCGTTTCGCTCTCCTCGACCGGCAGGCCGACGATATAGGCGCTCAACCGGCGGCCGAGATAGAGGCATTGCTTCCCGCTCTCGGGAATGGTCCGGATGATCGGATGCTCCGGCCCGGGCGCGTGCGTGATGTCGATAACTTCGTCATAGGCGGGCCGTTTCTTCCCGGTGCTGTCATAGACCTGCGAGTGACGGATGCGGTGCCCCTCGATCCGGGCGCGAAGATCGGCCGGCAACGTCTCCAGCGCGTCGATCATGTCGAGGAAGGCGGTGTTGCCCCCGTCCGCCGGCAGTTCGACCGAATGCAGCACGCTTGCCGCCGGCGGCGTTTCGGTGAAACCGCTGTCGGTATGCCAGAAACACTCGCCGTCGCCGAGGCCGCCGATCTTCTTGCCGTCGACCTCAATGTTCGAGATGACGCTCACGCATTCCGGTATTTCGTCCGGTTGATGTCTCCGTTTGCCCAGCCCCAGCATTGTGTCGGCGATTGCACCGAGGTCGCCGAAACACCGCGCGAACCGGATTTGATCGTCCACCGCGAGGGATCGGCCACGGAACAACAGAACCGAGTGATCCGCCAACGCCGCGCGGAGCTGTCCTTGTGTCTCGGGGTCGAGCGCTGCCGAGGGGTCTACGCCGCGAATTTCTGCGCCAAGTTTCGCACCGGTGGGAACGATCTCCAGCGTCACCGTTTTACCCCCTAAATGGCCGTCCGCGTCGAAGCGTGGTCATTCTACAGGCTCGGCGTGGACGATCAAAATCGGTCGTATTTGACCCCAACCGGTGCGTGAATCGGCTTTTCGATTGGATGAAATCGGGATGTCCGTTTCGGAAGTAACAACAGACATTGATTTTGGGGGCGGCTATTTCCGAAAGTTGCCAGAAACGGACCTTCTGGCGCCACACCCTTTATGCACTAACTATGAAACTGGGCCACCGCCCGGGAGCGGATCACTCGTGCCGCCCAGACCGCTATCGTGGCTGGGCGCCATGAGGCAACGTGAAATCACCTGCAATCTTCTATTCGACTCTTGTCGATTAAAGCGCCCGGTCGAAGATCAGGCCGCAGAACATCGTGCCCTCGATCAGCATACGCTCGTGCGGGCAGCGCGAACATTGCTTGACCAGAACATCGAGCCCGTCGGCTACAACGGTGGGCTTCGTGCCGATTACTCGTAGACATCGGTGTAACCGACGGTGACACGCCACATCATGCGCCGCAGCGGCAGTTGATAATCGTGGAGGGCAAGATGTTGCACCGCGCAGTTGTCCCACATAATGACGTCGCCAAGGCCCCATCGGTGGCGGTAGATAAACTCATCGCGGATTACCGTCGTTGCCAGTTCGTCGATCAGCGAAAGTGCGTCGTCGTCGTCCATGCCCTCAATGGCGACGCATTCCAAGTTGCTGACGTAAATCGCATTCCGGCCGGTATACGGGTGCTTGCGAATCGCCGGGTGGACCATCAACGGTTTCGCTTCGTGCTTCTCTTGGTCTTCCGCGGTGCCCGTGCCGGATTTACGACGCCGCCCTGCGACATCATGCACAACGCGCAATCCTTGCAGCCTCTCTTTCATCTCGACGTCCAGGGAATTATAGGCCTTGACCGCACTGGCAAAGAGCGTGTCGCCTAGCACCGTTCCATCTTCCGTCACCGGAACTTCTCTGGCGTGCAGTACGGTCGCCCGCGGCGGGTGCTGCTCGAATGACATGTCGGTATGCCAGATCGAGCCCGCATCGGCATATCCGATGTCCTTCCCGTTCTCCTGAATGTTTGACACGTAAAGAATTTCCGGATGTTCCGGCATCGCGTAGTTGTTCAGAAAAAGACGCTGTACTTCTCCGTAGCGGCTGGCGTAGTCGATCAACTGTACAGGCGTTAAATCCTGATCCCGGAAGCACAGGACGGAATGTTCATTGAACGCCGCTTCGATCATCTGGGAAGTCTCATCATCCATCGGCTTTGACAGATCGACGCCGCGGATTTCCGCGCCGAGCGCCGCCCCGCTCGGAACAATTTCAACGTCTGTTTTTGTCGTCACTTTTTTCTCCTTTGCCATGCGCCGAAGAAACACACAAGAAACGCGGGGTACGAATAACAACGTTCTCCGAAATGTCTAAAGGCTGATGCCAAGTCCGTACGACTGGCGAGTGCCGCCAGTCTAGACTTGCAGTGCAGTTTCGCTAGTGGCGGTTCGTGCGTAACTTGAAAACGGCTCCGGGTAAAAATGGACACGAGCCATACCTGTATGACTGTCCGGTTCGGGTCAAACTCGGTACCCCATCCTACAACGCATGCGGGATAAAACTCATTCAACGTAGTTTCAAACCCCCGAGGTTTTGGAAGATGTTTTGACACCGACCGGATGGGACCGGAATTGACCGGTCTTCTCGGGTTTTCAAACGCCAAAGCGGCAGCGACCGCCTCTCACCGACACAGCGGCACAGCGGACAACGATTTGCTCTCGGACGGCAGCGTGGTCAGAATTGCATATGCGACAATGTTAAGCGGCAGACGGAGGTTGGCAATGAGTGCGACGGACATGACGGCCAGCGGTGGCCATACCGAAGGATCGGCATCGCCCTTCACCGTTACGCCCGTGGGCCGGGTGATGGCGGCGGAGATCGGCGGCATCGACCTCTCCGAACCATTCGATGACTCGATCCGTGATGCGATCTTGGACGCGCTGAACGCGAATCAAATTCTCATCTTTCCCGGCCAGGATTTGAGCAAGGAAGCGCAGGTCGCGTTCACGATGCGGTTCGGTGATGTGGAGCAGCACGTGGCGCGGAACTATGACGGAAAAACGTTTGGCGATGTGCACCACGTGTCCAATCTGGATCCGCAGGGAAAACCCACGAAAACGCCCCGCAGCAGCGGCAATTACTTCTGGCACACCGACAAGTCGTATCACGAGATTCCGTCGCTCTCGACGATCCTGCATGCGATCGAGGTGCCGCCCGAAGGGGGCGGCACGCAGTTCGCGAATATGCAATTGGCGTATGAGGCGTTGCCGGAAGAGACGAAGGAACGGATCGCCGGTTTACGCGCAGTGCATAGCTGGGAGGCCAGCCGCAACAATACCTTCAACCGGCCGGCGACCGAGCAACAGAAGAAGGAGCGCCCGCCGGTCGCGCACCCCATGATTCGCACGCATCCCGGTACCGGCCGGAAAACGCTCTATATCGGTACCCACACCTCCCATATCGAAGGGATGCCGGTCGGTGAAGGCCGGGCGCTTTTGTACCAGCTGCTGGATTTCGCGACGCACCCCCGTTTCCAATACACGCATTATTGGAAAAGAGGACAGGTGGTGATGTGGGACAATCGCTGTCTGTTGCACCGTGCGACCGCTGATTTCGAGATGGACAAGTACCCGAGATTGCTGCATCGCACCGTCGTTCGCGGCACGAAACCGTTTTAGCCAGAGCCACGCAGCGTAATCGGACCAAAATCCGAAATCCCTGGGATCGGCCGCCCCTGGACACGCGAAATGTCAGTGATCGGCCCGTCGATCGGATAAACGTCCAACAAAAATTTCACAAAAGGGGGAGGCCATGACCCTACCGCTCGACGGGATAAAGGTTGTTGAATTGGGCCAGAATTTTGCCGGGCCGTTGACCGGGCAGATACTCGGCATGTTGGGCGCGGATGTGGTCAAGGTCGAACGGCCCGAAAAAGGCGATGATGCGCGCGGCTGGGGGCCGCCCTTCGTCGATGAGTCCTCCGCCTCCTTTCATGCGGTCAATCGGAACAAGCGGTCGATTACGCTCAACCTCAAGGATGATCGGCATCTCGAATGGCTCAAGGAGTATCTCGTGCAGGCGGATGTCATGGTGCAGAACCTGCGGCCGGGCGTTGCGGAGGACCTGGGATTGTCCGGCGGGGCATTGCGCGCGCACTGTCCGCGGTTGATCGTCTGCGCGTTGTGGGCCTATGGCAGCACGGGTCCGATGAAGATGCGTCCGGGATACGAGCCGATCGTGCAGGCCTTCTCGGGGTTGATGTTCCAAAGCGGCGAGGATGGCGGCCCGCCGGTGCGCATGGGCACGCAGATCCTCGACCAGGGCACCGCCATGTGGTCGTCGATCGGGATCCTGGCCGCCTTGGCGCAGCGCGAGCGGACGGGGCGCGGCTGCGATGTCGATACCTCGTTGTTCGAAACGGCGCTCGGTTGGCTGACGGTGGCGTTTTCCCGTTACAGCGTGACCGGAAATCTGCCGCCGCGTCATCCCACGGGCAGCAATCAGCTCATCGTATTCCAGGCTTTCGAGACGAAGAACGGGCCGCTGGTCGTCGCGGCGGCGAACGACCGGTTGTTCGCCAAACTGGCGGCGGCGTTGGGCCGGCCGGAATGGGCGGAGGATCCGCGATTCACCACGAATGCGGCACGGGTCGAAAACCGCAACGTTTTGCTGGCCGACGTGGCGGACATTATGGCGACGCGGACCCGGGGCGAATGGCTGGATGCGCTGTCCGAGGCCGGTATTCCCTGTTCGCCGGTCCACGACATGCACGAGGTCGACGGACACGAACAGACGGCGGCGATCGGGATGATCCAATCGTCGCCGGGCCTCGACGTTCGGAGCATGGGACTGCCGGTCAATATCGACGGTCGCCGGCCGCCGCTCACCCGCACCGCGCCGAAACTGGGCGAGCATAATGCCGAGATCATCGGCGGTGCGCTCGACTGACACGGTGCGTTCCCGCCGCCGTCGGTTGTGTGGGGACTTTTTCCTTGATTGCTGAGGCCCGGCAACACTGCTAGGGTCCGTCGCGAAATCGATACCCGGCCGGTTTGACGGCCAAAAATCTGTCGGCCGACCTGGTTCGGTATGTCGCCAGAGGAAGCGTGGTCCATACGCGCTACGAACGAGGAGACATATCATGGCACAGGCAGCGGTCGGCGATACCGTCCAATTGCATTACACCGGCAAACTGAAGGATGGGACCGAATTCGGAACGTCCCGAGGGCAGGATCCGTTGCAGTTCAAGATCGGTGAAGACACGATCATTCCGAAACTCGAGACGTCGGTCGTCGGCATGGCGGTTGGCGACACGGCCACTGTCGATATCGCCGCGGCGGACGGCTACGGCCCCCGTCAGCCGGAAGCCATCGAAACCGTAGACCGGTCGGCCTTGCCGTCGGAGGTCGAATTGGTCGTCGGCAACCAGCTTCAGGCGCAAACGCAGGATGGCAATACGCTGATCGTCACGATCATTGCGGTCGACGACGCAACGGTGACGCTCGACGGCAATCACCCGCTCGCAGGCGAGGACCTGACCTTCGAGATCGAATTGGTCGAGATTGCCGCCGGCGCCGGGTAGAAACTTCGCGACCCTTTCGGCTCGCGGTCCAACGAACCGGCAATGCATATTGCCGACGGTGGCAGTATGATTGTCCCGTCTCTCGTTCGTCCTGCGGAGTATCATGCGCGTTCTCGTTCTCGGCGCTAACGGGTTTATCGGATCGGCCGTGGTCGCGGCCCTGCTGCGTGCCGGGTTCGCCGTGCGCGCCGCGGTCCGCAGACCGGAAAATTTCAAAAGCCGGTTCCCTTCCGTTGAAACGCTGTCCGTCGATTTGTGCGATGACGCGACCGGTATCCCCGGTTACTGGAACACGGCACTCGACGGTGTCGAGGCCGTCGTGAACGCCGCGGGCGTGCTGCAGCCGCGTCGGGACGGCGATGCCTTTGCTGTCCATGTGCGGGCGCCGGAGGCCTTGTTTGCCGCCTGCGAGGACCGTGGCGTGCGCCGCATCATCCAGATATCCGCTATCGGCGTGGCCGAAGGGAACACGGTATTCGGCCGTTCGAAGCGGGACGGCGACGCCGGCCTGATGGAACGCGATCTGGACTGGACGATCCTGCGACCCGCGATCGTCGTGGGCGACGGGTCTTACGGCGGCACGTCGATGTTGCGGGCGATTGCCGCCTTTCCCACGGTCACACCGGTCATTGGCGATGGCGTGACGCCGCTGGACGTCATTCACAAGGATGACCTCGCGGATGGCATCGTCCGGCTGCTGCGGACGGGGGCCGCCGTCAAGCAAGTTCTGGAGCCGGCGGGGCCGGAGCGACTGGACCTGACGTCTGTCGTGCAAAGCTACCGGCGCTGGCTTGGGCTTCCCGCCAAGGCGATCCTGTCCGTTCCGGAAGGGGCCGTGAAAGTGCTGGCGCGGCTCGGCGACGTCTTCAAGCTCGATCCGATCAACACCACGTCGTTGGCGCAGTTTAAGACGCGGCTGACCGGCGATGCGGACTCCTTTGCGGCCGCCACCGGCATCACGCCTCGCACGCTGACCGAAATTCTCGCGTCCCGTCCGTCGGAGACGCAGGACCTGTGGCATGCCCGGCTCTATTTGCTCCGCCCGCTCGTGCGGTTGAGCTTGGCGCTATTATGGTTGGTGTCGGGACTGCTCGGCCTATTTGCCGGGACCGGATTCTTCGTCTCCGTGCTGAATTCGCTCATCTCCAACGAAATCGCCGCGACCGCCATTGCGATTGCGGCTAGCCTGGCAGATCTCATGATTGCCGCGGCCCTGTTCGTCAGCTGGCGCTTGCGCGTGATGGCGCTGGTGCAGCTTGCGATGGTGATCGGCTACACGGTGATCCTTACCGTTCTGGCGCCGGCGTTGTGGGGCGACCCGTTCGGCGTGTTGTTGAAGAATGTGCCGATCATCGCCCTGATCCTGGTCCATCGGGTGTTGGAAGAGGAACGGTGAGCGACCCTTATCTCTGGGTAAAATGGCTCCATATTCTGAGCGCCGCGGTCTTGTTCGGCACCGGTCTCGGCACCGCGTTCCATATGCTTGTGATTCATCTCCGGGGCGACGTACCGGCGATCGCCGTAGCGACGCGCAACGCGGTGCTGGCGGATTGGCTGTTCACCGCGACCTCCGGTATCGTGCAGCCGGTGACCGGCATCGTCATGGTGTATATGGCGGGTCTCGACCCGTTCGGAAGCTGGCTCGTCACCACCTATGTACTCTACGGGGTCGCTGGCCTGTGTTGGCTGAAGGTCGTGCACCTTCAGTATCGCATGCGCGACCTTGCCGCCGCCGCGGCCACACGGGGCGACCCGTTGCCGGCCGACTACGGCAAGGCGATGCGGCTGTGGTTCATTCTGGGGTGGCCAGCCTTCGTCAGCCTGCTGGCGATTTTTGTCCTGATGGTGATGAAACCCGCCCTCTGGTGACAGTTGGCCGCCGCGACGGAACGGTGCTTCAGCCGCGCCGAATGTCGAGCCTGGCTGACATGGTGGGGTGGAAGCGGCAGAAGTATTTGTCCGTTTGATCCGCTTTGACGGTGCGGGTGTAGGTCGCGCCCTGGGCCATCTCACCGGAATCCCAGCTCTCGTCGGTGGCGGTAACCGTGTGTGGCGCGATGTCGCGATTGATCCACGTGATGCGATCGCCTGGCCGGACCCGCAGTGTTGCCGGGACAAATGCAAAATCCCGAATTTCTACAGTGTGTTCCGTGGCGGGGCGGGCCGCGATCCGACTATCAACCGAATGGAAGGGGAACACGACGCCGATGGCCAGCGCCATGATGGCTATCGCCATCATGAACGCCGGTTGGACCATATCGTTAACGGAATTGCGCATTACTTCAGCTTCTTGACCATCATTTCGGCGTGGCCTTCGTGGACTTTGAAGATTTTCAAGCCGGCCTTGAACAGATCCTTCACTTCCGGGTTTTCAATATTCGGAATAAAGGTCTTCTCGACCAGTTCGTTGACCGCCTTGTGATACGCAAGTTCGTTTTCGGCGTAACGACGGTCGAACGCACTGCCGCGGAGCTTGCTCATCTCGTCGACCAGCTTGTGCGATCCCTCCGTGAGGGACCGGCTCAGGAAATTGTCCTGGGCGTTGGCGTTCAGCTTCTTGAGCAATCCGAGCGCTTGCTCGTTAACCGCGGTGTGGTCGCGGATCATCGTTTGTGCAAACTTGCGAACATCCGGGTTGTTTGAAATTGCCAGCGCCAAATGGGCATAACGAATATCGATGTTGTCGGCGGTGTATGCGACATGCGCGATTTCGAGGTCATTCAGTTCAGCTGCGGTTTTTGCCATCGTGGCGCCGGCGCTAAGCGCCAGCATCAATCCGGCTGCAATGGCTGTCGAAAGTGCTTTCATGGAATCCTCCTGTTGGTCGGTTGCGGCGGCAACGGGCCGTTTGGCCGGTGCGGTGCCGCGGTGTGGAAGGAACCTAGGAAGTGCGGGACGCTCTGCCAATTGAACGTCTAATCTTGCGGACTGAAAGCAAACTAATGAGGACGTACTGCAAATTATTCCCGCATCAAGCGTTGTTCGGTACGTGAAATAGCGTGCTTTCCGGTGGACTGTTAGACTGAAGAAAATGCCGGTTGCAACCCGGCAATGCCATCACGGGAGGAACGGATGCCGAAGACGCCTGATTATTTCAAGGGAAAGACGATCGTCATCACCGGCGCGGGCAGCGGGATCGGCTTGGCGACCGCAAAAATTTTCGGGCGGGAAGGTGCGAATGTGCTTTGCGCCGATGTGAATGAGCAGGCGGCGAACCAGGCCGCGCGCGCCGTTGATGAGGCCGGAGGGATCGGTGCTGCGGTCTTCGCCGACGTTACGCGACGTGCCGACGTCAAGAAAATGATCGCTGCGGCCATCGAGCAATTCGGCCAGGTCCATTTTCTGTTCAATTCGGCGGGCTCGGCGATCCGCCGCGCCAAGTTCCTCGAGATCGACGACGAACTTTGGGACAAGACTTACGATCTCAACGTCAAGGGCACGTTCTACGGCATGCAGGAGGTCATCCCGCATATGCTGGAGAAGGGCTTCGGCGTCATCGTGAATGTGGCGAGCACCGCAGCGAAGGGCGGCGGTCCGGCGAAATCGCCGCACTATGCGTCGTCCAAGGGTGCGGTCAACACGCTGACAATGGGCGCGGCCCGCGAGTTCGCCGATCAGGGCATCCGGATTCTATCGGTGTCGCCCGCCATCGTGGACACTGCGTTTCAGGACATCAACGAGGAAGGCATGTTCGAAGCGGCTGTCGCCAACGTGCCGTCGAAGCGCCCGGGTCGTGCCGATGAGATCGGCGAGCTGGTGCAGTTCCTGTGCTCCGACGCCTGCGAATTCATGGTCGCGGATACGGTGATGGTGACCGGCGGCGGTGGCTACCGGTAACGGACGGCATTCGACATTTTGGGAAAGGAGAGGATCGATGACGACGGAAACAACGACCGTTGAAAAACCGCTGGCCGGCGAAACCGAAGGTCCGGCCGACCCGCCGGTTGCGCGGACCAAGAAGGTGCAAATGTTCAAGTATGAGCGTCCGGACGTCACGGCCTCGAAAGGAATTATGCGTCTTGCGCAGACCGATCTGGTGAAGGGCGCGGTGCAGGTCGTCCGCGAAGGCGGCGACAACAACTTACACAGCCACGCCGCGGTCGATACCTTCTGGATGGTGCTGAAGGGCCGGGCGCGGTTCTACAGCAGCGACACCGACGTCATTTCGGAATTCGGCCCGCACGAGGGGATCGTCACGCCGCGCGGCACGCCGTATTGGTTCGAGAGCGTCGATCCGGACGAAGACCTCGAACTGCTGCAGGTCGCGGCCTACGAAAAGGGCAAGAAGGACATCCGGACCAACCACTCGCCACGCATGAAGAACCGGGGCAGCCAGAACGAACGGTTCAGCGGCCGGATCCGGTAGGCGGGCGGATCGCATGCAGTTCGGTTTCACTGTGCCGACGCGCGGGCCGTTGGCCACGCGGGAAAGCATCAAGGCCATCATCGAAAAGGGCGAAGCGCTCGGTTTCGCCTATGCCACCGTCAACGACCACATCGTCGTGCCGAAGGACGTGGACTCGCGCTATCCGTACAGCGAGGGCGGCGATTGGGCCGGCGGGCGTTTCGGCGAGGCGCTGGAACAAATCTCGATGCTGGCCTTCCTGGCCGGGGTCAGCGAGTCGCTGCGGCTGGTCACGGCGGTGATGGTCGTGCCCTACCGGAACCCGGTGCTGGTGGCGCGGATGCTGGCGACGGCGGACGTTCTGTCGAACGGGCGTATCACCGTCGGCTGCGGCGTCGGGTGGATGCGCGAGGAATTCGAAGCTGTCGGTGCGCCGCCCTTCGATGAACGCGGCCGTGTCGCGGACGAATATTTGCGCGTCTTCAAAGAAGTTTGGTGCAATGGCGAACCGTCCTTCGACGGGACCTATACCCGTTTCGACAACGTCTCCGCATTGCCCTTGCCGGTTCAGGACCCGCACCCGCCGATCTGGATCGGCGGCGAGAGCGGACCGGCGCTGCGGCGGACGGCATCCTTGGGCGACGGCTGGTTCCCGATCGGCAGCAATCCGCGGCATCCGCTGGACACGCGGGAACGCTATGCCGCGGCGCTTGGCCGGTTACGGCAAGCGGCGGAAAAGGGCGGGCGCGACCCGGGCGAGATCGATCTCGCCTACAGTGCGAACTGGACCTACGGCGCGGACGCGATGACGACGGATACCGGCGAACGCCATGCCTTTACCGGTTCGGCCGCCGATCTGCTAGACGATATCGATGCGTTCGGAACGATGGGCGTGCGGCACCTGATGCTCAATTTCCAGAGCCGGTCCTTCGAGCGCACGATCGCGCGGATGGAGGCGTTCGCCGATGAGGTGATCGCGAAGGCCGCCTAAGGCGTGGCCGCCGGCGATCGGCCTAGACGCGCCACCGCCATTTCTTGAAATGCGGCAACAGGCAGGCATGGACGCGGTTGGCGCTCATGTCGCCGTTCTGATTGCCGGTCGGCGAGATGAATACCTGTTCGTGGCGCACTGGCGGCGGCAACCGGTTCTTGGTGCGCTGCGTCGCGATCCAACACGCAAAGGACAACATCCCGAAGGCGGCGGCGGGAATGATGATCAGCGCGGCGCCGGAGGTAATGCCGACGGCCAAATTCAGCATCGTCAGCACCAGCAGGAAGGGGATGACCTGCATGACGAAGGCAATCACCAGGACGGTAAGCCACAGACCCGCATGCAGGATGCGGGAAACGCTGCCTTCTTCGGTAATCGAACTCATGCTGCCGTCGTTCCTTGCCTCATTCGCCCCGGTTCGCGCTGCGACCACAGTGTGCCATCAAATGCTTAACGAATAAACGGCGATCTGGCCCGCTAACTCAAGCGTGAACGGCCGGAATTTAGCGGTATTAAGGTCTGCTGTCGCGAAACTCTCAATTTAGAGCGGTTCTTTCGCCAGGCGGGTCTCGACCAAGCGCGACCAATAGCTGGCGCCGAGCGAGAGGATGTCGTCGTTGAAGTCGTAGCCCGGATTATGGACCATGCAGGTTCCTTCGCCGTCGCCGTTGCCGATGTTGATATAGGCGCCGGGGCAGGCGTCCAGCATGTAGCTGAAGTCTTCCGACGCCATGATCAGCGACCGGTTCCGGTTGACGTTGTCGTCGCCGACGATGCCGGCGGCGATGTCGGCGGCGAATTCGGTTTCGTCCGGCGTGTTGACCAACGGCAGGAAGACTTCGCGGTAGTCGACCTCTGCGGTCGCCCCGAAGCCGGCGACAATGCCGTCGACGAGGGCGCGCATGCGGTCCTCGACCAGTTGCATGGTCTCGCGCCGGAAGACGCGGACGGTGCCGCTCAGGCTCGCGGTGTGCGGGATCACGTTATAGGCGTCGCCGCCGTGAATCTGGGTGATGCTAACGACGGCGGTATCGACCGGGTTGACGTTGCGCGACACGATAGATTGCAGCGCCATGGTGATCTGCGCCGCGATGACGACGGGATCGGTGCCCGATTCCGGCCGGGCGGCGTGCGCGCCGTTACCGGTGATGCGGATATCGAAGAACGCCCCGCCGGCCATCATCGGCCCCGGGCGGATGGCGAATTTGCCGGTCGGCAGGCCGGGCGAGTTATGCATGCCGAATACGGCTTCCATCGGGAATTGCTCGAATAGGCCTTCCTCGACCATCGCCTTGGCGCCGCCGAGTCCTTCCTCCGCCGGCTGGAAGATGAAATGGACGCAGCCATTGAAGTTCTGGGTTTCCGACAGATAGCGCGCCGCGCCGAGCAGCATGGTGGTGTGGCCGTCATGGCCGCAGGCATGCATCTTCCCCTTGTATCGCGACTTGTGATCGAAGGTATTGCCTTCGACGATCGGCAAGGCGTCCATGTCGGCGCGCAGGCCGATTGTCTTGGGGCTGTTGCCGACACGCAGCGATCCGACCACGCCGGTCGTGCCGAGACCGCGGTGCACCTCCAGGCCGAAATCCTCCAGCTTCGCCGCGACGATGTCCGAGGTGCGGTTTTCCTCGAAGCCGAGTTCCGGATGCGCGTGGATATCCCGGCGCCACGTGGTCATGTCGTCTTGAAAGGCGGCGATTCCGTCGATGATCTTCATGGCGTCCCGGCGCTCCCGTTGATGGTAAGGGGCGTCCGATCGGGGACGCCAATGGGGATCATGCCGGGATTGGTGCCCAGGCTCAACCGCTCGACAGCGTGAGCGGATGCCCGAACATGTAGGCGCCGACCGTGCGGAAGTGATCCCGGCGTCCCTGCATCTGTTGGGTGACCGTGTGCAGGTCGCGGAAGCGGCGCTCGAAGGCGTTGTCGTTGAAAATGGCCGTCGCCCCGGCGGCATCGTAAACCGTGTCGGCAGCGGCTTTCGCTTCGTGGATGCCGAAGGTCGAGGCGAGGCGTATGCGGGCGCGATGGTCGTCGCTCAAGGGAACTCCCGCAAGAACTTCTTCCCAGATTTCCGTCGTTTCCTTCAGGATGAAAGCGCGCGCGGCCTTGAGACGCGCATCGCTGATTGCCACCTCGGATTGAACGACGGCATTGTCCCGCAGCACGTGCGGCATGTTGCGCGGCGCCTTGTCGGCGGCCAGCTTCATGAAGGAATCATGCATTCGGCGGGCGATGCCCTGCGCCACGCCCGAGAATCCGGTCGCATACAAGTTGCTGGTGATGAAATTGTAGAGCGGACCATCGTATTGGCGTTCGGGCGCTTTGTCGCGGGAAACGGTGTAATCGGCCGGGACATAAAGGTTTTCGACGGCGAACGCGTCGCTGGCGGTGCCGCGCAGACCCATCACATTCCAGATGTCGGTAATTTCTGCGGACGCGGCGGGGAACAGCATGGTTCGCGTCACCGGCTTGCCGTTGCCGTCCATCCGCGGGGTACCGTCCGCCTCTATGATGGGCGAATGCGCGCCGAGCCAGGTCGCGTGCCGCATGCCGCTTGCGAAGGCCCATTTCCCGGTGACGCGGTAGCCGTCGCCGTCAACCACCGCCTGGCCCTTGCCGGGCCCCCAAGCGAGAACGGCATGCGGATCCTGTCCCCAAATCTCATTGGCGACTGCAGGGTCGACATACGCGGCGGCCATGGAACAGCCGTTGGCTTGACCGATACACCAGGCGGTGCTGGCATCGTATTGCGCAATCGCGTAGGTGAGCCGGTAGAAGTCGGGCGGGGCGATCTCAAGGCCGCCATAGGCCTTCGGCAGCAGCAGCCGGAAGAGCCTGGCGTCGTGGAGCGCTTCGAGCAGTTCCGGGGGAAGTCGCCGATCTTCGTCGATTCTCGGGCTCAGGCCCTCGATCAACCCGGACAGGTCTTCGACCCGGTTGAGGAGACTCTCCACCGATACGTCCGTTGGCGGGCTCACCGTTGCATGCTGTGACATCTTTCCTCCGCGGCCGAAATGCGCCGTATGCACATCCAAAAAACGAGGTCACCTAAGCCATTGAAGGGCAAAGCCCAGGTTCGATCAAGTTACACCATTTTGGTGGGGCTGCCGGAAAAGCTTGCGTTGCCGCGTCGTAACGCCGGATGGCGCTCTGGGAAAAGCCCTGCTATAGGAGGGCCAAGAATACCGTGTCCCGGGAGTCCGTCTTTGCGCCATACCACGTATATGGACAAATCCGCGTCTGAACGGCGCTCCAGCAGCCGAAATTTTGGCGTTTTACGGCCGCTGCTGGGCTATCTGAGGCCCTATCGGCTGCATATCGCCGGGGCCGTGCTGGCGCTGGTTGTGGCCGCGGGGACGGTTCTGTCGCTCGGGCAGGGTTTGCGGTTTCTGATCGATCAGGGATTCGCGGCCGGTGACGGGGCGTTATTGAATACCGCGCTGCTGGTCCTGCTCGGCGCGGTGGTCGTATTGGCCATCGCCACCTACAGCCGGTTTTCACTGGTGTCGTGGATCGGCGAGCGGGTCGTCGCCGACCTGCGACGCGACGTATTCGGCCATGTTATCCGATTGAGCCCGGGATTCTTTGAAGTCACGCGGACCGGTGAGGTTCTGTCGCGGCTCACCACCGATACAACTCTGCTGCAGGTGGTGATCGGCTCGGCGGTCTCGGTGGCGCTGCGCAACATCCTCTTGTTCATCGGCGGGACGGTGTTGCTGATCGTCACCAGCCCGACCCTGACCGGGTATGTCCTTCTGTTCGTGCCGCTGGTCGTTGCGCCCATCGTTATCATCGGCCGTATGGTTCGCCGTCTCAGCAAGGAAACGCAGGAACGCATCGCTGACGTCAGTTCCTTTGCCGACGAATCCTTGAACGGCGTCCGGATCATGCAAGCCTTCACCCACGAGCCGGTCGACCGCGAACGTTTCGGCGACCGGGTCGAGAATGCGTTCCGCACTTCGATCCGACGCATCCGGGCACGGGCGCTGCTGACCGCGATCGTGATCCTGCTGGTGTTCGGGGCGATCGGCGTTGTCCTGTGGCTGGGCGGGCGCGCGGTGATCGCCGGCGACATGACCGGCGGCGATCTGTCGGCCTTTGTTTTCTACTCTATCGTCGTGGCCGGCGCGGTCGGCGCGATCTCCGAGGTCGTGGGCGACCTGCAGCGGGCGGCCGGCGGGGCCGAGCGTCTTTTCGAACTGCTCGATACCGAACCGGAAATCCAAGCGCCGGTAAATCCGGTCGCTTTCCCGGAGCCGGCGCGCGGGGCGGTCGCGTTCGACTCCGTGTCGTTCCAGTATCCATCCCGTCCGCAGGTCAATGCGCTGGACGGGTTCTCGCTGGACGTCTCGCCGGGCGAGACGGTGGCGCTGGTCGGCCCGTCGGGCGCAGGCAAGACGACCGTGTTGCAGCTTCTACTGCGATTCTATGAGCCGCAGAGCGGCACCGTTCGATTCGATGGCGTAGACATCCGCGATACCGATCCCGCGGAACTGCGGGCGCGTATCGGTTTCGTGCCGCAAGATCCAGTGATCTTCTCCTGTGACGTGGCGGACAATGTGCGCTACGGCCGGCCGGATGCCACCGACGCCGAGATCGATGACGCGGTGAAAGCGGCGGCCGCCGATGAGTTCATCGACGCGATGCCGGACGGCATGGCGACGCATTTGGGCGAACGCGGGGTGCGCCTGTCGGGCGGACAGCGTCAGCGGGTCGCCATCGCCCGGGCGATCCTGCGTGATCCGTCGCTGCTGCTCCTCGACGAGGCGACCAGCGCGCTCGATGCCGAATCCGAGCGCTTGGTTCAGGAGGCCTTGGATCGTTTGATGGCCGACCGCACGACCATCGTCATCGCACATCGATTGGCCACGGTTTTAAAAGCCGACCGAATCGTGGTCGTCGACGAAGGCAGGATCGTAGCCACCGGCACGCATGCGGAATTGCTGGCCGAAGGGGGGCTCTATGCCCGGCTGGCACGGTTGCAGTTCGAGGCCGGACGCCAGGCGCTCGATGATATATCGCCGCCGGGACCCCGAGTCGTGGCCGGACCGTAGCGCTTAGCGCTGATCCATCTTCATTTCGATCCGGCGATTGCGCAGCCGGGCCGCATTGTCGGTATTCGGTTCCAGCGGATGGAACTCGCCGAATCCTGCGGCGGCCAACCGGTTCGCGGGTATGCCCTGCTGGGTTAGGAATTTGACGACCGAGATGGCGCGCGCTGCCGACAATTCCCAGTTCGACGGAAAACGCGTGGTCGAAATCGGAACGTTGTCCGTATGACCGTCGATCCGAAGCACCCAGTTGATGCCGGGAGGAATCTTGCTGCTGATGGATTTCAGAGTCTTGGCAAGCCGGCTTAGTTGCTTCTTGCCCTCGGCGCCGAGTTCGGCCGAGCCGGAGTCGAACAGCACTTCGGACTGGAAGACGAACCGATCGCCGACGACGCGGATATCCTGTCGATTGCCCAGAACGACGCGCAAACGGCCGAAAAATTCGGACCGGTATCGCGATAGCTCTTGCACCTTGCGGGCAAGGGCGGCGTTTAGCTTCTTGCCGAGATCGGCGATCTTGGCGTTCTGCTGAATGTCTTTTTCCTTGGACGCATCGAGCGCGGCGTTGAGCTGCGCGATCTGTTTCCGCAAGGCCGCCATCTGCTGATTGAGCAACGCCACCTGTGCCTGTGCCGCCAGGGAAATCTCGCGTTCGGCGGCGACGGCGCTGCGCTGGGTCTCGGTGGCGGTCTTCGCTTCCCTCAGCTCTTTCTCGAGTTTTTCCTTGAGTGCCTGCAAAGCGATGATGTCCTGCTCCAGCGCCGCGAGCTTGCGGAGTTGGATCTCGACTTTCGCCTTGTTGGCGTCCACGACCTTATAGGCATCGGCCAGTTTTTCGGCGAGCTTGGCGCGTTCGTCCTCGACGGATTTGCGGGCATCGGCCAACTCCTCGCCCAGGAAGGTCATTTGCGACTGCATCTCGTCGCGCTGCGATAGGCTGCTTTGCAGTTCGGACGACAGTTCGGCGAGATCACGCCGCAGGTCGGTATTGCTCTTGCGTTCGAGGTCGAGCAATTCAGCAAGTTCGGCGACTTGCCTATTGAGACTGTCGAGCGCCTTGTCGCGGCCGAGCAGGGCGTCGTTCAGATAGAATTGCGCAACCACGAAGATCATTAACAGGAAAATGATGACCATCAGCAGCGTGGCCAGGGCATCGACGAATCCAGGCCAGATGTCTAGAGCATTGCGTGGGCGTCGTGCGTTGAGCGACATGGCGGCGGCCTAGGGCTCGGCCTCCTCGGCAAGCGCGGCGATCGTGCGCGCGAGGAGGCGAATCTCCGAGCGGATTTCCTGAACTGTTTCGATACGGCCGTTGGCCAATTCTTCGGCGATGCGCCCGACCAACGCTTCCAAGGTGCGGTAGTGTTCGGGATGGGGCGCCGAACCACTGCCGCTCATCTCACTCAGGCGGAGCAGGGCTGGCTTGAGTTCCATCTGGCCCTCGGCCAGTTTCAGCATGAGGTTCTGTTCGGTTCGAATGGTGTCGCCGAGCGAAGCGATCGCTTCGCTCAGTTCGAGCATCCGGCGGCTTTCCTCGCCGCGGCTGTCTTCGTTCCGCGCAATTGTCCGCTGCAGATTCTCGAGACCGTCCGCCGTCTGTTCGAGCAGTGCCTGGATATAGGCCGGGATCGGCTGATCGCCCTCGCCGCCGATGCCGCCGCGGCCGAGTTTGGTTTGACCCGACAGCCACTCCTCAAGATCGTTATAGAACCGGTTTTGCGCCTGCCCGGCCTGCAGCGCCAGGAAACCCAGGACCAGGGATCCCGCCAGACCGAACAACGACGAACTGAACGCCGTGCCCATGCCCGCCAATGGCGCCCTGAGGCCTGATTTCAACTCTTCGAAGGCGGTGGAAGCGGCGGTGCCGGCCGTCAAGCTGCCGATGACGTCGCTGATCGAGTCGACGGTGCCCAGAAGGCCCCAGAAGGTACCGAGCAAGCCGAGAAATACCAATAGGCCGATCATATAGCGCGATATCTCGCGGCCCTCGTCGAGGCGCGTGGCGATACCGTCGAGCAGTGATCGCATGGCGATGGTCGACAGATTGAGACGCTCTGGTTTGTGTTCGCCCAGCATGGTGGCCATCGGCGCCAGCAGACGTGGTGTGGACGCACTTTCCGCGATGATGTCTTCCCGCTGGAAATCGTCCAGCCATTCGACTTCACGGCTCAGCATGGTGACATTGCGGAAGGTATGGATGATGCCGATCAGCAGCGCGCCGAGGATCACACCGTTCAGAACCGCATTCGCCATGAAGGCAAGACGCAGCGGCGGAAACAGAAACCCAACCGCGACGGTGACGATCAAAAGGAACACCACCATGCGAGTGAGGTAGCGATTCGGCTTGGTCATGTGGTCTACCGGAGCTATCCGCTATTTTCGGATTACCGCGTCGACGCGGTCGAGCGTACCGCCTTCGACGCGATTGCCAAGCGCCCGCACGTCCATACGAGTGCTGCGGATGCCCTGCTTCATCAAATACGTGCGGACCGACAAGGCCCGGAAAAGTGAAAGCCGACGGGCCTTACTCGCCGAATCCTTGGTGCTGCCGGCATATCCCAACAATTGGATTCGGATCGCGCTGTCTTTCTTCATCAACTGCGCCAATTTCGAGAGCTGTCCCTGGCCGGCATTCGGAATATCGGACGACGTCGAGCCGAACGGGATGCGGAACAGCTTCCCGTTATCCAGCACCTGCGGCGGCTCGGCCTTGGAGGGCGTCAGGGTCGCGACCTGTGTGCCCGATCCCGCGGCAGCCTTAGGCGGGCTCGGTGGGTTCGGCGGCGCGACGGCCGGTGCGCGCGGCTGCAACGACCGCGGGGTGGCCTTCGGCGCCGGTTTGGCGGCCGCGACGACTGCCGGTGCGGCAACTTTCGGGGCGGCTGGCGGTGTCGGTGTTACGACTTTCGGTTCAGACGGCGCTTTCGGCGGCGACGGCGGCACGATCGCCGGGACGCTCGGTGTTTTCGGCGGCTGCGGCGTTGCCTTTGCCGCGACCGGCGGAATTTTCGGCGTTTCGGGCGGTTTAACCGACGGCACGGCAATTTTCGGCGCCGCCGGAGGCTCGATTTTCAGCGCGGCGGGTGCTTTCGGGATCGACGGCGTCGCGATTTTCGGCGTTGCCGGCGCCTTCGGAGCCGTCGGCGTGGCAATCTTCGGTGTCGCGGGTGGCGTCGGCGCTGCGATTTTCGGTGCGGCCGGCGGGCTCGGCGCCGGCGGCGTCTTCGGCAGGGCGGCGACCGGCGGCGGCGCAAGCGGTTGGCTCAGCGCGCTCGCGGGCGCCTTCGGCGGAGTCGGCTTTGCCGGTTTCGCGACGGCGGGCGGGGTCGGCGTGCTCGACGGCTGCGGTTTGACCACCGGCGGGGCCGGCGGCCGGGCCGCAATCTGCGGCGCGGCGGTTGGCCGGGAGATAACCGGCGTCCGCGGCGCCGGTGTGACCCGGGCGCGGCGGGTCGGCTCCGGCGTCACGGGCTGCGATGCGCCCGGCACCATAATGCGTGATTTCGGTCGTACCGGCGGTGGCGGCAGCAATTGGCCCGTCTGCCGACCCGGCGGCGTGCCCCGCGGCGACCGGTACCCCGGTTGCTGAGCCGGCCGGTATCGTTGCGGTTGCGGGCGCACGATCGCGTCCGGCAAGGATTGCGGCGGCGGTCCTAGTTTGTCCAAAACCGATTCGTCAACGACGACGCTGGGCGCCCCATAGGATTGGGCGCCGGCCGGTCGATCGGCGGCGATGACAACCAATAGTGCGGCGAACACGCCCGCCAGGACACCTTGTCCGACGGGATTTCGGGAAGCGCGCTCGTACATGGAACCTCTGACCGTATATTGTGTTCCTGTCGCTGGTTAATGCTCCCGACTCAATCGGATCATTTTCATTTACTTATTCAGCCCGATTTGAGTGTCGAACATAACGCAGCGTCGAAATTAGAACAACTCTCCGTCCTACTTGTCTTTCACCGATGCGTTCGCAAACAAACCCACCAGCGGTTCGTGCAATGAGTCGTTCGCGGCGAGAATATCCGGGGCGCCGAGTTCGTATCGCCGCCCGTTGATTTCAGTCACGAACCCGCCTGCCTCTCTGACAATCAGAATACCGGCGGCAACGTCCCATTGGTTCAGGCCGTTCTCCCAGTATCCGTCATACCGGCCCGCGGCAACATACGCTAAATCCAACGCCGCGGAACCGAAACGGCGAACCCCGGACAGCCTTCCCATAACAGTCTGAAGCTGCGCGATGAATTTTTCGTTAACCTTATTTCCCTCGTGAATCCTAAAGGGAATCCCGGTTGCAAGAACCGAATCGGTGAGTTGCTTGCGGGCCGATACACGCAAGCGGCGATCGTTCAGATAGGCGCCCTCGTTCTTCTCCGCCCAGAACACTTCATCCTTGATCGGATCGTAAATCACGCCGGCGACGACTTCTTTATGCTGAGCCAAGCCGATCGAAACGCAGAAATGCGGCAGGCCGTGCAAGAAGTTCGTCGTGCCGTCCAGCGGGTCGACAATCCACGTGAAGTCGGGATTGGTGCCTTTCGTCTCGCCGCTTTCCTCCATCAGGAAATTGTAGCCGGGCCGAGCGCGCTCGAGTTCCCGCCGCACGGTTTTTTCGGCCTTCAGGTCGGCGGTGCTGACGAAATCGGCCGGTCCTTTCCGGCTGACCTGCAACTGTTCGACTTCGCCGAAATCCCGGATAAGGGCCCGGCCGGCGCGTTCGGCCGCCCGGATCATGACGTTAAGAAGGGCGGAGCGGCGAGCCATAAGGGCGGATCAGTCTTTCGCCCGCTCGACGTAACTGCCGTCGGCGGTGTTGATGACGACCCGTGTACCGGCGGCGATATGCGGCGGGACCAGCGTTTTGACCCCGTTCTCCAGCACTGCCGGTTTGTAGGATGACGACGCGGTTTGGCCTTTCACGACCGCATCGGCTTCGACGATTTCCAGCACCACTTGTTCCGGCAGCGCGACGCTGATCGGCGACCCCTCGTAGGATTCGATCATCACCGTCATGCCGTCCTGGAGGTAGGCTACGGCCTCTTCACCGATCATCGCGCGGTCCAGAGTGACCTGATCGTAGGTTTCGTTGTCCATGAAGGTATGCGCGTCGCCGTCGGCATAGAGGAATTGATGCTCCTTCTGATCGAGGCGTACCCGCTCCACGGACTCCGACGAGCGAAATCGTTCGTTCAGCTTGGTCCCATCGCGGACTTCCTTGAGTTCCACCTGCAGGAAGGCGCCGCCCTTGCCCGGTTTGACATGCTGAGTTTTCACGGCGCGCCACAATCGACCCTGATGTTCGATTACGTTGCCAGGTCGAATTTCGTTCCCATCGATCTTCATGGGTCTTACCTTATTCTAGGGATTGCGTACGGCGGCGCGGTTATAGCGGTTTGCGGGGACTCAGGCAATCTCGGCAATTGCTTCGTTGAACGCCCGGACCGCCGCCGCGGGGCCGTCCGGATAGTCCCAAACGCCGGAAATGACCGAGAGGAAATCCGCACCGGCGGCGACCAGCGGGCCACAGTTCTCGATCGTGATCCCGCCGATGGCGACGCTCGGCACGGTCATAAGGCCATCCCACCATTCCAGAATCTCGGGTTCGGCGATGTTCTTCGGCGGTTTTGTCGTCGAATGGAAAAAGGCGCCGAACGCCACGTAATCCGCGCCCTGTTCCGCCGCTTCCATCGCGAGATGACGTGAGTTCTTGCAGGTGACGCCGACAATCGCATTGTCGCCCACCATTGCTCGGGCGTCGGCGTAGGACGCGTCTTCCTGGCCGACGTGGACACCGTCGCAGCCGGTTTCCACCGCCAGATCCGGCCGGTCATTCATGATGAACGCGACGTCGCGTTGCTGCGTAATGGGCCGTAGGATATCGGCGGCAATGCGAATTTGGTCGTCGTCCACATCCTTGAGACGAAGCTGAACGCTCCCGACATCGCCGGCGTCCAGCGCCGCCGAAAGCGGATCGGCGAAAGCCGCCGGTTCGATCCGGGGCGGCGTAATCAGGTAAAGCCGGCAGCGGCTGTCTTCGGTCAAGCTTTGCCCTGGTAGATCTTGATGATGGTATCCAGCATCGAAAGCGCTTCCTCGCGCGGGCGCTGGAACGTATTCCGTCCGATGATCGACCCGTTGCCGCCGCCGTCGCGAACCTGGCGGATTTCGTCGAGGACGCCGTCCAGGTCCTTGGCGGCGCCACCGGAGAAGACAACGAGGCGTCGGCCATTGAAGGCGGACTGCATCACATGCGCGATCCGCGCCGGCAGCGTGGACACGTCGATCCCTTCGGCCTCGTATACCTTACGGGCGTCGTCCTGCTCGATGTCGGCCATCGGCGGTTTCACCTTGATGATATGCGCGCCCATTTCCGCGGCGAGGTGGGCCGCATAGGCGGTCACGTCGATCGCGGTTTCGCCGGTCTTCGACAGGTTGCCGCCGCGCGGATAGGACCAAAGCACGACAGCCAGTCCGAACGCCTTTGCCTCCTCTGCAAGCTCGCGGAATTCTTCCATCATTTCGAACTGGTCGTCCGCGCCCGGGTAGATCGTGAAGCCGACGGCGGCGCAGCCCAGGCGAAGCGCGTCGCCGATGCTGCCGTAAACCGCCTGATCCTTGGCGGTGGCGTGGCTGTTCGAGCTGTTCAGCTTGAGGATCGTGGGGACGGCGCCAGCGAAACTGTCGGCGCCGGCCTCCAGCATGCCGAGCGGCGCTGCATAGGCGTTCAATCCGGCGTCGACCGCGAGTTGGTAGTGGTAGTGAGGATCGTAGGCGGGCGCATTCTTGGCGAAACTGCGCGCCGGGCCATGCTCGAAGCCTTGATCGACCGGCAAAATGACCATCTTGCCGCTGCCGCCCAGCCGACCGTGCATCAGGATTCTGGCAATGTTCGATTTGGTGCCCGGGTTATCGCTTTCGTAATTCGCGAGTATCTTGCGAACGCGCTGTGTGACCTTCATTTTGGCCTATTCCTCATCTCGGATTATCCGTCAATTCTTCTTCGACGACATACCCGAGTGGTGGGATTTTGGCAATGCCACCAGGGGGCGCAGGCCCTACCGAGACGAGGTAAACCGGAAGATTTTAGTCCTCGGTTTCCCGCGCGGCGACGAAGCGTAGCCCTTGCAAGGCGGTATTGAAGCGCTCGTCGGTCCGGTCGTTGTTGTAGATCATGTAGATGCGATGCCGGAAACGAGCAGCCGAGTCCGCAATCCGAAGATGGCCGCTCTCCAAGGGTTCCCGGACCAGCCGAGTCGGGAAGTACCCGGCGCCGCCGTTTTCCAAAATGTATGTCAGCCCGAATTGACTGGGGCTGACGGTCAGGGCCGGCGTATCGGCGCTTGGATAGGCGTTTTCGTGATCGAGCCGGAAGGACGTTCCCCAATCGACGAAGACATAGGACCGGTGCCCCGGCACGATGGCCTCGTTGCCGGTCGACACCAGGACCAGTTCTTCGTCGAGCAGCGTTTCGACCTCGAGCCCCGGCCGGTTCACCGGTGCATACATGATGCCGAGGTCGATCGAGCCCTCGGCCAGTCGGTGCATCAGGCTTTCCATTTGCAGCACTTCGGCGCGGACGGCGACATCGGGCAGCGACGACCGCATCCAGGGCAGCCAGCGGAGCAGAAGTTGATCCCACAGCGTCAACTCGCCCGCCACACTGATCATGGATTGGTATTCCGACGGCGTGCCGACCTGCTGTCGGGCTTGTTCCCAAATTCGAATCATCATCTCCGCCGAGCTCTTGAATTTGCTGCCGGCCGGCGTCAACGTCGTTCCGGTTTTGCTACGGACAAACAGGGGTTGGCCGAGTAGATCCTCGAGCGTCTTGATGCGCGCGCTAATCGTGGATTGTGTGACGTTCAGGGCGCGCGCGGCTTTGCCGAAATGTGCGGTTTCGGTGATCGTCAGAAATGTGCGTGCTAAATCGACATCCATAGGCCAATCCCTCCCTGGACAGACCGGGCGACACCCCGTGCGCGACAAGTGTCACGGCCAAAATGAAGGTTGCGAAAAACAAAGGACATATTCTGCTTACCTTTTGAATTAGTGTCGCGTCAATGGAATGCAACGTTTTAAAGTAACGAAGAAATTGTTCGTCCAAATTTGTCGATTCTAATAATCGAACAATTCGATCGATCGCCGATATTGAGCATGAAAATCGAGATTTATTGTTTTTCGCGACGTTAGGAATATCCGACGGTATCTACTAACGTTAGAGTGCGGTAACCACGTAATTCCGGGACGGATTCGGTTTCCGCGCACGCTTCACCAAGCCCGCGCGATCTCACACAATTGTTATGTGTCCGTGATTGTCGATGGATTTAATCGAATACACTGTTTGCTAAAAATTTGCGGCGCGTAGAACTGCGACAACGCTTGAACCGCTCTGCCACAATTCTTCTTTGGCGGGACCGACATATTTCCCTCCCGCCAGCGTCCCGGGTCGACTATCATCGCGCAATCGGGAAACGACCCTGGCGAAAGAGGCTGTTGGAATGTGGAGTTTGTTCGGCCAGCGCAAAGCGCTGGATAAGGAAGTCTACGATACGCTGACGCCGGGCAGCCTGTACGGAGGCGAACATCGCACGGGTTGGCAGCCCGAGGATTTGGTTCGGTACTTGTTCCTTGCCAATATCCCGGCCTGCACCTTCTTTTCGATTCTGATGACCCGTGTCGACGCCACCAATGATGCCTATGAGGACATCAATGCCGCGGTATGGCTGACCGCGGTGGGGACGCTCATCGCATTTGCCGCCTGGACACTGTTCCGCTTGTCGCGGGCGGGTGACGAGAAGGCGCTTGCGGAACAGGGCGCCGACACCCCGCGCGAGGAAGTGCGTCCGGACGTGCGGGCGATCCTCAAACGGGCGGCGACGCAAAAACTTCTGGCCTTCCGTGTCATGATCGTGTCCGGGATATCTTTCTGTGTCGGTATCTACACCGGCATAAAGGGTCTTATCTTTCTTTGACTCGGACCCGTCTAGCGGTTGCGCATCCAATCACGGCAGGCGTCCTCTGGATCGTCGCCCGCGGTTTCGATCACGCCTAGGTCGATTGACGGCGGGCGCTCCCGGTGAACCGCCGCTCCGATCTGGCCGGCAATGTCCCGGATGGCGTCGACGGCCGGACCATCGTAGCGAATCGCCGTGTGACCATGCCGGAGCGCGGCCGCCGCAAATCCGGGCGATTGACCGCAATCCAGCATCGCTTCGATTTCGACCGTTGGATAGGCGCGCTGCGCGGATTCGGCCATCGAGAGAAAAACGGCCGGCCCAAGGGTGCCGGCCGCATCGGGCGGGCTCAGCAGGACGATTCGCCGCCCGACGCCGGCCGCCGCGGAAGCGGCGGCCATCGCCTGGCGGAGATTGTGGACCGTGACAGCTTTTACCGTTTCGTTCAGCCGAGTTTTCCGATCGCCGCGGCCGTGTCCGACATCCGGTTGGAGAAGCCCCACTCGTTGTCGTACCAGGACAGCACGCGGACCAGGCGGCCGTCGATGACCTGCGTCTGCGTCAGGTCGAAGACGGAGCTTGCCGCATTGTGGTTGAAATCGATTGAGACCAACGGCTCGTCGTTGGTCGCGAGAACGCCATCGAGCGCGCCGGCGGCCGCCTGTTTGATCGCGCCGTTGACCTCTTCGGGGTCGGTGTCGCGCGATGCATCGAATTTCAAATCGATCATCGACACGTTCGGCGTCGGTACGCGAATGGCGGTGCCATCGAGCTTTCCGTTCAGTTCCGGCAACACCAGGCCGACGGCCTTCGCGGCACCGGTCGAGGTTGGGATCATCGACGCCGATGCAGCGCGCGCCCGGCGAAGATCGCTATGCAGCGTGTCCACCGTCGACTGGTCGCCGGTGAAAGCGTGCACCGTGGTCATGAAGCCGCGGTCGATACCGATCGCCTGGTTCAGGACATAGGCGACCGGCGCCAGGCAGTTCGTGGTGCAGGACGCGTTGGAGATGATCGTGTGTTCGGCCTTGAGTTGGTCATCGTTCACGCCGTAAACGACGGTGAGGTCGGCGCCGCTTGCCGGTGCCGATACCAGAACGCGTTTCGCGCCGGCTTCCAGATGCAGGGCGGCCTGGTCGCGGTTGGTGAAGATGCCGGTGCATTCAAG